>DUVS01000055.1 GCA_012840925.1 Bacillota bacterium
GTCTTCTCCTGCGGGTGCAACCCCCGGCACATCTACTTAAAGCCCTTTGAGGGGACGGCGAACGCCGTCATCGAGAACGCAAGCAACCTCGCCTGCCTCGGTGCCGACCCGCTCAGTCTCGTCAACTGCCTCAACTTCGCAAGCCCCGAGCACCCGGAGGTCAACTGGCAGCTCGAGCAGTGTGTCCTCGGCCTCGGGGATGCGGCGCGGAGGATGGCAATCCCGGTCGTCGGCGGCAACGTCTCGCTCTATAACGAGAGCGACGAGTTCGGGACGCAGATCAAGCCCACGCCATCGCTCGGGATGGTAGGGCGCGGGGATGTCAGGCAGTGGACGGCCCCGGCCAAAGGCGAACTCCTGGCCCTGATCGGGACGACGGAGCCTGACTTTGGTGGTTCGGTCCTCGATGCCGTCACCGGGTGCGGCGGCCACGCACCCGCGGTGGCCGACCCGGCCGTCCTCGCCGTCGTCCGCGACCTCGTCAGGGAAGGTCGGGTCACCTCCGCCACCGACCTCTCCCTGGGCGGGCTCCTCGCGGCGCTCGTGAAGGTCGCGCCACAGTCAGACGTTACACTCACCGGCGACCCCCTGGAGGAACTCTTCTCCGAGACCTACGGCCGGTTCCTGGTCGCGGCGAAGGACGAGGCGGCCCTTGTTGGAGTTGAGCACCGGATCATCGGCAGGGTCGGGGGCGACGCCCTCACCCTCAGGCTGAAGGGCGAGACTGTTGTCATCACGCCCGAGGAACTCGAGGCGGCGCTCTCCTCGACGACCCGGCAGATGCGGTTCTGACCGCTCTCCCGTCTTTTTTTACGTTCTGCTGACCGCACACGGCTGGACGAGGTCGACCAGGGCCTCCACCGCCCCGGTATTCTGCAGGTCACGATCCGTGAACGAGACTGCTCCCCTGACGTCGGCGCCCCGGTCCGCAAGCATCGCCTGCATACGCTCGAGGGTCTTCCCTGGCGCCCCGCGAGAAGTGCAGAAAACGGCTGCGGTCTTTCCTTCGATGCCCTGCAGGGCGGCGACGGCGGCGTTGGCGGCGGGTGTCGGGTTGAACGCCCATACCGGGCTTCCGACGACGACGGCATCGTAGCCGGAGACATCGATGAGGGCAGGCTCAATCGCGGCAAGCTCGCCTCGCATAGCCCGCGGAGCGCCTTTCAGGTACATCCCCACTTTCGAGTAACCCGCAAGGTCCCGTACCTCGACAAGATCGCCGCCGGTCGCCGCAGCGAGCCGCTGGGCCACTGCCCGGGTGGTTCCGGTCTCTGAATGGAAGATGATACAGACAGGCATACCAGGGGGTAGCGCCGGAGAGCATAAACCGGTATCGGCTGGAAAAAGGGGGTATTATTTTTTGAACTGCGGCATAAACCCGCGGATCTCTCGGCCAACCTGCTCGATCAGGTGCTCCTCGTCCGCCTTCGTCAGCGCCGTGAAGACCGGGCGGTTCACCATGTTCTCAAGCATCCACTCCCGCGCGAACTCACCGTTCTGGATCTCCTCGAGGATCTCCTGCA
>DUVS01000015.1 GCA_012840925.1 Bacillota bacterium
ACTTTGTCCTGACCAAAAAATCCAGTAACTTCGCTGATGAATTTTTCAACGATTTGTTGTAAAATATTAATCACAAGAGATCACTCCTTTGGTTAGGATTTCAGCGATTCTATTTTACCAAAAGGATGATCTCTTGTTTAGTTTTATCCTACAACTACTTTACACTATGATATATCGTAAAAATACACAAATTTTTAACGTATATTTCTGGAAAAATTTGTTAGATATTTCTTGACTTAGTAACTATTTTATAGTATCTTGTAGGTGTTCAGGTAAGGAAGTCTAGGTTATCCGAGGTTATGCGTCTAGTATTGGAATTTTATGTAAAAGAACTCATTTTAACTGTGTTAAATATGAGTTAATTCATTGACAAAAACATTGTAAATATATATAATTTACTTGAGCTGTAAATGTTACTACAAGATATTAAATTCAGAAAAGAGAGGATGAGCTTTCGTGGTCTTGAAGAGACTCAAGCAGTATTTCGACTTGCTCCAGAACGAAGGAAGTGACGTTGAATACGAGGACCTTTTATCTGCCCTCAAGGAGGCAGCGGTAGAAAACACCAACGTATACCTGATAGACAAGAACGGCAAAATAGCTGCTTACGCAGCAGATACAGAGTTCTCAGCATCGGAGTTTGATGAAGAGTGGATTGTGAATCAAAGGATTCCCGATGATTTGAATAATTCACTGCTGAAAATAGGCGCTGTCACAGTGTATGATGGCCATGAAAAGGCTAACATGCTGGTAGCTCCTATTGTCGGCGGCAGCAGAAGAATCGGTTCACTGCTCTTTGCAGGTGAAAAGAGCAAATTTAACGAAGACGATTTCATTATCGCGGAATTTGCGGCAACCACCATTGGCATGGTTATTGCCAATCGCATCGACATCATGCAAGAAGATGAAGCTCAAGAGATAAAATTGGCTCGGTCTGCCATCAAGAGCCTTTCCTATTCAGAAATCCTGGCGATGCAGCATATATTTGACGAGCTTGATGGCAACGAAGGATTGTTGGTGGCCAGCCGGATTGCAGACAATGCCGGTATTACCCGCTCTGTAATCGTCAACGCTTTACGGAAACTGGCTTCTGCCGGTGTTGTTGAGTCAAGATCCTTGGGAATGAAAGGTACCTATTTGCGCATTCTCAACAAAGAGATTCGCAATGAGTTTGAACGGCAGCGCTACCCATACCCGAAAAAGGATCTGTAATCCTGTCAGACTAGAAGACTGTGTCAACAAGACCTCCCCTAAAGCTGGGGAGGTTATTTTTTGGGCTTTAATGTCCGGCCTTTGGTAATCGCCTTGCCGTATTTTTGATTGATCTGATCGATCACTTGTGCTAGTTTGTTGGTTTCTACCGTATTGTCAAACAGCGACAGCTGTTGATTGTGGACCAGGTTGTGAGCGCAAATGCCGAGTAAGCGGACGGGTGCTTTCTTTACCGTTTGAAACAGTTTCCAGCCAATACTGAACAGGCTGTCATCATCGCAAATGGCGTAATCAAGGGTCTGGGACCTGGTGATGGTGCTGAAATCATTGTATCTTACTTTAATCGTTACTGTTCTGGTATACAACTTTTCCCGCCTTAACCGGTAGCCAACTTTTTCAGCCATGATGGCCAGTTGGCTCCTTAAGAACTCCTGGTCCTCATAATCATGATCGAAAGTGATCTCCTGGCTTATGGATTTTGCTTCCCCGGCAGGTTCCACATCACGGCTGTCGATACCGCGGGACAGATTATACAGATGGGTACCAAAATTGGCACCCAGATTTTCCTGCAGCCAGTTCAGAGATTTTCCCCGCAAATCGCGGACTGTGTTGATGCCAAGTTTACGCAGAACTTCTTTGCTTTTGTCACCAACTCCCCAGAGTTTGCCTACAGGTAGATTGAGCAAAAACTGATCCACTTGATCGGGGTAGATGATAGTCAAACCATCGGGTTTTTGCCAGTCGGAAGCCAGCTTTGCCAGAAATTTGTTAGGCCCGATGCCCACCGAGCAGGTAAGGCCGGTTTCCTCCTTGATCCTGTCTTTAATGGCTTGACCCATGGCTTTTAGAGAAGGATAGAAATGTTCGCAGCCGGTCATATCCAGAAACGCTTCATCTATGGAAAGAGACTCCACTACCGGTGAAAAGTCTTGAAAGACAGCATGAATTTGCCTTGATACCTCTTGGTATCTGGCCATGCGGCCGGGAATAAAGATGCCATGGGGGCAAAGGGCGACAGCCCGTTTGATGGGCATGGCACTGCGCACACCATATTTGCGGGCTTCATAGGAACAAGTCGAAACAACACCGCGGACGGAGTCTTTGGTTCCACCAATGATCAGGGGTTTGTTACGATACTCGGGATGGTCTAGCTGTTCTACCGCTGCATAGAATGCATCCATATCCACATGAAGAATTGTGGCCATGGCAATACCTCCCTTGCGAAATATTTCCACCCTAGGGCAGAAAAAACCTTTTCCCGGTTACACTAGCATTGTTAAGCGATAAGCAAAGGAGGCTCTCTATGAAACGCAAACATCTAAAATACGGTGGAGTTAGTTTTACTAACAATGTCCCTCCAGAACAGATCAATGATTTTGTCCGCAATCTCCCTGATGAAGACAAGGATTCACTGTTTGAAGTAGTCACCAAACTTAGAGATGCGGGCTTGATTACATTGTTCGACGGAGATAACACGACTATCGATCGGGATCAGGAACAATTCCAGATACCAAACAATGGAGATGGGCAGTGATCACCGCAGACCTTGCCGTAAACGGCAGGGTTTTTTGCTTGGATCTATAAATAGACAAGTGATTTGATTCAAAAAGGTGAGTGAAATGACAAAAGCCGTTTTAGCTACATTGCAATTACCTCATCAGTCGGCTCAGGAAGTCGAAGATAATCTTACTGAATTAGTACAGCTGGCGGAAGACGCAGGCTTGACTGTAGTTGCCAAAGTGGTTCAAAACCGGCCAAGGGTGGTTCCGGCAACGTATATCGGCCTTGGTAAGATAATGGAGATCAAGGAGCTGTTGAGTGACGATGAACATATCGTCATTTTTGATGACGAGCTGACCCCTGCACAGCAGGGGAATCTCTCCGAATTGTTAGATGCGCCTGTTCTGGACCGCACCCAGCTGATCCTGGACATATTCGCCCGCCGGGCCCGGACTAAGGAAGGTAAGATACAGGTAGAGCTGGCACAGCTGAAATACTTGTTACCCAGGCTTACCGGACATGGAACGGCTTTGTCCCGGTTAGGTGGAGGTATTGGTACCCGCGGCCCCGGTGAAACCAAGCTGGAGACGGACCGGAGAAGGATTCGCAAGCGCATTGCCGATCTTGAAGATGAACTGGAGCTGGTGCGCAAGGTGCGCCAACTACAGATGGCTGGCAGAAAAAAGGCCGATGTGCCTTTGGTTACGTTGGTTGGTTATACGAATGCGGGCAAATCTTCGTTGTTTTCGGCTCTGACAGCAGAATCAACTTTTGTGGCAGACCAGCTGTTTGCAACATTGGATCCTTTGATCCGGAAATGGCAGATTGCCGAGGGCGAGTGGGTGTACCTCAGCGACACCGTTGGTTTTATGCGGAAACTACCCCACACTTTGATCGCGGCTTTCCGGGCCACCCTTGAAGAAGTCTCAGCGGCTGATCTCCTGCTGCATGTCCTGGATGCCAGCCATCCCTTGGTGGAGCAGCAAAAAGCTGCAGTTGAAGAGGTTTTGCGAGAAATTGGGTGTGACACACCGATTATTAACGTTTATAATAAGATAGATCAGGTTTTGGGGCCAGTGATCACAGGACCCGATGATTTGCAGGTATCAGCTTTGACAAAAGCGAATCTAGAATCAGTGGGGATTGCAGTAAGCCGCTTTTTTGCTTCGCAATTTGTAGTAAGGCGCTATTTGCTGCCTTTTGATCAATTAACTTTGCTGTCCGTAATTCATGATCAGGGTGAAGTATTTGCGGAAAAGTATCAGCCTGATGGAGTGTTTTTGGAAGCAAAAATCAAGAAAGCCTTGGCGAAGCGTTTGGAAGAATTCGAAGTAAAATCATAACCCCCACTATATGCTTGATGATGGAGATGTGATCTGCTTGACCAAAGAGAAACGCGTAACCTGGTCAATTCGCTTGATTGTTGTCATGCGAGCCTTTACGGTGGGCTTAGCCTACTTCCTGATTATTGATATGCCGGGCCTGACCTCATCGTTTGTGGCTATCTTTGTGGCTTTATTGCCATTTGATCTGATCGTGGCTATGCCCAAGTTCTCTCTAAAACCGAAACACTGGCGGGCCCTGTTTACTCTGCTGCTGCCTCGGGTAACGGCCACCACCATTACCTTGGCCAGGGGATTGATTATCGGGGCTGTCGTGGGAGTTTTGACTCAACTGGGCTTACCCGTTTTCTTAGGCGGTGTACTGACAATTGGGCTCGGATACCATGTGGCCTTGAAAGTAAAAGGGAATATTTCCACCTATGTGGGGATGTTGGGCGGGCTTACTGTATTCGATCAGATTATTCGCATTTCCCAGCTGTCACCAACTCTGCTGATGGATATTGGTGGGACAATCCTGCAGGTTGTCTACACAACCTTTACTGCTTTGTTTGTTGGCTGGGCTTGCGGAGTCATAACCGGCGTTGCCACCAGGCTGTTGCTGCCAAGGGGTTTTCGGTCTGTTCTCAGCTCTGCTTATGAACAACCCCTGAAAATGCAGCCGGTAAAGGACGTCTTGCATGCCGATGAAAACCAGGCCCTTTTGAAAATTGTTGTATCGGAAACATCGCCGTTGGCTTACAAAGTGTTGGCGGAATCAGGATTGCGGGAAAACCATCAAGCAACCGTCTTTGCTATTCATCGCAAAGATCGCGATGTTGTGGCCCCTAAGGGACAGGATCAGATTTGTCCCGGTGATACACTGGTCTTGATCATGCCCACTGAACAAGCCGATGTTGTTTATAGTCTATTGAGGGGAAGTGAACTGCAAAGTGAGCAATTTTAACTATGGCGGTCAAGCAGTAATCGAGGGTGTCATGATGCGCGGCAAGCGGCACTGGGCTGTAGCTGTCCGTAAAGCTAATAAAGAGATTATCGTCAAGGAAGGGCCTGTAACTTCACTGGCGCAGAAATATCCTATTTTGGGCAAGCCACTTATCCGCGGTTCGGTGGCGCTGTTCGAGGCGTTGATCTTTGGGATTAAGTGCCTGACCTTTTCAGCCAATGCCTATGCGGAGGAGGAAACCGGGGCAGAACTTTCGGTGAAAGAGTTGGTCTTTACGTTTGGGCTGGCCATCATTCTGACAGTGGGGTTTTTCGTGATTCTGCCGGCGTTTATCATCCGTTTAATTCAAGGAGCTATCAGCAATAATGTCCTTTTAAACCTAGTGGAAGGGTTAATTAAAATCAGCTTTTTTATTGCCTATATCGCCGGGATTTCTTTGATGAAGGACATTCAGAGAGTGTTTCAATACCATGGGGCCGAACACCGTACTATTAATTGCTATGAGGCCGGGGAAGAATTAACTGTAGCCAATGTTCAGAAGCACTCTTCCATCCATCCCCGCTGCGGGACGAATTTCATCCTGATCACATTGTTCATGAGTATTCTTGTCTTTTCAGTCTTTGGCAGGCCTCCATTCTTGCTCAGGGTGGTTGCGCATCTGGCAATCCTCCCGATTGTTGCCGGCCTGTCCTATGAAGTAATCCGGCAAGCGGGAAAAGAGAACCCGCATCCTGTTTTCAAATGGATCGCCGCGCCCGGAATGGCACTGCAGTATCTGACTACAAGAACTCCTGATGATGAACAAGTGGAAGTGGCAATCACGTCCCTTAAAGCAGTCCTCAATAAAGATCATTCTTTCAATGCGAAAAGCAACGTTGCTCAATTTCCAACTGTCAATGATGGATGTAAGGAATAAGGGGAGATAACCATGCTTGAGAGATTAGCACAGCTGGAAGATAAATACCAGGATTTAACAGAGAAATTAAGCGATCCGGAAATCATTGCGGATCATCAGCAGTTTCAAAAACTGGCCAAGGCTCATGCAGAGCTGGAAGAGGTCGTGAACGTTTACAAAGAGTACAAATCTGTGGTTGCTGAGATTGCAGAAGCGAAGGAATTGCTGGAGGATAAGCTGGAACCAGACTTTAAAGCCATGGTCCAGGAAGAGCTGGAACAGCTTGAAAAAAAACAAGTTGATCTTGAACAGGAGCTCAAGGTGCTGCTCCTGCCCAAGGACCCTAACGATGAGAAAAACGTCATTGTGGAGATCCGGGCTGGTACAGGCGGTGAAGAGGCTGCTTTGTTTGCTGGCGACTTGTTTCGGATGTACAGCCGTTATGCTGAAGCCAATCAGTGGCGTGTAGAATTGATGAGCAGCAACCCTACCGAGCTGGGCGGCTTTAAAGAAGTAATCTTCTCAATTGAAGGGAAAGGTGCCTACAGCCGCTTCAAATTCGAGAGCGGTGTCCATCGGGTGCAGCGTATTCCCACTACTGAATCAGGAGGCCGGATCCATACTTCCGCAGCGACTGTAGCTGTACTGCCGGAAGCGGAGGATGTGGAAGTGCAGATTGATCCGAATGATCTGCGCATCGATGTTTATCGTTCCTCGGGCCCCGGCGGGCAGAGCGTCAACACCACTGACTCAGCGGTGCGGATCACCCACATTCCGACAGGACTGGTCGTGTCGTGCCAAGATGAGAAATCTCAGCACAAGAATAAAGATAAAGCCATGAAAATCTTGCGGGCCCGCCTTTTTGACATGGCCAAAGAAGAGCAGGAAAAAGAGTTAGCAGCCCAGCGCAAAAGCCAGGTAGGCACTGGGGATCGCAGTGAGCGGATTCGCACCTACAATTTCCCGCAAGGGCGGGTTACCGATCACCGCATCGGCCTTACCCTGTATCGGCTGGATGCTGTTTTGGCAGGCGATCTCAACGAAATTATCGATGGATTGATCACAGCTGATCAAGCTGAACGTCTAAAAGCAATGGAGTCGTAATCAATGTCCAGACTGTACACGGTCCAAGAACTTATCACCCTGAGTACAACTTATTTAAATGATAAAGGATGCCAAAGCCCGCGGCTCGATGCGGAAGTATTAATGGCACATGTGCTGGAAAGTGATCGGGTTCATTTGTACATGAACCTGGATCGGCCTCTGGAAAAAGGTGAAGTCGATGCCTATCGCCGGTTGATAGGATTAAGGGGCAGAAGGGTTCCCGTAGCTTATTTGACCGGGCGCAAAGAGTTTTACGGCTTGGAATTTGTGGTCTCGGATGCAGTCTTAATTCCCCGCCCGGAAACAGAGCTGCTGGTCGATGAAGCTTTGAATTTACTGCAGTCAATCCAGAATCCAGAGGTCCTCGATATTGGTACCGGCAGCGGAGTGATTGCTGTCACCCTTGCTTTTCATATCAAGCAGGCCTCAGTCCTGGCTGTTGACATTTCTGAGGCGGCCCTGGAGATTGCCAGAACTAACGCTGATCGACTCAAAGTGGCTGATCAGCTTTCTTTTTTGCATAGTGATCTGTTCAAAGAGGTTCCTGATCAGAAATTTGACTTGATCTGCGCTAACCTGCCTTATATTCCCAGCCATGACTTGGAAAACTTGGATCAAGAAGTGCAGCAGGAGCCAAAGCAGGCCTTGGATGGCGGGCGGGACGGGCTGGATTATTACCGGGTATTGATCGAACATGCTCCAGACTACTTGGCTGACGAAGGGCATGTCTTGATGGAGATAGGTTATGATCAAAAGCAGATGGTTCTGGATTTGGCAGCTAAGCGGGGCTACAGCAGTTGTTCAGTTAAGCAGGATTATGCAGGCAAGGATCGGGTGGTGATATTGAGGTGGCAGTAGAGACAAGAATCATTCAACCAGATCAGCTGGAAGAGGCGGTTACCCTGTTGAAGCAGGGTGAATGTGTCGCCTTTCCGACGGAAACAGTGTATGGGCTAGGTGCGAATGCTTTAGATGCCAAGGCTGTGGCCGGGATTTTTGCAGCCAAAGGCCGTCCTGCTGACAATCCACTCATTGTCCATATTTACAGTTTGGATCAAGTCATGGATTTGGTGGGCGATTACCATCCCTTGGCAAATACCTTGATGGAACGCTTTTGGCCTGGCCCCTTAAGCCTGGTGCTGCCGAAATCCCACCGGATTCCTGACATTGTTTCTGCCGGATTGGATACCGTAGCCATCAGGATGCCTGATCATGATTTGGCTTTGGAACTCTTGCAGAGGGCGAATCTGCCGGTTGCGGCTCCCAGTGCCAACATCTCCGGCAGCCCCAGCCCTACACGGGCAGAGCATGTGCTGCAGGACCTAAACGGCCGGATTCCGTTAATTGTAGACGGAGGCCCCACTGGATGGGGCGTTGAATCTACCGTATTGGACTGTACCTGCCTGCCGTTTCGGATCCTGAGGCCTGGTGGTGTAACAGTAGAACAGCTGCAGCAGGTAGCCGAGATAGCAGTCGATCCAAGTGTCTTTCACAATGGAGTTGTAGAAAAGCCTCGTTCTCCAGGCATGAAATACAAGCATTATGCTCCCAAAGCAGAGGTGGTTTTGGTCCTTGGCGATCGGATCCAGGAGAAAATCAATCTATTGGCCCATTCCCCGGAATTTGCAGGCCGCAAGCTCGGTGTATTGGCTGCCAGTGAGCATCTGGAAGCATACTCTGGATTAACCGTTTTTGATATGGGGCCAGAGCTTGAACCCAAAATAGCCGCATCCCGGCTTTACAATCTACTGCGGACTGTCGACCAACAGGGTTTGGATGTTGTCTTTGTGGAGGGGTTTACCGAAAACGAGATTGGCATGGCTCTTATGAACCGGCTCCGCAAGGCAGCCGGTAACAGAGTGATCCAGTCTTGAAACGAAAGGAGTAGGTTGATGCGGAAGATTTTGATGGTTTGCACCGGAAACACCTGCCGATCCCCCATGGCAGCGGCTTTATTGAAAAAACATGCTGAGCAGAGGCGGATCGCGGTGGAAGTGGATTCAGCGGGATTAAACGCCTTTGAGAATGAACCCGCAAGTACTCAAGCCCAAACCGTAATGCAAGACTATGGCATTGATCTGTCTAATCATAAAGCTAAACGGATCGATCCCCAGACCCTGGACCAGTATGATTTGGTTCTCACCATGGCCAAGAATCATAAACAGCAAATACTTAACTTGCGCCCTGACTTGGAAAATAAAGTGTTTTTGATCAAGGAATTTGCCGCCCAAAAAATGCAGGAAACTAATATCCGAAACGAGAACATGAATAGGGCAGATAGCGACGTCAGTGATCCATACGGACAAGCTGTAGCAACATACCAACGCACTGCCGCCGAGTTACTGCAGGCCATCGAAGCTATCCTCGATGCCTGGCAGTGATTCAATGTCCACCTAGAGTAGAGAAAGGAGACGATGTTTTGTCTAAAGTTCATGTAATCGATCATCCCTTGGTACAGCACAAGTTGACCATGATTCGAGACAAGAATACCGGGCCCAAGGATTTTCGAGAGCTGGTCAATGAAGTAGCACTGTTAATGGCTTATGAGGTAACCAGGGACATGCCATTGGAAGAGGTAGAAGTAGAAACTCCTATCTGCACGACGAAAGGCTATACAATCACTGGGAAAAAGATTGGTCTGATTCCCATTCTCCGGGCAGGGTTGGGCATGGTGGAAGGCATCCTGCAGCTGATTCCCACAGCCAAAGTCGGCCATGTGGGACTCTACCGCGACCCTGAAACCTTGGAACCGGTGGAGTATTACTGCAAATTACCCAGTGACAGCTATGAGCGGGATTTCATTGTCATCGATCCAATGCTGGCTACGGGTGGTTCTGCGGTTGCAGCCATCAATTTTGCCAAGAATATCGGCTGTTCCAGTGTGAAACTGATGTGTCTGATTGCCGCTCCGGAGGGAATAGCATTTTTACAGAAGCACCATCCTGACGTAAATATCTATACAGCATCCATTGATGAGAAACTTAATGAGCATGGTTACATCGTTCCTGGGTTAGGAGATGCAGGAGATCGCTTGTTTGGTACGAAGTGATTCCCCTGCAATATATAAGGCGCCCTGTATCAAACAGGGTGCCTACCTAGGATTTTTTACGCTAATGACGAATTATGTATATATGTACAAATAACCTTATTAGAGGAGAAACCTATGCCTACACGTCCATCATGGGAACAGTACTTCATGGATATAGCCAAGCTGGTCAGTACGCGCTCGACATGCCTGCGGCGCAAGGTGGGTGCGGTGTTGGTTAAGGACAAGCATATTATCGCCACCGGATACAATGGTGCAGCCAGCGGACTGACCCACTGCAGTGTCCGAGGTTGTTTGCGCATGGAGTTGAACATACCTTCTGGCCAGCGCCACGAGATGTGCCGTGGTGTTCATGCTGAACAGAATGCTATTATCCAAGCAGCTCTGCATGGAGTAAGCACCAGCGGGGCAGTGCTTTTTTGCACTGATCAACCATGTATCTTGTGCAGCAAAATGTTGATCAATGCCGGAATCACCAAAATCTATTTTCAGGGGGATTACCCCGATGAACTTGCCAGGGCCATGCTTGATGAGGCCAATGTAGCTTTGGTCAAGTGGGAGAGTTAGGAGTGGAGTTAATGGTGGAACAGTTGTTGGTCGGTTTGGGATTGGCGTTGATCTTTACTCCGGCATTAGTTTTTCTATCCGTTCTGCTGAAGCTTTATGAGCATCCCAATGAACGCCGCATTAATTCAACCCCGGTGCCAACAGCCGGAGGGTTAGGTTTATATGCAGCTTTTTTAATTACTGCTTATTGGTACAAGCATCCTGATTTGCTGGCTTACTTTGTAGGTGCCACCATCATTGTGTTGACCGGGTTGATCGATGATTACCGGGGTGGTTTGTCTGCCGGCAAGAAATTCCTCGGCCAAATTGCCGCTGTAATCGCCTTCCTGGCTTTGAGTTCCAGCCCCAACTATGTAATAGCTGCCATATTCATGGTCAGTGTGATCAATATTACCAATTTCATTGATGGCTTAGACGGATTGGCCACCGGTATTATTCTGATTGCGTCTGTTGCCTTGTTATTCTGGACTTATACTTTTGGTTTTGTTGACATTGCCGGATTGTTGATGATTCTGATTGGCGGCTGCCTGGGATTTCTGGCCTTCAATTTCCATCCCGCTAAGATCTTCCTTGGCGATACTGGTGCCATGTTTCTGGGATTTACCTTTGCTGCTTTAGCCAATGACAGTGTGTTAAGTGCGGATATGGCTTTCAACCTGCCGCTTTTGGTATTGATCCTTGCTGTTCCGACACTGGATACTTTCTGTGCCATTGTGCGGCGGGTTCAAAAAGGTGTTCCTGTCTATCAGGCTGACTGCCAGCACTTTCATCACTGCCTGCTGGAACTGGGCTTCGGCCAGAGGCAAGTGGCTTTGATAGCCTACATGTTGACCTTGACTGCGTCCACACTAGCTCTCTTCTTGGCCAAATTCCAGAGTTGGAACTTGTTTCTGGTATTGCCAGTTGTGGCAGTGATTTTTCTTTACGGGGCCAGACGGATTGGCATGATCAAGCCTTTTACGGTAAAACCTGAGCGGAGGGTGTTCTAGTGGCTAGCATAGGCATCGTGTTTGGGACGAGGCCAGAAGCAATCAAGATGGCACCAGTGGTGAAACAATTCCAAGACAGCAGCTGGGAAACGAAGGTAATTGTAACCGGCCAGCATCGGGAAATGCTCGACCAGGTTTTGGAGATTTTCAATATTGTCCCCGACCATGATCTGGATGTAATGAGGCCGGGACAGTCATTGTCAGACATGACCATTGCTGTGCTGCGGGGTATGGATCAACTCCTCCGCCAAACCTCAGTTGATTATTTGTTGGTACATGGTGATACCACATCAGCCTTGTCAGCAGCCCTGGTTGGGTTTTATCATCGCATTCCCATTGGGCACGTAGAAGCTGGTTTGCGCACTGGCAATATGGATCATCCGTTTCCTGAAGAGGCTAACCGGAAACTGGTTGATCATATTACCAGTCTTTTTTTTGCGCCAACAGCCAAGGCTGCCATGAATCTGCGCCAGGAAGGGATTCCTGAAGGGAGGATTTTTGTAACCGGGAATACCGTCGTTGATGCACTCAGGATCATGATCGATCCCGAATATCAGTTTAAAGACCCTCAGCTGCAGAATTTGGCCTTCAAACGCCCGACGGTTGTGGTCACCGCTCACCGGCGCGAAAACTGGGGTCAGCCTCTGGTCAATATCTGTGCCGCAATTGCTGAAGCAGCAGCGGATTTGGCAGTCGACTTCGTTTTTGTGATGCATAAAAATCCCCAACTGCAAAAAGTGGTTAAAGCACACCTCAGTGGTTTGGCCAATGTGCACCTGATTGATGCCCTGAGCTATGATGACTTTACCAATTTACTTAACCGTTGTTATTTCATAGTCACGGATTCAGGCGGCTTACAAGAAGAGGCAGCGGCTCTATCCAAACCGGTACTGGTTATGCGGGAATTGACTGAGAGGCCGGAGGCCATTGAGAATGGCTTTGTGAGGTTGGTGGGCACGGATCAGCAGCGGATTGCAGCAGCGATTACGGAACTGGCAACCGATCAGCCGCTCTACGCGAAGATGACCCAGGGTGAGAACCCCTATGGCGATGGCCGGGCAGCCGTCCGGATCAAGCAGATAATGATGGATTATGACCGGCGTTTGAAGCAGAAATAATTACCGGTTTTTGTATATCTTGGCATATTCTGTGCATACTACCACTAGGTGGTGATAGTATGCAGATTAAAATTCTACTGGGCCGGGTCCGGCAAATATTTGCTGCGGTCGGGCGCTGGCTGGTAAATGCCTTGAGATTTCGCCGAGGGAATCTTTTAGACAGGCTCTTGCGCACTGTAGTCTTGCTGCTTGTCCTGACATTAGCCAGTGGATGGTTAATTAGAAATTATCTGCTGCCAAACTGGATGGCTCAAGTTCCAACTACTCCAACAGTGGACTGCAACCAACTGGCGACAGTGGTCAGACGCGAGCTGCAATCGCTTTTGGAAACGGAATATTCATGGTTGCTTGAAATACCTAAGACGCAGCTGGCGCTGGGCCCACAGATAGAGCCGCCCACAGGTCCAAAACCTGAGCCGGACCAAATGCGCCCTGCCGATCAAGAATTGGCGGATGATGTGGTAGAGGCTTGGGCAGTGGCTTTCGACCAAATTCTCTGGCCGGTTAAGGGTGAGGTTGTTAACGGTTATGGATGGTATCGCCATCCTGCCTACCAGGACTGGCGGTTTCACACAGGCCTGGAATTTGCAGCCGCTGGAGCTGAGCAGATTCGCAGTGTGTTAAAAGGCCGTGTCGAGTCAATTACTCCGGTTGCAGACGGCTTTGAAGTTGTGGTTAATCACGGCAGCGGTTGGCAGACCGTTTACAGCGGTATCCGTTCTGTAGCAGTCAAAATTGGGGATATAGTTGATCAAAACCAGATGTTGGCGCATGCTGGCGATGACGGCAGAATGTTTTTTGCTTTGCTCTACGAAGATGAACCCGTGAATCCGATGCAGTTCATGTCGCTATATTGATTTACTAGCATATTCAATCCCTTCTAGCATATAAATGTAACAAAAAAGCTAGGGGGAGCGAATATGAGAGACTATATCCGCAAACGGGTGGTGGATGTAAGTTTATATATAATTAAAACCAATGCCACTGTACGCCAGGCTGCTACAGTGTTTGGAGTTAGTAAAAGTACTATCCACAAGGATGTTACCGAAAGATTGCCGCGGATTAACCCCGAACTGGCGACCCAGGTTAAACAAGTTCTGGAACATAACAAAGCTGAACGGCATATTCGCGGTGGAGAAGCTACGAAAAGGAAGTATATCCGAGCTCGCAAAGTATCTTAGCGAATCATAAAGGAATTGCCCCGGTTTTGTCGAAATTTGTGGAAGGAATTGGCATGCGAAAGGGGCACTTCTTTATGTTTGGAACAGATATCGGTCTTGATCTAGGCACTGCAAACATAATTGTTTTCGCGAAGGGTAAGGGTATAGTTCTCCAGGAACCATCGGTTGTGGCAATGGATTTGACCAATAAGAAGGTTTGCGCGATTGGTGAGGAAGCCCAGCGGATGATTGGGCGGACGCCTGGACATTTGAGGGCAATAAGGCCCCTGAGCGAAGGTGTAATTGCCAACTATGAGATGACTGAGTGCATTATTAAGTATTTCATCCACAAAGCGGTTGGGCGGCGGCAGCTGTTTAAGCCAAGAATTGTGGTTTGTGTACCTTCCGGGATTACCGAGGTGGAGAAGCGGGCAGTTCTGGAGGCTACCCTCAAGACTGCCGCCAAAGAAGTATACTTGATTTCCGAACCGATGGCCGCAGCAATCGGTTGTGGATTGGATATTTCACAGCCCTGCGCCAATATGGTGATTGACATCGGGGGCGGAACTACAGACATTGCCGTGATTTCTCTCAAAGGCGAAGTGGTCAGCCAGTCACTGCGTGTAGGCGGTTTGCATTTTGAAGAAGCAATTATGCGCCATGTCAAGCGGACCCACAATATAGCCATTGGGGAACGGACTGCGGAAGAAATAAAGATCAAGATCGGAACAGCATACCCCGAAGAGGATAAGTATATGGAGGTGCGGGGCAGAGATCAAGTCACTGGTTTGCCCTGCAATGTAATGATTAGCTCCCGGGATGTGTACGAGGCTTTGGAGGAGCCCGTATCCAATACTATTGACGCAATCAAGGCTGTGTTGGAGGTGACTCCGCCGGAGTTGGCAGCGGATATTGTTGACAAGGGAGTTGTCCTCACAGGCGGCGGAGCTTTGCTTGATGGCTTGGATCGACTGATCAGCAAAGAAACCAATATCCCGGTCCACATCGCCCGGGACCCTTTGACCTGTGTAGCCAAGGGATGTGGCAAAGTACTGGAAGTGCTTGATAAATTCAGTGGTGTTTTGATTTCTTCCCACGCACATGTATAAGGCCGTCAGGCCTTTTTTTTTGCCTTCTTTCAGATTTGGCCGGCGCAGGATCAAGCATTAAAGTTTGCATGGGGCTGTACCGATAATAAAATCAAGAGCAACCAGATCAGAGATGAAGGAGGTGGTACATTGCTGCGGGGTATCTATACAGCCGCATCGGGAATGCTGGCTCAGGCGTTACGGACGGATGTTCTGGCAAACAATCTGGCTAATGTCGACACACCGGGGTATCGCCGTCAAACAACACAAGTAGAGGCATTTCCCACTCAATTTTTGATGCGGGAGGAACAGCGGCGGTATACACCGATTGGCACATTAGGTACGGGATCGCTTGTCACCAGTGTCCATAATTCCTTCCTGCCGGGAAGGATTCATACCACCGGAAATCCACTGGATGTTGCTTTGGCGGGGCATGGGTTTTTTGTAATCGATACTCCCGGTCAGCGGAGCTACACCCGTGATGGCAGCTTCACAATCAATGCCGGAGGCTGGCTGGTAACCCAGGATGGTTTCCGTGTCTTAGGCGAGAACGGGCCAATCTATATTGGGGAAGGTAAAGTGTTCATCGACTCAGAAGGCGTGATCTCAGTCGACGGTGTGGTGCGGGACAAGCTTTTGATTGTTGAGTTTACGGATCGCACCGGATTGGCCAACCAGGGCGGCAACCGGTATATCGCAACTGCAGCTGCAGGATTGCCGTTTCGTTATCGCAGCACTGTAATTCAAGGCAGCTTGGAAATGGCTAACGTGAATACGGTGCGGGAGATGGTCAACCTCATCGAGGTGCAGCGAGCTTACGAAGCCAATCAAAGAGTGATTCAAGCCTTTGATGAAACTCTGGGCAAGTTGATCAATGAAGTAAGATTGTAGTTCGGGAACATACAGTTTGATTAAATAACCGTTCAATAACATAATAAACGGGGAATAAGAGGCTGGACTGGTTTACAGAGGCCGTACAACTGTTGAACGATGGAGACAGTTTTCCCCGTAATATGGGAGGAATTCTGTTATGATGCGCGCGTTGTGGATTGCTGCTTCGGGCATGAACGGTCAGCAGTACAAGATCGACACCACTGCAAACAACCTGGCCAATGTAAACACAACGGGTTTTAAGAAGAGCAGGGTGGACTTTCAAGATTTGTTGTATCAAACAGTACGGTACGCCGGGACTCCGGTAACCGCCGGTGCTCAGATTCCTACCGGCATTCAGATTGGCCACGGAGTACGGCCGGTAGCGACTCAGAAACTGTTCACTCAAGGAACGTTTCAACAAACAGACAATCCTTTGGATATGGTAATTGAAGGTGACGGATTCTTCCAGGTGCTGCTACCGGACGGCAGTGTCAGGTATACCAGAGATGGAGCGTTCAAACGTGATAGTGAAGGCCGCCTGGTTACCAGTGATGGATTCCCGCTGGAACCGGAAATCATAATTGATGATGACGCTCTGAGTGTCAACATCGGTGCTGACGGTACAGTATCAATCCAAGTACCTGGTCAGGATGAACCAAAAGAACTACGCCAAATCAAGCTGGCACGTTTTGTCAATCCTGCTGGACTCAAGAGTGACGGACGCAATCTGTACTCAGCTACTGCAGCCAGCGGCCCTCCAATTATCGGGGAGCCTGGGTTGGACGGCTTTGGAAACATAGCTCAAGGCTATCTGGAAATGAGCAACGTGCAAGTGGTGGAAGAAATGGTGAGCATGATTGTAGCCCAGAGAGCCTATGAGACCAATTCCAAGGCTATTCAGGCTGCAGACGAAATGCTGCAAACCGCCAACAACCTGCGCCGATAGGTGATGCCGATGCGCATGAAGCGGCTTAGCATTGTTTTGTCCCTCATCTTGATCGTGGCAGGATTATGTTTTGGGTTCCAGGTTTCCGGAGCGAGCGGGCCGGGAGCTGATAGCGAAGCACCTGCCCCGGAACAGGTCAAGCCTATGATTAAGCTGTTAGAGACAGCTGAAGTGGTTGGGCCCGATATATTTCTGGCAGAAGTAGCTGAATTTGACAGTGAGGAAACCAAGGCCCAACTAGGCAAAATCTACGTTGGCGCAGCGGCTCTGTCAGGCTCTTCACGACGTCTAGCCTTGGGACAGATTGAAGTAAGGTTGCGCCAGGCTAAGCTTGATCCCCGTGATTTCCAGTTTACCGGGGCTAAAGAAGTCTGGGTTACAACCAAAGCTCCGGTGCACCAGGCTCCTGTTCAGGCAGGAGCGCCCGGGAGTCTTTCCGGTGATCAAGAGGGAGTGCAGGCTGGACAAGCACAGGCAGAAACGACTGTGCCCTACGGCAATTCCAACTACCTGATTTATGAGGTTGTCGTACCGGTCAGAGATATTGCCCGCCATGAAGTAATTGGTTTAGAAGACTTGAGCATCCAGGAGCGGACAGGCCGGACCGTTCCCAGCAACCTGGCATCCATTGATGATCTGGTTGGTAAGCGGGCTACACGTTTGTTGGCGGCAGGATCGGTTCTGACAACATCAGCGGCGGAAACGGTGCCTTTGGTTGAATCGGGGGATATGGTGACCCTGGTTGTAACCAGTGGGCCGGTCACCGTCACTGCCACAGGTAAAGTGCTGCAAAAGGGTTCTTTGGGTGACATTGTGGCAGTAGAAAATGTTAATACCCGTGTAAAAGTGTATGGAGAAGTTCTTAGCTCGGAATTAGTGAAAATTGAGATTGGAGGCCTGAGATAGGATGCTGAAATTGCGCAGGTTTGCTCCAATTATGATTGCAATCTGGATCGTGTTGATCTTGTCTGCTGGTGCTGCAGCAAGTTCTCTCTTTGCACCCAGTTCAGGGTCCCTGTTTTCCGACTACAAAGCCAGACGGATCGGCGATCTGGTGACAGTGCTCATCATTGAACAGGCCCGTGCTACACAATCATCGGATACATCATCCGGGAATAACAACACCTTAAGTTTGGGGCCAGGTGGAGGAGCTTTGGCAGACTTGATTCCATTGTTAAGGTTCAGCCACAGCGGCCAGTTCGATGGCAGCGGTTCAACTTCCCGGGGAAGCAGTGTGACTGCCAAGATCACCACCAGAGTTGTGGAGATCTATGACAATGCGACCATGAAAATTGAAGGAAAGCAGAAAATCACAGTCAACGGAGAGGAACAGGAGATCGTCATTTCGGGGATTGTCCGCACTCGGGATATAGGCCCTGACAATACTGTTTTGTCATCGCTGGTGGCAGATGCAGAGATCCAATTCACCGGTACAGGCATAATTGGCGATAAACAAGAAGGTGGTCTCTTAACACGCTTTTTCGACTGGCTCTTTTAATCTGACAGCCGGTTTGGAAATGGAGGTTCTTTCATGAGACACATTCAGTGCTGGAAGTTTCCAGCGTTAATCATCTGGCTGGTTTTGATACTGGCTGTAAGTACGGTAAACGCAAATGAGGCTCCGATGGTGCGGGTCAAGGATATTGCCCGTATTCAAGGGGTTCGTGATAATCAGTTATATGGTTTAGGCTTGGTTATAGGGCTCAACGGCACTGGTGACGGCAGCGGATCATTGGCTAACGTGCAAATGGTAGCCAATATGCTGGAGAAGTTCGGCATTACCGTATCCGCTGATGATCTCAAGGTACGAAATGTGGCGGCAGTAATGGTTACTGCCATGATATCAAGTTCGGTGCGGGTTGGGGATCAGATCGATGTGGTCGTATCATCCATAGGCGATGCCCGCAGTCTCCAGGGCGGATATCTGCTTCAGACACCACTACAGGCTGCTAATGGCCAAATCTATGCGGCCGCGCAAGGGCCGTTGTCCATTGGCGGTTTTGCCTCCAGGACTGGTGGCAGCAGTGGTCAGCAGAACCATCCGACAGTGGCTATGATTCCCAATGGAGCTATTGTCGAACAAGAAATTCCCCACAGCCATAGTAACGGCAGTGAAATTCAACTAGTCTTGATGGAGCCCGATTTTGGCACGGCGGCTCGTTTAGTGGAGACTGTTAACCAGGCGTTTGCCCAAAACCTGGCCTGGGCACAGGATCAATCCACGATTTTGGTAAAGATTCCCACAGAGTATGCCGATAATACTGTTGGAATGATCGCACGCTTGGAGGAACTGCCGATTCGTCCTGAAACTAAGGCGCGGGTTGTGATTAACGAGCGGACAGGTACGGTAGTGATGGGTGCCGATGTGAGGATCGCCACTGTTGCAGTGTCCCATAATAATTTGAGTGTAAGGGTCGATTCCTATTGGCAGTTCAATCAGCCACAGGGTTTGCTTGATGAAACTGCCATCGGTATGGATTATAGCATCGGCGCAGAGGCTCCAGAAGGAGGACTCATGATCCTATCCGGTGGCAGCAATGTTGAGGATTTGGTAAATGCCCTCAATGCAGTCGGCGCCAGCCCCCGGGACATCATTGCGATTCTGCAGGCAATCAAAGCAGCTGGAGCGCTTTATGGTGACTTAATCATCATGTAGTTGGGAGAGTTTCAGATGAGGATAGCTTGGGATCCAGGCCAGTTAATCACAGATAAGGCACGGCAGTTATCCGCTTCGCAAAAAGCCTTAAAAGATGCGGCAGTGCAGTTTGAGTCGCTGTTTCTGCAGCAGATGTTGAAGGCGATGCGGGATACTGTGCCCGAATCTGAGTTGTTCGGCAAACGCAATGCCGAAAAACTGTTTCAATCAATGCATGATGAACAATTAGCGATCGAAATGGCCCACGCTGGCGGCATCGGGTTAAGTGATATGATTTACCGGCAAATGGTTATGTATGTTTCTGCTGATGATTAAAATGACTTAGTCTAACAACGAGCTCCTCATGTGGTTGAGGGTGTAAGTAATGACACGGCCCACATGAGGAGCTTTTTTATGTCCCGTTATGCTTCGCGGATGGCTTTGGCGGGGATGAGGTTTGCCGCTACGGCAATAAAGCCGAAGACGCTCAGAAAAACAGTCATACGCATCAGTCATTGGAGTGTTACCACACAGTTTTCCGTTCAACTTTTCCGCAGCGGTTTTCTTTTTGCCAGGGCTTGATCAATGCAGGATATTCGGCACTAGATATAGAATTGTTTCTCCATTAGATACTACATTTAGGTTATGAGGAAAGGATTGGGGACCATAGAACGCTTACGTTTTGTGTTGATGATGCTCATCTTTTCTCTGATCGTTCTTGGACAGGCAGCCGCAGAAGAGCTCACTTTTTCCGTTGATCAAAGTCAAGCCGTACTGCGGGTCCATGTCCCTGAAGGCAGTGGCTACCGAGTGTGGCAGAACACCAATCCAATGAAAGTAATCGTCGATCTTGATCATCAGCTTGCCGGGCTGCCCATCAACAATACGGTCAATGATGTGGCCCTCAAGGCCGTTCGGGCCAGTAAAGGGCCTGGCACGATCGGTACCAGGGTGGTCATGGAGTTTGCTTTCTTGATGCCCGATGTGAAATGGGAACTGGATGGCAGCTGGCTGAAGGTGACAGTGAATAAACTCTATGCCGAAAGCACGATCACTACTGTATCCCATGGAGTCAGGTATGGCCACATGCGCAAGGGTATTGCGGCGGGGCCTTTGATCATTAATTACCTTGAAATCCGCTACGCGGATCCGTTAGTCGAAGTCCGCTCAGTGTTGTCACAAGATCAGGTATATGGCCGCGAACTGGTCAGTTCCATGGCTAGAAGAAGCAAGGCCATCGCAGCAGCCAATGGACTGTTTTTTGCCAGTGATGGCCGTCCTTTGGGATTGCTGGCAATTGATGGCAGGATTATCAGTGAGCCATATGCGAACCGCACAGCTATTGGCATCAAACCTGGCCAGATTGTCATTGATCAGGTAAGCATGAACGGAAAGGCCATCCTCAGTGACGGCCGGGAATTTGCTGTTTCCGGAATCAACCGGCCTCGTCTTGCTGATGAACTGATCATTTACACCCCCGATTATGGTGAGACTTCCCGTACTAATGTGTATGGAGTTGACTTGATTGTTGTAGATGATATCGTTGTTGATATAGTAAATGGCGCAGCGGTGATCCCGCCAAATGGATATGTTCTCTCAGGGCACGGTGCTGCCCGGGATTTCCTCAATCAAGTAGCGGTGGACGATCAGATTACTGTTGAACTGAAATTGAACCCTGATTGGCTGGAGCAGGGGTTTGTGCATATAATCGGCGGCGGCCCCCGTTTGGTAAAGGACGGAAAGGTATATATTACAGCAGAGGAAGAACGCTTTCAACCGGATATTGCTGCCGGCCGGGCACCGCGTACAGCTTTAGGTGTGACAGCTGACCGGAAATTGCTGATAGTTACGGTGAATGGCCGTCAACCTGGTGTAAGTGTTGGCATGACCCTGACTGAACTGGCTGAACTAATGATTGAACTGGGAGCTGTAGATGCGATGAATCTTGATGGAGGCGGTTCCACAACCATGGTGATTCGTGACCGAGTGTTGAATATTCCATCCGACGGGACCGAGCGTTCTGTCAGCAATGCCATTGTCGTCATCACTCCGGAAAGCAGAGAATAAGGAGTTGGCACTCATGGTCCGTAAATGCTGTATACTTGTGGGGATTTTTCTATGCTTGTATTCGGCCTTAGCAATGGCCGCAGTTGAGGTCTATCCCCTGGAGGCGGTATATCCCGGCCTTAAAGGAGTCGGCAAAACAGTTGTGCAGGGAACACTAATCGAAGAATTTGATGTGGAAGTAATCAGTGTGATTCCTCAGCCGGCATCAATTTCTAACCTGATCATGGTGCGAGTCAGCGGCGATGCCATTGATCGCAGCGGCGGCATTGCTTCCGGCATGAGCGGCAGCCCCGTCTATGTCGACGATAAGCTTTTGGGTGCCATCAGCTATGCTTATGAGTTTTCTGATCATCGGATCGGCCTGCTGACTCCAGCGGCACCAATGCTGGCACTTATGGACAAATTTATCGTGACAGAGTTGGAGATTCCCGATGGATTTAGCGAGATTGCCACGCCTGTAACCGTAAGCGGAATTGGCGGGCGGGCGTTGATGCCTTTAAAAAAAGCCCTCGATGCCTATAATGTCCAGGTAATTCCTGGTGTCAGCGGGATCATGCAGCAGATGGACGTTGCCAGGCTGGAGCCCGGATCAGCTTTTGCCGTGCAGCTGCTGCGGGGTGATTTTCAGGTTGCTGCCTTTGGTACCGTTACCGAGGTAGATGAACAGAATCGTTTTGTTGGTTTTGGCCATTCCTTTTTGCACAAAGGTGATGTCAACTACTTCGTAGCTCCGGCTGTGATTCATTACACACTGCCCAACCTGGAGGTTCCCTATAAAATTGCCTCTGCCGGCGCAAGTGTTGGGGCGATTTACCAGGACCGGTCCGTAGGTGTGGCAGGATTATTAGATGCTGAGGCAGCTTACATTCCGATCAATATTTCCGTTACCGATTTGGAACGTCAGCATCAGGATGTCTACCGGGTGGAATCGATTGCTGACAGTACCTTGTTGACGGCCTTGGTGATCAGCAGTGCTTATCAGGGAATTGATTCTTCGCTGGATAGAATTGGGTCCGGGACAGCATACGTAAGATTGGAGTTTCACGCACACAACCTGCCCCAGCCGATTATCCGGGAGAACATGTTCTACAGTGATTCCGATATCGCAGTGTGGTCTTTGTCTGATTTGAGCGAAGGCCTGGAAGTTCTGGCGGGCAACAATCTACAGCACATCGACTTGAAAGAGATTAATGTCAGCATTACCGTGGACAATTCCCGGCGTACGGCTGAGATTGAAAAAGCTATTCCCCGCAAATTCCAGGTTGAAGCAGGCAGCAGTGTAGAGGTTGAAGTCAGGATTCGCCCGTATCGCAATGCTATGGAAACCCGTGTATTAAGGATCGATATCCCTGAAGATACCATGCCGGGATTGATGACCGTATCAGTCAGGGGCGGCAGCAGTGGATATTACTATGCCAAGCCGACCGTCCATACCACATGGGAGTCTTTGCAGGAACAGGACGCAGATGTAATGTGGCGGGAACCTACCCAGGCCGAGAGCCTTGATCTCCTGCTTAACGGATATATGAATCGTGAACGGAACAATGAAATTGTAGCTGAATTCTATCCTTACATTGACCCGAGTTCTGAGTATGATGACGATGATAGCTACGATCAAACCAGCTTTGCTGATGAGGATCGGGTCCCTATCAGTGAGGTGGTCATGCTGGAGAAGGATTTTGGCAGCTCACAGTGGGAGTCAGACAGCAACGAGCCTGTGAGAGTGCGCTTAACCACTCAGTATGTGATTGAAGGTTCAGCATCCTTTGAGATTGAAGTACTGTAGCAGCAGTCACCGTTACCCCCGTTAAGGATTGGGGGGATAACGAAACCTATTGTCAATTGAATGCTGTTACGGATGGATATAAGTGGCTTGTTTGGATTCTGGTTTGCACCAGAGGTGTTAAATGCCAGCTCTAACAGGAAATACTGAGAGGATGGGCGCAGGAAAACATCGACAGGTGTAGAATTTACGAACAGACCGGCGAATAACGATGAATATGGATAGATGTTAATGTCAAATGTTAGGAGGCACCTGAATGACATTCCATAAGCAAAGAGGAATCCAAATCGCAGGAACTTTATGCTTGGCTGTACTACTGGTGATGATCTTCATCCAGCCAATCTCAGCCCAACGCCTGCAGAATGTACCGATTATCAAAGCGATTGCCGTAAGGGGTAATGTCCTGATTGACACGGCAGTGATCGAGCAGGCGATTACTAAGACCAAAGTCAATGATCCGTTTATTGACAGCAACATCATCGATGACTGTGAAGCCATTTACAATCTTGGTTATTTTTATGATGCCTATGCATACTTTGAACCCGCTGACAATGGCATCAGGGTTATCTTTGAAGTTGTAGAAAATCCTGTTGTCAGCGACGTTGTCTTTGAAGGGGCACAGGTAGTGCCAATTAATGAGTTTAAGAGGAATATGAAGGTCAAGCCAGGGGAGGTATTCAACCATAATCTCTTGCTTGAAGATCTGGAGGAGTTTGCCCTGTGGGCCACGGAACAGCATGGCAAGCCGCTGCGGCCCATTAGCCTTGATCTGTCCGAAACCGGTGTGATCACCATCGAAGTGGCTCAGGCCAAGATTAGCGATATCGTCCTGGAGGGCAATGAAAAAACCAAAGATCATGTCATTATGCGCGAGTTGACTTTTGGCCCTGGTGATTATCTCGACTTTAGTCAATTGTACAAGGACTTGAACAAGGTTTTAATGCTTGGATTCTTTGATGAGATCAATTACAGTATTGAGGAAACTGAGAATGATGATGAAGTCAACTTGGTCATCGAGCTGAAAGAGGTGAAGACCGGCAGCGCTGACTTTGGTGCCGGATACAGTTCCAAGAATGGACTGTTCGGATATGTTGACATCTCTGACAGCAACTTCCTCGGCAACGGGCAGCGCGCTAACATTTTCTTTGAGATCGGCAAAGGAACCCGTTCATACCGGCTCGGCTTCTATGAACCATATCTGTTGAAAGACGGCACTTCTTTTGGATTCAACATTTATAATGAACACGACAGCATTGAGAAAGCCTATGCAGATGTGGAGGAAAAGATAACCGGGACAGAGCATGTTCTTGGCGGCGATTTGTCAATCGGCCGTCCCTTGGGTGAGTATACGCGAGGCAGCCTGACCTTGCGGGCGGAAAGCCATAGTTTCAGTGGCGATATTGATCAGAGAGAGGAACCCTTTAAGCTGTTGACCATTGGTGGGAACATTAACACCAATACAACCAACCATCCGTTCAAACCGTCACAAGGGTATATCAGCCGCTTTGGATTTGAAACTGGATATACCATTAACGCTCAGGTTTCCACTTATTCAAAACTTACTTTGGAACACAGCCGGTACTATGAGCTGCTAGGAGATGATCTGGTCCTGGCAGTGCGAGGCTCAGGCGGAAGGGCATTAAGCGGTACTTTACCTGACTCCGAGATGTTTAGAATCGGCGGCGGTGAGACTCTCAGAGGATATAACTACGGCGAGGAAGGTCTGGTTGGCGACAAGGTGCTGCTCTTCAATACAGAAGTCCGCTTCCCAATTTGGGATTTCATTTCCGGTGTTGCCTTCGTTGATATCGGCAAGGCCTGGAAACCGAATCAGCACATTAATCTCATGGATCTACTTGAAAGCAACGGTTTCGGGGTTGGAGTACGGATTGACACTCCGTTTGGCCTGCTGCGCCTAGATTACGGCTGGGGGCTCAACGAAGAGTCAAAACGTGAAGGCCAGTTCTACTTCGGCTTAGGCCATACTTTCTAGGAGGACTGATCGTTTGCCACTACTTCAGTGACGAAGAATATGATAAGAACCCAGGAACGACTCCTAAGGGGGGCGTTGCCTGGGTTTTTTTGGATTTGCATCGCGATCCTCTGGTTGTTATAATAAACGTGTTGCAAATAGTAATTATTACAAATAAGAGAGGAGGACGAGTATGCTGAAGCAAAAAGGGTATCTCGGCGGCCTGTTGATCTTAGTAGCAGTGGCTTTATTGATAGTATTTTTGTGGGTTAGTTCGGTTCAAGGGCAATCCAATGATAAGATTGGCGTAGTCGATACCCAGGCTTTGTTCACCGAGTATCTTGCAACACCGTTGTATGAAGCCCGGGATCAACTGCAGGCAGAATACGATGCCAAATCAGAAGGCCTGACCGATGAAGAAGTAGGGAAACTGTTTATGGAGTATCAAGCTAAGCTTGAAAATATCGAGCTGGAATACAGCAATAAGATTAATGACGCCGTAGCCAAGGTAGCCGGTGAGAAAAATATGCAGATGGTGGTTGACGATTCGGCTGTCCTTTACGGCGGTGTTGACATTACCCAGGATGTATTGGCGGTCTTGAAGTAAAGGTTATATATGCAATTTCAGGTTGGAAATGCGTAGAGCAGCTGCGGCCAGGGAATAATAATCACTGATCAAAAGAGGCGGTGATAACGATGAAGTACATTCCTTGGCTGTTAGCTGCTTGTCTTGTATTAGCCCTGATCTGGGTCCTCTCGAGCCAGGCTGTCACCTTGAGTAATGTCGGGTTGATCGATATGGGCAAAATCCTCAGTGAAAGCCAATATGCCCAGCGGTTAAATGACCAGTTGTCGGAGAAATATGACCAATTAGTGTCACAGCTTCAGGCTACTGCCGAGTCTGCGGAAATTGATGAAAATGAAAAAGCGGAACAGGATCGGGCGATCTACGCTGAGTACCTCCGTTTCAGACAGGAGTTGGAGACTCAGTTTCAAGCGGCATTGGATCGGGCTATTGCCGAAGTGGCAGATGAGGCCAACCTGCAGCTTGTTTTAGATTTCGATCTGGTACGGTACGGTGGTAAAGACATCAGTGATGCAATCATAAAACGCCTGGATTAGCGTCATAAAACAGCACTGCCCGGAGAATCAGTATAGATGGGAAGCTGTTTCCATCTATCTTTGTTCCAGCAAATACCGATTTGGCAAAGGAGGTAAATTCTTAATAAGAATAGAATTGTTATCTCGATCAGGAAGAGGGAAGGAATGCCATATGTACCACAAATACGGAAAGCTTAGCTTGTTAATTGTAGTTGTACTTATGTTTGGGTCGATCAGTTCAACAGCGATCGCCCACAACGTCTATGGTTCGACAGGATTGATCAACATACCGACGGCATCAGTTGCCCCCAGTGGTTCATTGAGTGCCGCCTACCATTTGTTTGGTGGTGACAGTCATTTCTCTGTAGTTTTAGGAGCTTTCCCCGGAGTCGAAGTGGGGCTTGTATCCCGTTTTGATGATTCTGTGCCTCGCTTTTCCGGCAATGTCAAAGTCCAAATCCTCCCGGAAGGGGAATATCCTGGCATATCAGTTGGGTTGACGACTGATCATGATCGTAGCAGCGTTTACATCGTGGGAAGCATGCAGCTCGGCCTGCCGGGAATAAGGGGTCATATTGGCTTTGGCTCAGGTCAGTTTAGTCGAGGGTTTGCTGGTATCAGCAGCGTGCTTAATCCTGTCACCGTCGTCAGTAACGATCGAAAAATTTCCATGCCGGTGACTACGGTGATCGTGGAAACCGATGGATGGAGAATCAACACAGGCCTATCGCTGAAGTTCAGTCCAGAACTGTCTGCTAAAGTTCTGGTTTCAGGTTTTAAGGATTTTGGTTTTGGAGTCAGCTATTCACATCGTTTCTAGATGATTATTCTCTTGCTATGGAGGGTTTCAGGTGAAAACAAGGATCGGGTTTGCTGGACTGGTTGTTTTGTTACTGATCGCGTTTGGAAGCAGTAGTTTAGCCTTTAGCCCCAATGTGGCAGTTGGCGGCAATCTAAGCTATGCCAACCGGAATCCGGCTGGGCTGATGGGATTGGAAACCCCTGAATTTGGCCTCAAGCTGCGAATGGTTTCTCAAGAAAACGATGAGGAACTCGAGGAAGGAGAGGCTTCGCCGTATTCGCGGGAGTATCAGGTGCTCTATGCCGAGCCTGATTATGGGACTGGGGCTGGACTGTTGCATTTTATCTACAGTGATACCCTCAGGCAAATCACCTATTCTGTTGCCGATCAACTTATGGGCTATGTTGATGTCGGCATCGCTTTAAGCTATATGAACCACCCCGCAAGCGAAGCAAAATACGTCAGTACAGATCTGGGATTCCAGATTGGGGATTTCTCGCTGATCCAGGTTGGAATTCTGATTGAGAACTTCTGGCATCTCAAAATTGGTGAAACGGAAGCAGCTTTACCCACAAATATTGTACTTGGGACTGCAGTTGATCTTGGAAATTTCGGCATTGTTTCTTTGGATGTGAATGATGTCTTGAATACAAATTCCAGCAGAAAGTTCATGGCCGGATTGGAGATCCAGCCTATGCGGTTTTTGTCTGTCCGAGCCAGTTGGAATGAAGGATTAAGTGTTGGGGCTGGGTTGGACTATGGCCAGTTGAGCATTGATTATGACTGGGCCTGCGGGCAGCACCTGATGGGTTTCAGTTGGAAATTCTAACGCTATTCGTCAAGCCATAAGCTCGTTTTTGTTGATTAGAGATGGGAGCGAAAAGGAGACCGAGGATGATTCAAACCAAGCAATACCGAGCCGTGGTTTTGCGCGGTTCATCGATCTTGGATAGATATACTTTACGAGAGTTTTTCTGGCCCTTTGTCTTTTGTGTCATTGGGTTTACAGTGATCTTACTCAGCGGTGTTCTTTTCGAGCTGATTGATCTGTTTTTGGTCAAAAAGGTGCCCATCAAAACTGTAATCAAAATGCTGATTTATTATCTGCCGGGGATAGTGGTGATGACGCTGCCGGTAGCAGCCTTGTTTTCCACTTTGATAGGGTTGGGCCGCATGAACGAGGACAGCGAGATGATCATCATGTGCAGCAGCGGTCTACCGTACTGGCGGATTATGATTCCCGTGGTGATTGCCGGGTTGATTATCAGCGGGGTCACCTATGTTGTCAATGAAGAGATTGTTCCCTGGACAAATCATGAGTTTCACAAGCTGTTTAGAGAATTGGTCTATCAGGAAGACGCACCCCTGATTGAGGAGAACATCTTCTTTTTAGGGGGCGAAAACCGGTATTTTTATATCAATGAAGTGAACAAACAGCTGCGCCAACTGAAGAACGTCCTGGTATATGAAACAGGACCGGATCAGTTTCCCCGCATGATTACCGCTACATCTGGAACTTATAAAGACCACCACTGGATCTTGCATGACGGGATCGTGCAGAACTTTGACGAAGATGGATATGTGAGTTATCAGACCCGGTTTGAGACAATGCAGATCATCACCCCCGACACCTCCGATCTCTATTTCGGCAATCAGAAAACCAGTGATGAAATGAGCCGCAAAGAGTTGAAAGAGCATATTGACCGGTTTCAGCGCAGCGGTTTGAAAGTATTGTCTTTTGTTGTAGATTATCATTTGAAGCTGGCACTGCCCATGGCCTCATTCATCTTCGTGCTTTTTGCCGCTCCCTTAAGCTTATTCAGCAAGAGCAGCAAGTCTTTTGGAGTTGCTGTCAGTCTGGTTGTCACATTGCTGTATTATGTGGCAACGCCGGTTTGCCGTTCACTAGCCATCAACGAAGTCTTTCCTCCCTTGTTTGCAGCCTGGCTCACCAATGGGGTGTTTGCACTGATAGGGATTGTCCTGCTAATCCGTGCTGACCGGTTACATTGAGATGAAGGTGGTACCATTGCGTACGAGAAAAATTCAAAAACCGATAGTGCCGCTGATGGTGCTGGCTGTCTTTCTGATGCCTGGTTTGATTCTCGCAGGCTTTATTAATCTGAATCATACTGTGTATGCAGCTGAAGCAGAAGCTTCAGCTGCGGAAGAGCCGGTTACAATTAAGGGCTCCGAATTTCTCCGGTGGGATCCGGATCAGAAGTTGTTCTATGGATCGGGTGACATAGTGATCACTTTCGATGATTTGTACTTGACAGGTGACCAGTTTTTCTGGGATCAGCAGAAAAATGAATTATATTTGGAAGGCAATGTCACACTCTCCCAGGGCGACGCATACATGGAGGGAGAAAGCCTGGTTTACAACATAGCCAATGAGCAGGGAGAGTTTGGAAAACCGAGGACCCAGTTGGTGTCTGAAAAAATTAACGGTCCTATATTTGTTTTCGGGGACCAGATGCAAATATCTTCCGGGGACTATTTTCTCCACGATGGAATTGTCTCTACCTGTGATTTGAGCGAGCCCCACTATCATTTGGCGGTCAACAAAATTGAAGTCTATCCGGGCCAGAAAATGGTCATCTATGGTGTACGGTTCTATGAGGGAAAGCTTCCCTTGTTTTATTGGCCCTACCTGGTCATTCCCTTGGATGAGCGTTATGAGGATTTGGATTTCAGCCTGCCGGAAATTGGGTATAACCCTACTGATGGTTACTACATTAAAAACCGGTATAATTACCACCTGAGCCCGAATGCATATGGATCGCTGCTCTATGATTATTACACCCGTAAGGGTTTGGGTTTGGGAGTGGATCATCATTACCGCCATGACGAATTTGGTGACGGAGCTGTTGCCTTTTACCTGCTGCCCTTTGCTGCCAGCAAATATCTTCTGGCCCAAATCGCCCATGAGTATAAGTCGGACAATATCAGCTTCAGCACCACAAACTCTTATCTAAGGCAGTATGAAGAGGCAGTGTTGACTCAGGATACAGTCAGCTCCACCAGTTTTGCTTATCAGACTGGGACTACCCGTGTGACTGCCGACTTGAATTACGTCCTGGAACGAAAGGCTTCCGAGAACAGCAAGGCTTGGAGCGCATCTGGTAGCCTGCATCAGCAGATTTTGCCTGCCTGGTATTTAGAGCTCAGCTCAAAGGTCGTGGCCAAAGATGAGACCAGAACGTATGATCATTTGGCCGAAACCACTTACACCTACGATAATCACAGGTTCAACCTGGCCTTTCAGCAGAAATACAATCCCGATGTCTTGAGCGGGAGTGCTGCACCAACGTGGAAAAGCATGAACCGTCTGCCCGAACTGACATGGCAGTGGTCGAATCCCAGTTTGCCCGGGTTGTCTTTTCCCGGTAGATTTCAGCTGTCGGTGGGAAGGTTCAAAGAGTATCCAGTGAACGTAACCAGTTGGCGTTTGGCATCCTCGTTAGAGCTGTTTTCCCGCAGTTGGCGTTCGGATTTTGGCACAACTATTACCTACAGCGGCAATGTTTCCGCCAGTTTCTATGACAGTGGCCAGAGCTTGAGGGCTGCCTATGGGCGTGTCGGGGTGACTCAAAAACTGACAGACACCACCAGCCTGACAGCTAATTACTACAAACGGCTGGTGTGGGGCGAAACACCCTTCAGATTTGATCAGCAAAATCCTCAGGATCTGCTGAGGGGTACGTTCAGATTCACAAAGCGCCCATGGACGATCACCATCAATACAGGATATGACTTTTTGCGGGACAGGTATGAGACGTTACGGACGCAGGTTAACTTCAACAGTGCAGCACAACCGGTTACAGCCAGGATGACTCTTAATTACGATCTTAACAACCGGCGCTTCGGCGATTGGAGTGGAAATGTCACTTATCGCCCCCAAAGCGATTGGACCTTTAACCTTGGTGTTGTTTACAACATCAAAGATCAGAAACTGAAGCGGATTAATGGCAAGATCCTTTTTGATCTGACTGAGACGATCAAATTAAGCTACGATTTAAATTATGAACCTGCTAAAACACCCAAGCTCAGGCAGGGTAAGCTGGTCCTTACTTTTGATCTGCATTGCCGCAAACTTGAGATGAGTTACGATCAGGTCCGGGAAGAATTCAGAGTGCAATATTCCATTAATGCGTTTCCCAAATTGCCCATTGGGTACAGCACCCAGGAAGGGATCCGTTTCTTCAAGCTCGAAGATTTACAGGACCTCATAGAGATGGACTAACCTGGCGGTGGAGGTGAAATTATGGGCCCACTACGATCTAAAGCCGTAATCACTGCGGCGATCGTGATCATTACCATTGCCGGAGTGATGTTGTTGATCCGCCCGGGAAGTGACGGGCAGGAAGTTGAGAAATCCAAACCAGGCGTGGTTTTAGAGAAGGTGGCTTTGGTAGGGAACGATAAAGGTGCCCGCCGCTGGGAACTGCTCGCCGGGACTCTCCGTCAGGAACATGAATTGGTCCATTTGGATCAGGTTGATCAATTGGTGCTGCTGGAACAAGGCCAGCCCAAGTACTATATCTATGCTGATAATGGTGTGTGGTCGCCCCGGGAAAATCAACTGCAGCTGCATTCTAACGTTATAGTTGAAGATGGTGCAGGTTTCCACTTAACTACCGAACAGTTGATTTGGGATGGCGATAGTGACTTGCTGGAATTCATGGGCAATACCTCAGTGATCATTGGTAAAGGTGGGGAAGCAGATGAATAAAATGATTACATTGTCTTTGATCATTACCTTGCTGGTTGTATTCAGTGCCTGTGCCATGGCTCAGGAAACAGTGACTCAGCAACCGGCAAAAGCAGGGACAGCAGCCGAGCTAGACTCTGGTATCGTATTGCGCATTATTGGTGCGCCGAAGGAAGAACCAACAGGCAGCTACGACTTGAAGACTGGCAACTTCAGTGCTGATGTTTCCAAATTTGATGGCGCTTATATATGGATCGCCTATGATGATATCGTTGTGACAGGCAAAGCGGTGGTGTACAACAAACAGGACAAATATCTGCTTGTCACCGGAGATGTCCGGGTTGAGCAGGAAGACTTCATCCTCACCGGTGATAAAGTTGAATATTATACTGAATTAGAGAAGATGATCGGCAGCGGCAATCTTGAAGCTAAGACCAATGATGCTGTTGTGTGGGCAAACCAGATGATCTATCTCAAGAAAGAAGAACGGGTTGACTTCATAGAGAATGTGACTGTGGAAACCGCCGATGCCAAGCTGTCTGGCGAACATCTCATGATGTTCAGGGCAACAAACATGGTAGAGTTTAAAGGCTCGTATGATGTCAGTTTAGAGGTAGGCGGATCAGAACCAGAGGCGAGTGAACCTGAATCACAAGCAACCGAATAGGCAGGAGTTGCCGATATTAGCTACTATTACCGGTTAAACCCTCTCTAGCGCTGTGTTATAATGAAAACACCAGGTGGGGAGGGTTTTTTCATGTTCAGATTCTTTCGAGACGGACTTTATCGCGATTATATAATATTAATCTTAGTTACCATAATCGTCGGGGCCGCAGTCTCCTCAGGAGTAGCCTGGGCCGTTGATGCCTATTTTGGCGATACGATTCAAGAGATGATCGGTGACAACGGTGAATACGATTTGATTTTGCATATCCGGGAAGCTTCTGAAGAAGCAGCTTACCGCGAACTGGAAAGAATAGCCCAACAACAGTACCCTGGCGCTGTCATTTCTAAGACAATTTCCTTGGCCGGCCAGGTCAATTACCTCTTTGGGTTTCCCCAAGAAGCTAAAACTGTTGAAACCTTCTCACGCTTACCCTCTATTTTCAATGCTGTACCTGGTTTAAACGCTTATACCGTGATCGTGGAGCCTAGTGTGCTTGTCAGAGGAGTTCATCCCAGTGTCAGCGAGGTCCTTCAGCAGCGCTTCAACGAGATCGACGGCGTCAGCTTTGCATTCAATGATGGAAAGAACATGCTGATCGTGCTGGAATCGGCTGAACACTCAAAAACAGTAATGAATGAAGCAAGGCGGATCATCAAAGAGTATCAAGTCCTTGAGATTCGTTTTCCAATGGGGTTTGATGTCGATGTGCAAACAACCGGCAACGAAGTCATGCAGTTGTTGAGTCAAGAGTATCCAGGAACCAGATTGGCCAATGTGTCTTCCGCAGAATATGGTGAAGAGCTGGATGCTCTGATGAAGACCCTGGTTGAGATGCGGCATTTCTTGTTAAGTTACGCTTCCAAGGTTAAGATTAAACTCGAACCCCAATCCAGGCTGGTGGTAGGGGAACAGATCCTGGTGCAAGGTGTCAGTGAACAGGTACCCGTTACAGGCCAGGATGCCGCCCCGGATCATGTCATGATTGAGATTCTTGAGATTACTGGAGATCAAGCCCAAGGCATGATTGTTTCCGGATCGGTTGCGGCAAACGGAGGTATCTTGACTCAACCGGGATATAAATATATGAGTGAGAATAAAGTGGGCCAGCTTGTAGGAGAAGTTCAAATCGAGAATGAGCGCTACCGGCTTAACTATGCGATTAATGAGAGCCTGCGTTTGCTGAGAGAACTTGATGATCTGTCGGTTGAAGCGGCAACTGCCGTAGAGCGTGCTGATAAAGTTCTAACCACATTTCAAGAAGCCCTGATGCAGCTGGAAGTTCTCCAAGTGCAGATGCAGCAGCTGAACAAAGGGCTTGCAGAGAACGGTGTCCAGTCCACCAGCGAACAGCTGATCATCTCCCTGTTTCTCAACGGGCTGTTGAAAAATATAGCCAAGAGTGGTTCCGAGGCAGCAGCGGAATTTGACTTGGGAGAGCTGGAAAACCTCGATGTTGCCTCGATGCGTTCCAGTCTCAGCAACCTGGCAGAGCAGATCGGCAGTATTCAGGAGATAGATGTCCAGGCAATCATTGATCAGATTACTGATATCCGCGACAGTCTTCCTGAACTGGACGATGAAGAGATCGGAAAATCCGTGCATTTAGTGGACAACTACATCGCGGGGCAAGTCATTCCTGGTGAGAGAATTCAGATTCTGGTGGAAAACGGGTCGATTGATGAAGAAAAAGTGGAGCCCTTGATCCGTGATCAGCTGCAGAATCAGTATTTAAATATTTACTCCATTGCTGTGGGCACTGTCAATCCTGATACCCGTACCGAGGTGTTTCGCATCTTAAAAGAGGTGCGGGCGACAATTGCCGGGATTCTCTCCATTGTGCTTGTAGGTGTATTCTTAATGCTCGACCATGCCACGATCTTCAGCACCCTCAAATGGTTCAGGGCAAATCAAAAGCAGCCCAAGCATCGTTTGGCGAGATTTCTAAACCCGATTGTCATCTTCGGTGCAGTTGTGGGCATGACGATTCTGGTGACGACGTATTCGCTGAGCAATGCATCGATTCCCTATGTCTCCATGCCGATGGTTGCTGTAATTGGAACCGGATTAGGTGTGATGATCGGGATGTTCTCGGAGAAGTTCAGCCCGGTTCGGGCCGATGAAATCATGGCTGGCCTGGCACTGGGCCTGAGCAATGCCCAAATCATGCACGAGATTGTGATCCCTGATGGCAGGCCAGGGCTGTTGAACTTGTTGAATCGCACCAAACAGAAGTTTTAAAGGGGGAGATGCAGGTGCTGAAAATCAGGGGATTACGGAAACAATACGGCAAACAAATTGCCGTTGATGGTGTTGATTTGGATGTAGACCGGGGTGAGACCGTGGTAATCATGGGCCCCAGCGGCTGCGGCAAATCGACATTGATCCGCTGTATCAATCGTCTGACAGAACCGGATGCAGGAGATATCCTGCTTGATGGCCAATCAATTCTGAGCCTGGACGACCAGAGTTTACGGGCTTTCCGCCGCACTGTAGGTTTCGTGTTTCAGCAGTTCAACCTCATTGCCCGCTTAAGTGTTCTGGACAATGTCATGTTTCACCTGGTACTGGCGGGAGTCCCTCGTGTGCAGGCTGAAACACGGGCGAAACAAGCCTTGGCCAGAGTCGGGTTGTCTGGAGCTGAAAACAAAAATCCGGCCAACCTCAGCGGGGGCGAACAACAGCGGGTAGGGATTGCCCGTGCCCTTGCTTCCAATCCCCAGCTGATGCTGTGGGATGAACCCACTGCATCACTGGATCCAATCCTGATCGGTGAAGTTCTGGACGTAATGGAGGAACTGGTGCGGACGACGAATACAACTTCAGTTATTGTCACCCACGAAGTCGGTTTTGCCCTGAAGGTTGCGGACCGGATTATCTTGATGGATAAAGGTAAAATAGTTGAGGAAGGATCACCCAGGGCAATCTTTGCCGATCCTCAGTCGGATGTTGGCAAGAAGTACCAACGCTTGATCGCCAGTTAAACCACAGCAGGAAAACAGCTTTTTCTGCCGAATTACTAACAAGGCCGAGGAGAGTCTCGGCCTATTTTCTAAATGCCGTTAAGAAATTATCATCAAACAAGAAGGTGACTACCTGGTGGATATAGACCAAATATTGGCGCGGTTACCCCATCGTTATCCATTCTTGATGGTGGATAAAGTGATCAAAGTGGATAAAGGAAAAAGGGTTGTGGCAGTCAAGAATGTAACTATTAACGAGCCCTATTTTCAAGGTCATTACCCCAATTTTCCCGTTATGCCCGGGGTAATGATTATTGAGGCAATGGCTCAAACAGGCGGTTTGGCAGTGGCCAGTGATCAGGCACAGGAGGATGAACCCGATGTGGTTCCGCTTTTGGTTACTGTTGACAAGGCCAAGTTCCGAAAAATGGTGCGCCCCGGCGATCAGTTGGTGATCGATGTTCAAGTGCTGAGAGCCAGCACCCGCTTGGCTAAGGTTGCCGCTAAAGCACTGGTGGAAGATGAACTGGCGGCTGAAGGTGAGTTGACGTTTGTGCTTGCGAGGAGAGGAGCCAGTTTATAGCCATGGCACAAAAAAGGATTATGATCATCAGCAGCGACAGTTCAAGTGATCTTTACGGGGCTCAATTGGCCAAGGCCTTGGAATCCATAGCCCCGGATGCAGCACTGTTCGGTGTTGGTGGATCATTGATGGAAGAAAGCAACGTTCGTTTGCTCTATAATGTATCCGACCTGGAGAACTTAGGTGGGCTGGAAGCGTTGAAAACGCCCCATGTAATCAAAAGATTGGTTCAGCGGATTGCCCGGTCCATGGACAAGTTCCAGCCTGAACTGGTGGTTCAGATCGGCTTGCCCGTCTTCAGCCTGAAGCTGATTGAGCTTGCCAAGACAAAAGGGCTGCCGGTGGTTTACTACAATTCCCCTTTGAATTGGGGAACTGAACCAGTCAAGCTTTCCAGGCTGGCCAAAGTGGTGGATAAAATTATTACCGTATCCCGATACGAAAGCCGCTTGTGTGAGAAGCACGGGATCGACGTGGAGTTTGCCGGGCATCCTTTGGTTGATCTTGCTTCGGTTACAGCAGGCCAGGAATTAAGGGGCCAGTTGGAGTTGGCCACAAATCTTCCCGTAGCCGCTTTGCTCCCTGGTGGCCGGGAAGCGGATGTAAAAATGTATCTTCCCACATTACTCAAGGCTGTCAAGCGAATCAATATGGAGCAGCACCGGGTGCAGACAGTGATTGCAGTCCCGCAATCGATCAGGCCGGAGTGCTGCGAAGCCATGATCGAAAAAAGCGGCCTCGAGGCAGTGAAAATTACAGACGATGTGTCCGGTATACTTACCGTGGCTGATGTTGCTGTGGTTACCAGCAGGTCAGAAAGCATTATGGCTGCGTTGGCCAGAGTTCCGGCGGTAGCTGTACATAAAGTGGCCACCACGGCTTACTTTGTGGATAAAATGCTGTTACGTAAAGCCAATTTTGCTATGATCAATTTCTTGATGCAGGAAGAAGTCTTGCCGGAGTTGGTCCAAACCGATTTCACTGAAAAAAAGACAGCAGAGGCCATGCTGAGATTTTTACAGGATTCCAAGGCGCGCACTGAGTATTTTCAGAAGCTGGAGCGCCTGCCTGAGGAACTTGGCACCACCGGGGCGATTGCCAGAGCTGCCCAGATTATTGCTAACATGCTGTAGGTAGGTTTGAAGGAGCGGTCGGACTTGTGAGTATTATAGCGACGAACTTGGTAAAACGCTTTGGAAGGCGTACCGTGGTTAACAAGGTATCCATCGAGGTTAATCGCGGTGAAATTGTTGGTTTGTTAGGTTCAAACGGCGCAGGCAAAACTACAACATTCGCCCTTATCGTAGGTATGGAGCGTGCTGAAGCAGGTGTGATCACTCTGGATCAACATGATATTACGCGTTTACCCATATATCGCCGGGGCCAATTGGGTATTGCCTACTTGCCCCAGGAACCATCGGTGTTTAGGAAACTTACAGTGAGTGAGAATATCCTGGCAGTATTGGGCCTGACCCGTCTCAGTCCCGAGCAGTGTAAACAGCGCTTGAACAGTCTGCTGGCCGAGTTTCACCTTGAGCATGTGCGGGATCAGAAAGGTTATCAGATCTCCGGTGGCGAAAGGAGAAGAACAGAAATAGCCAGAGCTTTGGCTGGAAACCCTTCCTTCCTGCTGCTGGATGAACCTTTTGCGGGCGTTGATCCCATAGCAGTCAGTGAAATTCAACAAATCATAGCTTCGTTGAAGCAGAAGCAGCTTGGAATTTTGATTACTGATCACAACGTGCGGGAGACTCTGAAGATTACAGACCGGGCTTACATCATGCACGAAGGCAAGATCCTGGTTTCAGGAAGCGCGTTCGATATATCCAAGAATCAGTTGGCACGCCAGTTCTATCTGGGCAATGAATTCCAGATCTAGTCCAGCTGGCTTATGAAAATGAGGTGAGCTTTGATGTATGGTTTTACCCTTATCTTTATCCTGGCTTTCATTGGAGGCGTAATCGCATATATCGGTGATAAGATCGGCATGAAGATTGGCCGGAAAAGGCTCACTTTATTTGGGCTGCGCCCGAAATACACCGGCATTGTGATCACGATTTTTACTGGCATTTTCATCTCATTGGCCTCAATCGTGATCTTAACCATAGCATCTGATGATGTCAGGACCGCGCTGTTCGAGATGAAGGAAATTCAGGCAACCCTAGCCAACAACCAGCAGCAGTTGGAGCTGAGCATGGCTGCTATGACAGAGATGGAATCAAACCTGGACAGGCTGGTTGCAGAGCGGGACTTGGCAGTGACAGAACTGGCGGACACTCAGTCCCAGCTTGAGCAGGCAAGGCAGCAATATGAAGAGTTGGCTTTAAAACGCGATGAACTGACTGCCAACGTTGCAGATTTGGAAGAACGTATTGCTGAACTGGTCATCGATTATGTCAGGTTTGCCAATTTCATGCGTACTGGCAACGTGGTTTTCCGCGCTGATGAGATTATTTATGCCCAGGTGGTGGAGGCTAGTCATGATATCAATGAGATCTATCTACAGCTGGAGTCCGTTCTAAATAAGGCAGATCAGAAAGCCTATGCGTTGGGGGCCAAGGCTAGTGATCATTCTCAATCAGCAATCATGGCCAGCCAAGAGCAGATAGATGTTGTAGCATATATGATCCTGCAGGGGCAAGGCTTATTTGTCGTGCGAGTCTTGTCCGAGGAGAACACCGTTGTGGGAGAGTCCGTCCCGGTAACTCTACAAATCATCCCAAATGACATTATTTTCCAGGAAGGGGCAGTTCTTGAGGAAATCACAGTGGATCTTAACCAGACGGTTGAGGTGGACAAGCAGATTTTGAACCTGTTGGAACAGGCCAACGCAGTTGCAGTGATCAGGGGTATGATTACCTCCGACAACGGAGGTGCGGTGGTAGTAGACGGGAATGAATTCTTCAAGGCGATGGACACGGTAAGAGAACTTGCTAAAGCTGAAAATAGGCCTGATAAAATCAAAATCCAAGCTAAAGCCATGGAAGATACTTTTGCTGTCACAGGCCCCGTTAAAATCAGGCTGGAAATCGTTAATGAATGAGTCTAATTTTCAGTAATATGCAGATTCATGGGAAGGAAAAAGCAATTTATAATTGAATAGATACAGCAGACCGCAATAGGCTTAAGCAGGCAGCTACCCCCAAAAAAAATAATTCTAATAGAAGGAATATATTCAGGACGTGTAGAAGTAGGGTATAAGATGCTGTTACGTATCCGGTCTTTTTTTCTATTTTTCCGTTCTTAAAACTGGAAAAGGGGGGAATCGGGTTCTAATACATATAGTATTTTTACAGCGATTTGCAGTGAAAACTGGGGTATCAGTAGTAAAGGCGTAACCGAGGAAACAAAGGGAAACTCGCGTACGGCTTTACTTAACTGACTAAGAGGGTTCAGTAAAATTTATTCGGGAGGTTATTGCTGATGAAAAGAATTTCACTAGTTTTAGTCGCAGTACTCATCATGGCCATGTCTACATCAGTATTAGCATCTAGCAATCCATTCTCAGATGTACCAGCACATCACTGGGCTTATGATTCCGTAACCAAACTTGCAGCAGTCGGTTTGGTAGAGGGGTATCCGGATGGTACATTTGGTGGAACCAGAACAATGACCAGATATGAAGCAGCCATGGTCTTTGCTCGTGCTCTGGCCAGACTCGAGGCTCTTGTTGAGAGTCAGGTCATTGAGAATACTGCTGGAGTGCAAGAGCAGATTACAGCTGATGTTCTGGCTGAAATGGATGCTGCCATTGATGAACTCGTAGGATTGATTGAAGCTGAGTTTGCCAAGCTGGATGTTGCAATTGACGACACCGTGCAAGAGAAAGTAGCAATCCAACTGCAAGCTGCAGGGCCTGAGCTTCTAGTGACTGAGGAGGCTCAAGCAGTTCTCACTCAATTGGTTGGCGACTTGATGAAAGACTACTTGGCCGAAGCAAAAGAACTGGCCACTGAAACCATTGTTGAGACCGGTGTAATTGAAAGAGTAGTAGTGGAAGACGTTGACGAAGCAGTAGTCAAAGCCATTGCTGAAGAAGTATTGGCCAACAGCCTGTGGGCAATCAGCGAGCAGGTTGAAGCTGATGCTGACTATGTTGAAATGGTTGTTTCCAAGATTAACGACCGGTTAGGCCGCTTGACTACCAGAGTAGACCAGATTCAGGCCTCCTATGTCAGTCAAGAACAGTTAGCCGGCGAAGTGGAAGCAATTGATGACAGGTTGTTTGACATTGAAGAACAGATTGCAGCCAATACTGATTATGTTGAAATGGTTACCTCCAAAACCAATGATCGTTTAGGCCGGGTAACCAGGAATGTAGATCTGTTGACTGCTGATGTGGCCGCTGTTAACGGCTTGATTGGCGCACTTGAAGGCGATGTCGCAGCTCTGCAACAAGCACTGACTGTTGAGACTGCAGATTTGGCTGCTACTTTAGCCGACCTGCGCAATGAGTTCTCTGCAGAATTAGCTCTGTTGGGTGTACGCGTCGCTTATCTGGAGAGGTTCTATAAAGATCTGGATGGCCGTGTGGCCGCTGTTGAAGGTGCTGTAGCTGATCTTGATGCCGGACTTGCTGAGGTTGACGCTGCTGTAGCTGATGTTGACGCTGCTGTAGCTGATCTCGATGCTAAATTGGCTGAAGCTACCAAAGCACAGCTGAGCGGTTCGGTTAAGGTTGGCGCTGAATCCACAAGAATCTGGTATCTAGAGGACGAGGAAAAGCAAGACCTTGACGAAACTAATGGTCTTTTGAGCAACACATACACAAAGAAAGATCTAGCTTTCGACACAGCATTTGAAAGCACACTTGTTGCCAGAATCAACGAAGGTACCAATGTCAGCGTGATTCTGGGCGGCAAAGTCGATTTGCCAACACCAACCTTTGACAAGTATGTGTTAGAGATAACCAGCGATACTCCTGTTAACCTGCTGGCTTTGGGTACTGTAGGCAATTACCTCAGCTCGAGATTCGACGGTAATGCCTTAGCCGTGAAACCTGCCAAAGGTGCAGTTGCCGACTTAGCATTAGGCGGCCTGAAGCTGTCCGCACTGGCTGGTTTGAGAAGTGGCGATGGCATGCTGGCACTAGGTGCAAAATATGTAGTTGGCCCAGCTTTCGGCTTTAAGTTGACTGGTGCCGCATTGATCGATACAAATCTCCGTTATCAGGATGAAAACGCAGTTGCCGCCGGTATATTCGGCGAAGTATTAGGCATTGATTATGACCTGAAAGTAGCCATGGATCGTGTTAAAGATGCTGAATCCCAGGCTGACGGCGACGAAGAAGGCAGCTTGACCGACAACATGCTCTTTGATGTCAATTTGGGCACAGAGATCGGTGCTCTTAAGGTATCTGCCAGATGGACCAAGGCCGGCTCAACATTCGGCGAGGGTACACTGACCGGCAGAGGATTCATTAATTCCGATGCTGCTACCAGACTGCGCCTGGATGCAGGAGCTGAGCTGTTAGGCGTCAATCTGAACGCTGGTACTTACAGCGAGAAAGATGACGAAGGCGAGCAGCTGATCAACTCTGCTATGTTCGATGCCGGGTATGAACTCAATATCTTCCTCCCAATCAACCTCTCCGGTGCATATGGTTGGAAGCTTGGCACAGGAGAAGAGAAGGATGTTCACACCCAACTCAAGGTTGGCACAGGATTTACACTGTTCGGTATTGATGTCGACGGCAGTTTCACCTATGCCAAGAACGTCCTGAAAGGCGATTGGCGTGATCCGAGCAAATGGTCAGGTCAAGACATTAACTTCGTAAATGTTGGCCTTGGTTATGCTAAGGACGACTTAGGCGGAGCTAAACTTGATTTGGGCTATGACTTCGAATTGGCCATGCCAAGAGAAGATACCGCCGATCAGTTTGGTAACCAAATGACTCATGTATTGAGTGCCGGTTACACCTTCGGCCCTGGCTTGAAGTTGAACATGTCAGCCAAGAGAATCAACATCGGTCATGTTGATGAGAATCAACCTGCCGATAACGTAGATGTAGTTTCTGCTGGCCTAGAGTTCTCCTTCTAGCTGGTACAAAATGATAAAAAATACCCACACGTGACGTGTGGGTATTTTTTACGATCAAAAAGGCAGACGGTAATGCGAATTAATAGAATAGGGAGGAGTTATGGCAAAAGAAAAACGGCCAATTATGGCGATCGACCCCGGAAATGAAAAATGCGGCTTAGCCATTGTTTACCAGGACCAGGTTTTGCTCCAGGAGATTGTGGCTCGCAATAAAATTGTGGACAGACTTGTTGCCGTTTTGCCGCAAGCCGGGCCGATTGTGGTGGGCGACGGAACAGGAAGCAAGTCCTTTGTTCAAGAGTTAAGTCAAGCGATGCCTGATGTGGCGAACCGGATTGTAACCATTGATGAGAAGCTGTCCAGCGTGGAAGCGCGAGCACTATATTGGCGCCAGAATCCACCGAAAGGGTGGCGGCGCCTGTTCCCAGTGTCTTTGCAGACTCCGCCTGTACCAATTGATGATTATGTAGCGGTTATTTTGGCGAAACGATATCTAGCTGGTAAATAGAGGGAATCAAAGAAAGATCTTGAATAAGGAAGGTTTTGACCCTGTTGTGGCGAATTTTAGATTTACAGAGCAGAATAATAGAATAGTCAGGCGAACCGATAAAAGCTGTGAGTAGATCGGAGGTGGGTTGTTGTGAACAAGCGCATAATCGTCTTTTTTTTCCCCTTTATCATTTTGCTGCTGGCAACAACCTGCGCTGCTCAGGTACAAGAGACAGAGCAGTGGGTCTATGATGCTATCGATTATCTGAACCAAACGGATTTTGGGGAATTATTTGCTGATGTTAATCCGGAAAACCGCTACCAAGTATCGCTGGCTATTGCCAACACTATCCAGAAGTTAGAACTTAACGACAACACTCGGGTACAACGCTTTGGCCTCAGCCGCAGGATCAGTCTCAGGGATCTGTTTGACAACTACAATCAGCATGTCTCTGAACAGCAGCAGTTACCGGAAACGGCAATGTCGGTCCTTGCATTACTGGTCGATGAGTACCATAATGAATTGAACGTATTGGGATACTGGATCGAGGACATTCCTAGTAGCACTTTGACTTTAAAGCCGAATCAGGCGAAGACACCGGTTACCTTCGGGGGCCATGTTCCCGGATCAGAACCGTTGACTCCCTTGTTAGACCAGGATGATCAAGAAGGTATCTTTAAGAATGAGATTGTAAAGAACCTTAACAAAAGCAGTGTTTTAAGCAAGTACTTCAGCGATGATGAAGCAGATGATACAAGAATTCTGATTAACAGCCTGATTCCACTCTGGTCTTCAGACTGGTTTATTGGTGCCGGGTTGTCCCTGCCGGCCCTGCCGCAGGATGGAAGAGAGACATCAGAAGATGCGGGATATGCCGGGATCATAGGTGAATATTTGATCAACCAGGATCTGGTCCTGGAAGGCCAGTACTTGCATAATCTGGCCCAGCCGTTGAATGCAGGTGTTCTGCAATTTGGTGCCAGAGGGCGGCTGGGTAATGTGACTTTGCGGGGATTGGTCCAGACAGCAGAAGCCGATGCCGAAGGGGCCAAGGCAAGTTTAGACATTACTTATGCCACACCGAATTCCATTCTCATCAGGGCAGGTTATAATGCCAACCTGAAGACAGTCTCTCAGTTGGGATTTTCAGCCAGCACCAGCATTGACGTGGATATCCCGATTCAGCAAGGCCGGATTGCCCTGGGACTGGTGCAGAGATGGAATCAAGAAGGCGCGGACGATGAAGAAAACAATCAACTGACAGATCAGACCAGAGCCTCCATTGAATTTAGCTATGATCTTACCAATGAGGTTTCCTTCAAGTTGGATTACCGCTTAATTGACTTCAGTGATGTGAATAAGGCGTTAGCAGAGTTTTCCATTAGATTCTAATAAGGAGGAACAACATGAAACTGAAAGCTGTTAGCTGCATTTTAGCTGTAGTTCTGCTGGTAAGTCCTTTTACAGTTGCCGCCCAGTCTACTACCTCGCCTTTGGCTGTCTTAAGCGAACTGGAACGAGTGTTGTTTGGACAGGAACAGCCGGGAGCATTGTTGGCACGGGTGGAGGCGATTGAAGTTGAGATCTTTGGGACTGCGCAATCTGGTCCGGTTATGACCAGAATAGATCGGATCGATGAATATCTTTCAGGCGATCTGAAAGGTTCAGGACTGAAATTACAGCTAAATTTGGTTGAGTGGGGCTTCCTTGAAAAGTTGACTGCTAACGAACCACTGGTGAGAAGGTTGGAACGGATTGAGATGGAGTTTATCGGTGAACCTCAATCCGGCTCGATTGTCGATCGAGTTGATCAGCTGATGATGTATATCTGGGGTACGACTAAACTAGATGCAGTTTCGATCAAGGTACCAGCGGAGACTTTGGTCGAGATCCAGATTCTAACAAGTGTGGATTCAGCATTGAACAAGGTTGGAGACCTGGTGAAATACCAAGTGGCCTCCGATGTAGCTGTTGATGGCCGGATTGTCATTCCCAGGGGATCGCAGGGAGTTGGCAAGATCACCGAAGTCGTAAAAGCCGGTGGACTTGGTAAAAGCGGCAGAGTAGTAATTGATTTCGGATCAGTTTCCGCTTTTGATGGTAAGAATATCCGGCTGCGGGTTGCAGAAAAAGCTCTTGAACGAAACAGCCGCCTGGAGTTGGCTGCCGGCGCCAGCATGGCCGGGGTACTGCTTTTAGGTGGGCCGATTGGTTTGGTAAGCGGGTACTTTATTAAAGGCGAAGATGTGCAGATTGAGGCTGGATCGAAGTTCTTTGTTGAAACCGAAATTGAGTATCAGACACTCGGGTTTCGCCTAGTTCCAGCCAACTAGAAATCAGAGGGCGCAGACTTTAATTGCCGGAAAAACCGCTGGTTTGGCGGTTTTTCTTATATCAGATGGTTTCGTGCAGGATTATGGAATTGTGAAAACGAAGAAATAGTTAAGATCTATGCAGAATTTACAGCTGGGGAGGTTGTTTAATGAATGGTTCAAGGACAGCAAGAAAGAGATTAAGATTTATCTTGCCCTTTTCTCTTTTTCTTTCCTTATTCATATTCTCTACATCTGTTCTAACCAACACTGTGATTGGCAGCAACTATCTCCTGGGCGTTGGCGATGTCCTGGAAATAACGGTTTGGGGGCACCCCGAGCTGAAAACGACAGTCCAAGTGCGCCCTGATGGATATATCACTTTCCCTCTGGTGGGGGATCAGTTTGCCGACGGTAAGACAGCCAGCCAGCTGGCTGAAGAGATTCAGCAGCAATTATCCGCCTATGTGGTGGCTCCAAGTGTAACGATTATTGTGGTTCAATTCCGCACTATCCGGGTACAGGTGTTGGGGGAAATCCACAAGCCCGGTTATTACCGCATAAGTGCGGGGGATCGGCTGCTGGATGCTATCGGCCTTGCCGGCGGGCCGACAAACGAAGCAAACTTGTCTGAAGTTACCGTGACCAGAATGAGCGGTGGGACCGCGGATTTGTTCAAAGTAGATGTAACCAGCTACATAGCTGAAGGCAATATTGCACATAACCCTCCCCTGCACGATGGTGATGTTATATATCTGCCTGCAGCTGGCAATGCTCTGGTTTTAGGAGCAGTACAGCGCCCAGGCAGTCACAGGGTACATCAGGATATGGATATTCTTGACTTATTGGCTGCTGGAGGAGGCGCATTGTCCGCAAGCGATTTGTCCCATGCGGTTTTAACCCGCAAGATCGGAGACTCTTCCACAGAGATGATTGTTGATCTTAATGCTATTATCCAATCTGGTAAAGGCAAAATACAGGTGCAAGCTGATGACGTGTTATTCATCCCCCACAAGCAGCTTGCTGTACTTTTTGGCGAAGTAAAAGCTCCCGGCAGCTATGCTATCGAGCCGGAAATGACCCTGGCAGAGTTAATCGGTGCTGCCGGTGGGCTGACAGACATGGGTGATCCCGGCCAAGTAAGGATTGTCCGGGAGATTGATGGTGTGCGCCAGTCTTTGACGGTAGATCTTAGTGATACACTTACAGGTAAATCGGGAGCCAACCCACAAGTAGTCGGTGGCGATATCATTTTTGTCCCTGAGATCATGAACACTGTACTGGTCCTTGGTGAAGTGCGTCAACCGGGGGCCTTTACCTTGAAAGAACAGATGGGGATCCTGGATCTGATTGCAAAGGCAGGCAGTACAACTGCTAATGCGGCTTTAGACCGGGTTACCTTGACCCGCCAAAGCGGCGACGTGGTACTGGTGCAGGAAATCAATCTTGCTCAGCTGCAGGGAACAGGCACCGGTAGAGATATTGAGCTTCTGCCGGGCGATGTCATTTTCGTTCCGGAAGGAGCACCTCAGGCGCTGGTCTTGGGACGGATTGCCAGGCCAGGCAGCTACCGGGTCAGTGAGAACATGAATCTCTTGGATCTTCTGGCTTTAGCCGGAGGGCCCTTGGAAAGTGCTGGAGACCGGGTGTTGATCACCCGCAGCAATGAAACTACAGAGGTTAACTTAGGGGCGCTGACCCGATTAGGAATCGGTAATCAAAAAATCACGGCCGGCGATGTGATCTATGTAACAGAAGGCAGGCATCAGGTTCTGGTCTTGGGAGAAGTGCGTAATCCCGGTTACTACCGCCTGGAATTTGGCGATCGGGTACTTGATGGGATCGCCAAAGCAGGAGGCCTTCTGGACAGTGCAGCAGCAGATCTGGTCAGCATAACCAGACAAACAGAGGACCTCACCGACGTTTTCGCGGTAAACCTCGAGCTTTTGGAGCAAAACCGCTTCCTCGACAGTAATTTCCTGTTGGAGGGCGGCGATGTGATTATTGTTCCAGAAGCAAAACGTGATGTCATGGTTATTGGCGAGGTTGGCAAGCCTGGATCTTACCTGCTCGGTAAAGAACAACGCCTGCTGGATGTGATTGCGCAAGCCGGCGGCATGACTGACAATGCTGCCGTCGATGCTGTCCAGATCACAAGGATTGGACAGGACAACAGTTTACATACGGCCGTATACGATTTAGACGCTGTGATTAAAGGTTTAAGCAGCGATAATCCATTGGTCGAACCGGGCGATATTGTCTATGTGCCAGAAACTAAGACTTCAGTACTGGTGTTTGGTGAAGTTACTGCACCTGGGTACTATCGAGCCACAGCTACCACAACCTTGCTTGATGTGATTGGACAAGCTAGAGGCTTAACCGACCAGGCAGATGCCAAATCAGTGAGCCTGACACGGATCGTGGATGGAGAGACTGTCATCGAGACGATTGACCTGGATCTGATTATGCATACCGGCGAAGGCGACATACGCCTCACAGGCGGGGAAATGATTTTGATTCCCAAACTGGATCTGGAAGTTACGATTATCGGGGAAGTCAGGGTTCCGGGTCGTTACCGGATTCGCCAAGGCGAACGTTTGCTGGAGGTACTGGCTAAGGCTGGCGGCTTGACTGATGACGCCGATCCTTGGCTGACCATGACCAGATGGACTGATAATGAACAAGAAGTTTTGACGATCAACTATCGGGATTTGGTGCAGTCCAACTCGCCGGAGCTCAACCTGACTATTGTCGGAGGAGATATTATCTACATTCCAAGCATGAACCGGCGGATTCTGGTGTTTGGAGAGGTGGCCAGGCCCGGCGCATACCTTGTTGATCAGTTTACCACCTTGCTGGATGTGATCGCCCTCGCTGGGGGCCCGACCGCCAGAGCCAAACTTGATGAGGTCATGATTGCATCAGATTCATCTGGTGAACTGGTCCAATATTTGGATCTGAATGCAATCATCAACCAGGAACAGCCTAATCCGCTGCTGTTAGGTGGAGAGGTGATCCATATACCTGAGGCACGGCAGATTCTGGTCATGGGCGAAGTGGCCAGGCCGGGCGCCTTTAACCTTCCTGCTGGCGGCCGGGTTCTTGACTTGCTGGCATTGGCCGGTGGCCTGCGGAGCAGCTTGATGGATCAAGAGGTTATTGTCACCAGACAAGGGCCCGAAGGCGATCAGGTATGGATTGCTGATTACCGTTCATTGCTCAACAGTCCCAACGATCATAATCTGCTGCTTGCTGGAGGAGACGTAGTCTTTGTACCTGAGGTAAGTCGTCAGGTTGTGGTTTTAGGTGAAGTTGCCAGACCGGGAGTCTATTCGGTTTATGAAGGAGCCCGGCTGCTGGATGCCATTGCCATGGCTGGCGGATCTACAGAAAAGGCAGAACTTGGATCCGTGGGTATTTACCGCGGTGGCGATCTGACAGATCCGGCCACATTCTCCATGGGACAAGATCGGATCCTGTTCCAGGGTGATGCCAGTGAAAATCCTGTAATTCGCGGTGGGGACGTTATCTACGTTCCAAAGACTACAAAGCCGGATTGGAATACAATCTTAGGCATCATGAGCGGTGTGCGTACGTTCCAGCAGATCATTGAATGGTTCATACCAGATAAATAGGCAAGGAGGTGGGCAGCAGTGAACATGGAAGAGATGGATCTGTTAGAGTTATGGCAGATACTGATGAAGCGCAAAATCCAAATTGTTTTGTTTTTTATCCTGGCAGTTGTGGCCGCTGGGGTCGTGAGCATTTATACAGAGCCAGTGTTTCAAGCCAAGACAACTTTGATGTTTAAAAATGAACAATCCAATGCGTTGACTGCGTTTAACCCCTTGAGTTCGATAACCGGGTCTTCAGTCAATGTGATGCTGCAAAACTATATCTATATGCTCAAAAGCCGGTCGATGCTGACTAAAGTTTTAACAGAGCTGGGTTGGGATGAGATTACGAGCGAAAATCTCAGGAATATTGATCTGAATCTCAAGGTGCAGCTGGTTTCCGGCACTGAGATTCTCGAGATCAGTTTTGAGTCAGAAGACAAGGAGTTTGCCACTGAGTTTGTCAATACCCTCAGCCAAGTCTTTGCTGATTCGATCCGGGATGCAAATAGATCTGATTTGCGGACTACCGGCGACTATCTCATGGAACAGATTGAGATTGTAGCTGCTCAACTGCGGGAGGCGGAAGAGAGCCTCAGGATGTTCCGGGAAACCGAACGGGTGATTCAGCCTATGCAGGACTCATCCATGCTGGTGCAGCAGTATATGCAGTGGGACAATCAGCTGGCTCAGGCAAAAATTGCCAGGATTGAGGCTGAACAGCGCTTACAGCAGATCCAGGACAAACTGGCTGCCCAAGAGGAGTTCATCATCTCGTCAACCACAATTCAGAATAACCCCCTGGTTCAATCATATCAGCAGCGTTTGGCTGATCTAGAGATTTCCTTATCCGGGGCGCTCCAGTTATATACTGATCGCCATCCTGAAGTCTTGAGCCTGCAGGCAGAAATTGCAGAAACCCGTACCAAGCTGGCAAGTGAGGTGCAGCGGATTACAGCCACTGAAACAATGTCCATCAATCCGATCCACAGTGAACTGCTTACCCAGCTCATATTTGCTCAAGTGGAACTGGTTGCTCTGGACGCCAGGGAACAAGCAATCCATCAAATGAGGGACGAGTTGGACCAGGAGTACAGCCATATACCCCAGAAAGAGCTGGAGCTGATGCGGTTAATGCGCACAGTATCAGTTCATGAAGATATATATTTGATGCTCATGACTCGCTATGAGGAAATCCGTATCAATGAACAAATGCATTCCGGCTATCTTCAGATTGTCGATCCGGCGATTGTTCCAGAAAAACCGGTTAAACCTCGCATTAAGCTCAATATGGCTATTGGTGGTGTGCTGGGGTTGTTCCTCGGCATTGGGACTGCATTTCTGATGGAGTTTCTGGACAACACGATCAAGACCAAAGAAGATGTGGAGAAGTTCTTGTCACTTCCCGTTATTGGCCAGATTCCTCAGATCAACAACAATCAGCGGTTGAGCCCGAGTTCCAGGTTTAAACAGAGTATAAGGATGTGATTCTTGGTGGTGAGGAATTATACAGGACAATTGATTGTGCAAGATGACCCAAAAGCAATCGGCTCAGAGGCATTTCGCACTTTACGGACTAATCTGCAGTTTGCATCGTTGAATGAAGAACTGGTAACGATTTCATTGACCAGTACCGGCCTCTCTGAAGGCAAGTCGGTGGTTTGCTCGAATCTGGCTGTATCGATCGCCCAGACCGGCAGCAGAGTGATTCTGGTTGACTGCGACTTGAGGAAACCTGTCATCCATAGAATCTTCGGGCTCAGAAACAGCGTTGGCTTAACAACCGTGTTGACCGGTCAGAGTGATATTGAATCGGCATTGCAGAAAACTGGCTCTGAAAATTTGCGAGTACTAACTGCCGGGCCGATACCACCAAACCCTGCCGAATTACTGCAGTCGAAGAGTATGCAGCAAACGCTGGAGGAGATTAAGGGCCTGGCTGACAAAATTTTGATTGACGCTCCTCCGGTTCTGCCGGTGGCAGATGCTATGATTTTGGCCTCCTATGTAGATGGCGTTATTTTCGTCGTTGGGGTACATCAAGCCCCCAGGGAGATGGTTCGCCGGGCCAAGGAACAGTTGGAAAGCACCAACGTCAGGATTTTGGGAGTAGTTTTGAACAAGGTCAAGTATAACAGCAGAAGTGAACACTACTACTATGACTATTACAGATCAAGTGAGCATGATGGATAAGATGATCGACCTGCATACACATATTTTACCAGGCATCGATGATGGTGCCAGGGATGCAGCCATGGCGCTGCGGATGGCGCAGCAAGCCGTTGGGCGTGGAATCGAAATTGTGGCTGCCACTCCCCACTTTATTAATCTGACGTGGGATCAGGTTAGAGCTGAAACAGAAAAACTGCGGAAGCTTCTAGCAGATCATCGGATCAGTCTGACAGTTGTCGCTGGCGCTGAGTTATTCGTTGATCCTGGTCTGATGGACCTGGCAAAGGACAACATACCTACTTATAATGATGCCGGCAAATACTGTCTGATTGAATTTCCCATGTTGGAGCTCCCCTCCTACATTGACCAGGTGCTTTTTTCTCTGCAAGTCAAGGGCATAACTCCGGTTATAGCTCATCCAGAGCGTAATCGGGTGGTAATCAGGGATCCAAATCTGGTTGCTCACTGGATTGGGTCAGGTTGTTTAATCCAGATCAATGCCAACAGTCTCTTAGGGAATTTCGGTGCAGATGTGCAGCGGATAGCGGAAATCATGCTCCAGCACCAAATGGTGCACTTTATTGCCAGCGATGCCCATTCCGTTAACAACCGCGGCTTTTATCTCGATCGCAGTGTGGAATCGGCACGGCGGCTGGTAACACGAGAAACCGCAGCACTATTGGTCTCCGGCAATCCTGCACGAGTAATCGCCGGAGAACAGGTTGAAGTGCCGGAAGTTATTTCGTATCGCCCGCAGCGGCGCTTTTGGAATTTCTGGAAGCAAAGGAGGGATTACTAATGACTTTGGTGCAAGTTCCCATTGATCAGATCGAGGTTGCTGCTGATCATTTACGTTCAACGCTGGATCAACAGAAGCTTGTCGATTTGATCAATTCTGTCGCCGAAGTCGGTTTACTGCATCCGATCCTGGTTATAGAGACCGAAGAGGGTTATCGGCTGATCGCAGGATACCGCCGCCTGATGGCCTGCAAAGAACTGGGATTTGATACCATCACCGCCTTTGTTTTGAGTAAAGATGCGTCATTGAGGCAAATCCAGATCGTTGAAAACATTCAGCGTGAAGACTTGAACCCGATCGATCGCGCCATGGCTGTCCAGCTGTTTATCCAGGAAAACAAGCTATCTGTACTGCAGGCGAGCAAACAGCTGGGCATACCGCGGACAACGATTAATGACTGGCTGACTGTCCTGGATTTACCCCAGCAGTACCAGAATGCTGTTCTCAACAACTACTACGGGGGAAGCTCACCTTTGACATTATCACATGTGGGGCTGGCCAAACGTTTCGCCAATAAAATAGGCAGCGAAAAGATGCTGAATGTGGTTTTGGACGCAGTGCTGTATTATAACCTCAGCCGTGCTGAAACCCGCACGATCCTGAAATTGGTGGCAGGCGCCAAGGATTTGAGTATTGATCAGGCTGTACGTAAAGTCCGCTTGATGCCTCAAGAACGGGATCGGAAAGACGGAAGCCCGGCTTGGAGTGTCGAACAGCTGATGGCCTCTCTGACCAAATCCGGTGATTACTTGGTCAAGACCGATTTCGAAAGTCTGCAGACCTTAAGTGATAAGCAGAAGCAGGAAGTGATTCGGCGGGCAAGGGCGCTGAAATTGCTTTTGGACGATGTAATCGAGAAGATCAGCCAACACTCACCATTCACAAAATCGGGATAGCGGCATATGTTATCTAGGTGTATAGAAAAGTCTCCGTAACAGATAATAAGCTTATACGCTTAACGGAGGTGCGGTGAGGGCGATGACTATATGCAGCCATGCCAGGGCCCAGGTGGATACCGATGGGGCTGTTGAGTATTTTTGCGAAAAACTAATCTGGCGGATGGGCCTTGATGGGCTTGAACACTGCAGGCAGTGTACATATTACACCACTGAAAAAAAACAAGCCGGGACTAAGTGACCGGCTGCCCGGGAATGGGGAACAAGCTTGGTTATTATACGTTGGATGATAGTACTGCTTTATGCACTTTTTATATTTGTTTTTACCCAAAACTCTGCATCTAGCGCAAGCGCCATGATTGCAAGGTTAGGGGCTTGGTTACCATATCTCAGCCACAATGATATTGTGGCCATTGTCTGGTACTTGCGCAAGCTGATTCACATAGGGGGCTATTTCCTAGCTCTGATTATGATCTACTCTGCAGTGCTCGCTACACCTCGTCTAAACCGATTCCCCTATTCAGTTTCTGTAATCCTTGCATTAGCCCTGGCTGCTTCCGATGAATGGTATCAGACGAAATTCTCTCATCGCAGCGGCAATCTCGGAGATGTCATGGTTGATCTAATTGGAATTGTGTTGGCCGTCGCTGCCGTCAAAGCCTTCAACAGCATTAGAAACAAAAGCCAAAAAGCTTCCAGCAACTAGTGTGCGGGAAGCTTTTTTCCTAACAGGACACTGCGTTCCGGTAAAGTCAGCGAAACATTTTCCAATTCACGGATATATGCCTGCTGTTTACCCAATTCCTTGCGGAGCATGGCATTTTCTTTTCTTAGGGCCGCAATCTCGTTTTCTAAGCGGGCAATCTCACGCTCAGTCACTGTTGACATCCGGCTCACTCCTATAACTCCGTTTAATGCAACGTTTCGCTGTTGTTCTTGAGAATCCTGCTTTTTGCCCTAAATTATGAGAATATCTTAATCGTGTCGGATACGGTGATACATTTGGTCCTGGCGATTGCTTCCTCCACCAGGGCGTCGATGTCGTATTGGGCTTCCGCTGTCAGCACCTGCTCAAGATGGGGTTTTGTAGCTGGGTTTTTGGGTATAAAGACAGTACAGCAATCCTCATAGGGTAGGATCGATGTTTGATAGGTACCGATTTCTCTAGCCAGATCTATGATTTCTTGTTTATCAAGGCCGATTAGGGGCCGCAGAACTGGCATGGTGGTAACAGCATTAATCGCGTAAATGCTCTCCATCGTCTGGCTGGCCACCTGGCCCAGACTGTCACCGGTGATCAAGGCCAGGGCGCCTTCCCTCTGGGCCAGCGTGGTACCAATCCGCAGCATCATACGCCGCATCAAGGTGATGTTCAGATCAGGATATCTGCTTTTCTGGAGTGCTTTTTGGATCTCGGTGAAGTAGGCGATCCATAGAAGCATCTGGCTTTGACCGGTGTAACCAGTCAAGATCCGAGCCAGATCAATCACCTTTTGTTTGGATCGTTCACTGGTAAAGGGATAAGAATGGAAGTGCAGCCCTTCAACGGTGACTCCTCGTTTGAGGGATAAGTAGCCGGCTACCGGACTGTCGATACCGCCGGAGAGCAGCAGTAAGCCTTTGCCCCCACAGCCGACAGGAAGGCCGCCCAGTCCAGAAATGAATGTATGGTAAAGATACGCACCTTCATTGCGAATCTCAATGTTGAGTTCGGTTTCAGGTTGATGGACATCTACCGAAAGGCCGGGAAAACTGCGCAGCAGATATCCGCCCACTTCCTGATTCACCGTCATGCTGTCTATGGGAAAATGCTTATTGGGCCTTCGAGCTTTTACTTTGAAGGTTGTATTTGGCCGGCCTTCCATGAGCTCGAATGCGGCTTCCTTGATAGCATCCATATTCAGCTCAGTTTTAAGGGCCGGAGAAACGGAGACGATTCCAAAGACCCGTTTGAGAGCTTCAACAATTGCTTCCCAGTTGTGATCGGATTCAATATAAATGCGCCCATAGGCTTTGCTGATCTTCTGGTAATCAAGTCCCTTCAAGGCATGGGATATATTCTTGATCAAAAGATCTTCAAACTGGGAACGATTTCTGCCTTTGAGGCTGATTTCGCCGTATCTGACCAGGATGATTTGATACATGATTTCCTCCCATCTTCTAGCGCGGTATTTGCAGTATTAGTACCGGCTGCTATCCATAAATCTGCCGTACTTCCCTCACGCTGGCCTCTATTGCATCACAGGCGTAGTCGATCTGTTCCAGGGTTAGTTTGGGCGACAGGCCAATCCGGATGGTGGAGCTTGCCTGTTCAGGGCTGAGCCCAATGGCTTGCAGCACATGGGAGGCCTTTTGTTTCCGCGAGCTGCAGGCGGCTCCCATTGACAGATAGACTCCTTTTTGCTCCAGATAGTGTACCAGGACTTCTGCTCTGATTCCCTCAAACCGGATACTGATGATATGGGGAGCTCCATCGGGAGGGCTGTTGCAGATACTACCGGGAATCTGCCGCAGCCTGGCAAGGAGATGCGATCTCAACTTGGCCAGTGTGGCGACATGGGCGTCAAACCCGTCCATGGCTAACTGCACTGCCTTAGCCAAGCCAACGATTGCCGGTACGTTTTCTGTTCCGGGACGCAGTCCTCCTTCTTGGCCGCCGCCAAACATCAGCGGCTGCAGATGAATCCCGGATTTAATGTACAAAAGGCCAATTCCCTTGGGGCCAAAGATCTTGTGGCCGCTGATACTGAGCAGATCGATTTTTAACCTGGTAATATCGAACGGTACAGAACCGAAGGCTTGACACGCATCGACATGAAAAACGATTTTTTGCCTGCGGCCTTGATTGGCTTCAGCAATGACCTTGCTGATCTCAGTCATTTCCTGGATTGAACCGATTTCATTGTTGACCAGCATAATGCTGATCAAGCTTGTTTTGGGGCGGATGGCTCGAGCTAAATCAGCAGCGTCGATTTTGCCGTGGCTGCCAACCGGCAGCTGTGTTACCTGCCATCCCATGTTAGCCCTCAAATAGCTGATGGGATTGAGTACTGACGGATGTTCAACAGCAGTGGTGATAATCTGTCCCGGTTTGTGCTGAGCTCGGGCGTATCCCAGGATAGCGAGATTATTTGATTCAGTACCGCCGCTGGTAAAACATAGCTCATTAGGATTGACATGCAGTGCTTGGGCAATAAACCTGCGGCACTGGGTTAAGACTGACTCCGCTTCCACCCCTAACAGGTGGGGTGAGGATGGATTGCCGTATTGCTGGTGCCAATAAGGAGCCATGGCTTCCAGCACCTCTAGATCTGCCGGTGTGGTGGCGCTGTGATCTAAGTAGACTTCCAAGAAAATCCCCTCTTTGTTTAGTTTATTCTAGCATATGTCAGTTGCGGCGTCACGGACACTTTCGGCATTTGGCAGCGGGATTCCTCTCGATCGCTCACCTCATGCCTATAATGTGGATGCCGACAAATTTTATGCTCGGGTTGAACGGGGCAGGTTATGTGATAGCAAAAAAAGGGAGCCGACAAACCCAGCTCCCCTGGTCCAACTGCTGCAGGTTTATGGCTATCTGCCGGAAATGGTCACTCCGGAGAAGGCGATCCAGGGATAGATACCAGATCCGAAATCAACCCGTTCTCTGGAAATATCAATGATGTTCTTGAGCATGTTGATTAAATTACCAGATATCATCGTTTCACTGATAGGATACTGGATTTTACCATTTTCGATATAGTAGCTGTTCTTGGCCACACCGGAGAAGTCGCCGTTTTGGCTTGGGTAGCCGCCGGAATAGCGGGCAACCATGATTCCCCGGTCAATCTGACTGACGATTTCGTCCAGTGACTTTTCACCTGGCTCAACCACATAACAACCACCGTTGTTGACAGCCCGTTTGAGGCCGGTTTTATTGGCACCGTACAAAGTCAACAGGAAAGTCTTGAGAATGCCATGGTCGATAATGGTGCAGTTTTCCGCCTGGTATCCATCGCCAGTGATGAAGTAACCATCGACAATCTCAGGAGAGACAGGCCGGGAATGGATTACCAGCCGGGGATCGGCCACCTGCTGTCCCAGCTTATCTTTGTAGACACTGGTGCCGGAGATTAGTGCTCCGTCATAGATGGTAATCCCAAATACATAGCTGAGGAAATCCGACAGACAGTCAGGAGTAATGATTACATCACCGACAAATTTCCCGGAAAGAGTTTGAGTGGTAATCTGTTCACAGGACTGCTGCAAAAGCGTGTCAAGGCTGCCGTAGGCCAAGAGCTCCCGATCCAGTTCTTGGGTAGCATAGCCGGTGTAATTAAAGGACGAGCTTCGCTCGCCATCGTGGCCGGAAAACATGCTGGAAAACCGATAGATGCCCTTCTCAGTTGTAAAATCGGTTCCATTGCTGTTGGCAATATAGCGTACCCGATGGGTGAAATCAAAGTAGGCATTATCCAGCATAATCTTGGGATACTTGTTTTTTACCTGCTCCAGGAATTCTTCAAGCCGGTTATACATTGATTCCTGATTGGGCTTGTTGGGTCCGGTGCGAAACTCGGCCGGTGGCTGATATTCCGCTATGGCATGGGCCGGATCGGGTTCACTGGATTCGGCGATCTCAATGACCGTGGCAATAGCTTGATCAATTGTTTCCTGGTCCAGTTTATTTACATTATAGCTGCCGCTTTTGTTATCCTTGATGGCGTACAGACTGAGGCCATTATTGAACACTGTGCGGATCAAGGTGATTTTGCCAGTCTCCACATTCATTTCATACTTAGTGCTCTGTTCCAGTGAGCAGCTGGCATGGTCCATGCCATTGGCCTTCAGCTTTTCCAGGGTATAATTGATAATGTCTCGTTCCATCATCTTTACCGCCCCCCAATATTTACTCGACATTTAATTGCCGGGCCACCCATACCTACAGGCATAGGTTGCTTCTTGCCGCACATTCCCGATACCGACCAACTCATTTCATTGGAAACCATGGACACAGTCTGGAGCACATCAAAGGCTACTCCGGAGATAGTGGTATCGAAGATGGCCCGTCCTAGCTTGCCATTCTTGATTTCATAGCCAAGGACGACACCAAACATGAACTCGCTGGTGGTATCAGCTTGGCCGTTGCTGGGCCGAATCAAGTAATAGCCATCATCGATAGAAGCGATCATATCATCCAGGCTGTCTTTGCCAGGCAGGATTGCTGTATTGCGCATCCGGATCAACGGCTCATCGGAAAAGGCCCAGGCACGGGCATTGCCCGTAGGTTCGACTCGGAAATGCAACGCGCTTTCCTTATTGTGCAGATAGCTCTTGAGAATCCCCTGATCGATGATCACTGCGTCTTGAGCCTCAGTTCCCTCATCATCCACGTAGAGGGGAATGGGACAAGTTTTGCCCAGGGCATGATGGGCGAAATCCACCAGGCTGATTAAGGGGCTGGCCACCTGTTTGTTCATGTACTTGGCTGCAATTGATCCGCCCAGGACAAGATCGGCTTCGGTGGTGTGGCCAATAGCCTCGTGAGCCAGAATGCCGCCGAGATCCGCGTCGAGGATGCAATCCTTTACACCCGGTTCGGCATAGACCCCTTCCACCTTGTGGCGCAGCTGTTCATACAGCTGGTCAATCCCTGGATAAAGCTCGGCAGGATCACCAAAGACATCCTCAAACTGGCCCTGTCTGCCAAAAATATCATAGAGCTCGATGGGATTGCCGTCTTTTTCCATGGTGAAACCGACAGAGATTAATGATCGGGGATGGAGCGAATACGAGTATGAACCGTCAGAAGTCAACAGGAGCTTTTCCATGTCGAGGCAATTCAAACCCACTGAGCGGCTGGTCAGATCCGGATATTTGCCGGCGATATAATGATCAATCTGCTTGACGAAATCAATCAGTTGTTTCTGGGTTAACCGTGGTTTATTGGTGGAATAATCATGTTCTGCTTTGATGGGTTTAGCTGGCAGGGCTGGCTTGCCCTTGTTTTGCTTGCTGTCCAGAAACGCAGCATTGGCGGAAGCGGCCTTGATGACCTGCCGGATACTGTTATCGGTGAAATCCGGGCTGGAGGCAAAACCCCAAGAACCGTGCTGGTAAACCCGGGCGGAGATGCCGCTGGTCGTGGACTTGACATTGCGGACATTATTACCTTTAAGGAATCCAATCGTTACGCTGTGATTTTTATGTGCTCTCAATTCTGTATAACCTGCAAGTAAAGGTGCATACTTCTCCAAACCAAGTTGTTGCAAGTCTATCCCTCCTTGTTTCGTAGCATTACTATTAGTTTAGTCATAGATCGGGGACGTTCCTTCCATAAATTTCCCGGACAAGCAAAAAGTGTTGTCAGTGCTGGTAGATTAGGATATAATCATGGCAAAGTAAACACGGGGGAACGACGATGACAGTATTGACTATAGGGTCAACAAAACGACTCCATGGCAAGGTTCGGGTGCCTGGAGACAAGTCTATTTCGCACCGGGCTATCATGCTGGCAGCGCTGGCTACTGGCAGATCATTAATCGGCAATTTCCTGGTCAGCGAAGACTGCCTGCGCACGGTGGCTTGCATCAGGAATTTGGGCATAAACGTCGAAGTGGAAAATGACACGGTTTCGGTCTGTGGCAGGGGATTGGACGGATTAACCGAACCGGAAGATGTCCTTGATGCAGGCAATTCTGGAACCACAATGCGCCTTATAGCCGGGATCCTGGCCGGGCAAAACTTCAGCACAGTGTTGACGGGAGATGCTTCACTGCGCCGCCGCCCCATGGGGCGGATCACCAAACCCTTGCAGTTAATGGGCGCGAAGATCATCGGGCGGCAATCTGGCAGTTTGGCCCCTTTGGCGATCGAGGGCGGCAAGCTCAAGCCGATTGACTATCAGACTGAAGTGGCCAGCGCACAGCTGAAATCGGCTATCCTGTTGGCCGGCCTGTTCTGCGAAGGTTGGACCGAGGTTGTCGAACCAGCCAAATCCCGTGACCATACGGAACTAATGCTGAAGGCTTTCGGCGCTCCAGTTGAGATTGATGGGTTAAAGGTGAGAGTTAGAGGCAGGCATGAGCTGCGGGCTTGCGAGCTTGCTGTTCCGGGAGACTTGTCTTCGGCAGCGTTTATAATGGTGGCCGCCTGTATTGTACCGGAGGCCAGAGTTGTGATCGAATCCGTCGGGTTAAACCCCACCAGGAGTGGAATTGTTGATATTCTCAGTCTAATGGGCGCCAACATTACCATTGTCAATCAGCGGGAGAGCATGGGTGAACTGGTTGGCGATCTGATCGTGGAATCGAGCCGGCTTTCCGGTGTGACAATCAGTGGTGAGCTTGTGGTCCGGGCAATCGATGAGATTCCGGTGGTGGCAGCAGCGGCAGCTGTGGCCGAGGGGACCACTGAAATCCGGGATGCAGCGGAACTGAAGGTCAAGGAAAGCAACCGGATTGCTGCCATCACCGGCGAACTGCGCAAGCTGGGGGCAGAGGCCTATGAACTGGCGGATGGGCTGAAAATTGTGGGAGGAAAGCCGTTGACAGGCACCGTAGTCGACAGCCATCAGGATCATCGCATTGCTCTGGCCCTTGCGGTGATGGCTTTGGCAGCCAAAGGCACCACCCAGATTATGGGGGCGGAGTGCCTGGCGGTCTCATATCCAGGCTTTCCACAGACCCTGGCAGAGTTGGGAGGCGTAGTCATTGAATCGGGATCAGAAGTGTGAAAGTGCTGTAACAGAACTGAAGATAACAACTGCCACATCCAGTTATCCGATTTACATAGGTGCGGATCTGCTGCCCCGGATCGATCATTACCTGAGTCAAATCGCTGCCACGAACGGGATCAAGGATCTATTGCTGATCAGCAATGAAACGGTCTACCCTCTCTATGGCGAGCTGGTGGAGCGTAAGCTGGTGCAGAGCGGCAAAAACGTCGCCCGGTTTTTGATGCCCGATGGTGAGCAGTACAAGACATGGGACATGGCAGAGCAAATCCTCAGCTTTGCCCTGCAACAGCGCCTGTCCCGGCAGACGGTGGTAGCCGCTCTTGGGGGAGGGGTTGTAGGCGACCTGGCAGGGTTTGTAGCAGCCGTCTATTTGCGGGGAGTACCTCTGGTGCAGATCCCCACCACTTTGCTGGCTCAGGTCGACAGCAGTATTGGTGGCAAAGTGGCAGTCAACCACCCCTTGGGTAAGAACATGATCGGTGCCTTTTACCATCCCCGGCTGGTCCTTGCTGATTCCAGCACTCTGGCGACCCTGCCCCGGCGGGAGTTGACCGCCGGTTTGGCTGAAGTGATCAAATATGGTATTATCGGGGATGAGCAGCTGTTTAATTTCCTGGAAGTCAATACCGGCCATATGTTAGCATGTGATCCCCACTATCTGGAGACGGTCATTCACCGCTGCTGCGAGATCAAAGCGGAGGTTGTGGCTGACGATGAACGGGATCAGGGCCTCCGGGCTATATTGAACTTCGGGCACACCGTTGGCCATGCCCTGGAGAATGTGACAGGGTATACTGCTTACCGCCATGGTGAAGCTGTGGCTGTTGGGATGGCCGCTGCCTGCAGGCTTGGCGTGTTGATTGGCAGTTTCAGTAACAGTGAAGCTGAGCGAGTGATCAACCTGCTCGCACAGTATCAACTGCCTACAACGTTGCCGGCACAAGCCCGTCCGAGTATCACTGCTGCCATGATGCATGATAAGAAAGCAGTGGGCAACCAGCTTTGGTTTGTGATCCCGAAACGGATTGGGGAAGTGGCACTGGCCAATTTTGGAGAAGAGTATAGTTGGGATCTGCTGGAACAGGCTTTGGATTCAATTACTGATTAGTATCTCAGGGAAAGGAGCATTATGATGCGCAGTGTGATTAATCTCAAGCAAGGTTGGTATTACTGTGACAGCTTTTCTGATGATTTTTTACGGCATGATTTTGCGGGTTATGCATGGCAAGAAGTGACGCTGCCCCATGCTAACAAGGAAATTCCCTACAATTATTTCGATGAACGGGATTATCAGTTTGTATCCACGTACAAAAGAAATCTATCCATTGATCCGGCACATCGAAACAAACGGCTCTTTTTGGATTTTGACGGTGTGATGGCTGCAGCCGAAGTTTATCTTAATCAGGTTCTCGTGGGGACTCATCGCGGCGGCTACACACCATTTTCATGTGAGATCACCGATGCGGTTAACTTCGGGGGAGACAATCAGCTGGTGGTTGTGGTCGATTCCACTGAGCGCCCCGATATTCCCCCTTTTGGCAATGTCATGGACTATCTTTGCTATGGTGGGATTTACCGGGAAGTCTACCTGCGGGCGGTTGATCCGGTTTTCATTGAAAATGCCTTTGCCAAACCAAAAAACGTGCTTGCCGAGTCAAGAGAGGTTGAAGTGGACGTCTATATCAATAATCCTCCTTCCCGGGCTGCAGCGGGACAGTTGTGTGTAAGCTTGAGCCGGGATGATCAAGTTATTGCCCAAACTTCTCAAGCTGTGGAGCTTGATCAGGGTGGCATTCAAGTAAGAACTCTGTACTTAACCAATCTATCTGAGGTGGAATTGTGGGATCTTGACACCCCAAATTTGTATCAGCTTAATGTTGAACTGAAAACTGATCTGCCAACTGAGGACTGCTTTACAACCAAAATCGGATTCCGGGAGGCAGTTGTCAGACCTGATGGATTCTATCTAAATGGGCGCAGGGTGAAAATCCGGGGATTGAACCGTCACCAAGCTTGGCCTTATGTGGGTTATGCCATGCCAAAGAGAGCCCAGCAGCATGATGCTGACATCTTGAAATATGAGCTGCATCTGAATACCGTCAGGACCAGCCATTATCCCCAGTCTAGGCATTTTTTGGATCGCTGTGATGAGATTGGTTTACTGGTAATTGAGGAGATTCCCGGCTGGCAGCACATTGGTGATGATCAGTGGAAGCAGCTGGCCTGCCAGCATGTGCGGGAAATGATCCAAAGAGACTGGAACCATCCCGCGATTTTCCTCTGGGGTGTGAGGATTAATGAATCCCGGGATGACCATGATTTTTACACAGAAACAAACCGGATTGCCCGGGAACTGGATCCGACGCGTCAGACCTGTGGAATCCGTTTCCATGCCCGCAGTGAATTTCTGGAGGATGTCTATACCATGAATGACTTCACCCATTCCGGCGGTGATCTGGTGCTGCGGGATCAAAGGCAGGTTACTGGTTTGGATTACTATGTGCCCTACATTGTGACGGAGTATAACGGGCACATGTATCCTACAAAGCGTTTTGACCAAGAAGAACGGCTGATGGAGCATGGGCTCCGCCATATGCGGGTCTTAAGTGCAGCTGGATTGGATCCTCATATCGCCGGGACTGTAGGCTGGTGTGCCTTTGACTATAACACCCACTACCAGTTTGGCTCCGGTGACCGGATTTGTTATCACGGGGTCATGGATATGTTCCGAATTCCCAAATTTGCCGCCGATGCCTACCGCAGCCAGGTCGATCCCAAAAAGGATCCTGTCTTGTCCCCAGTGACTATATGGGCCAGAGGAGAGCGGAGTATCGGCGGAGTGTTCCCGCTGGTGATTTTCACCAATTGTGATAGTGTTGAGATCAAGGTAGACGGCCAAAACAGCGGCAAGTTTTACCCCAATCGGCTCCAGTTTCCCGGTGTGGAGTACCCGCCGATTGTGATTCGCCATGCCCCGCCGGTATTCGGCCAATGGGGCAGCCAGTGGTATGACGGGGAGTTCGTCGGTTATGTTGACGGACAGCCGGTGATCGTCAAGAAATTCATCAAGAACCCGGTTGCCACCACACTGGAGATCGAGGCAGACCACAATCACCTGGATGCTGATGGCTGTGATGTCACCAGAGTGGTCTTCCGCATGGTCGATCAGGTTGGGAACCTTGTCCCCTATATCAATGACTTCATCACCATCGAGGTGGAAGGCCCCGGCGAAGTTGTCGGCCCGAAACAGGTAGCACTAATCGGCGGCTGTATTGCCGCTTGGATCAAGACCAAACCAACACCGGGCGTCATCAGGGTCCGGGCCGTATCCTCGCGCTTAACCAGTGAGCAGATCGAGATCACAGCCCGATAGCCCAGCAAACTACTGATCCGAGCTTGCTGGGCGGGCTTGTTTTTCAGCTTTGGATTTGGCTGTTCAGCTTGGCAACTTTGGCCATCAATGCGGGCATTCTCACGCCAATGCGCAGGGATTGGGTCATGGTTTTACCGTCCTGGTCAAGTTGGCCATAGCGGTTGGTGAAGGCTGTTACTGCTTTTTCCCACAGCTCTGGGTCACCGCTGTATAAGTAGGCATAGCCCACACCTGGTGAAACCATGCGGTCATTTTTAGGAACATGATATTTTTGGGGACGCTGGATCGAGTCTGGTTTGGGGTATTCCCATACACCAAGCTCGGCAATCCAATTGATTCTGGCCAGCCTTTTGGCAATAGCAACAATGACAGAGCGGACCTGTTCTTCGGGGAACATTTGCTCATACATCACCAGTGATTCCAGGACAGGAGAACCAATCAAAAAGACCTGCCAGTATGAAGGCGGGTAATTCTGCCGCTTCATACTGCCCTCAAAATGGCCCAGCTCATGATTGAACAAGGAAACGACCCGGTTCTTCAGTTTTTGGGCCGCCTTAAGATACTCCGGTTCGGCAAAAATCTGGTAACAAGCAAGCATGGCAATCAGGGGCCAGGTCATTGCCCGTTCCGTACCGTAAAGCTCTTCACTGGCGAGAATGTTCCGGCACCATAACTTGGCTGTATTTTCAGCCACGTCCCGGGCGAGGTAATCACCGGAAACGATGTAGTATTCCAACAAGCCCTGCAGCCAGGAATGGGATCCTAGTTTCGGATCATCGCTGTTGTGACCGGGGCAGTGGGGATAGACCATTCCCGCTGTGGGGCCGGCATTGGCAATGTCGATGTTGATCATGTGCCTTGCCGCCGGCAGAGCGAACTGATCATACCAGTCAGTTCCACTGCCGCGTAAAAACATCATTACGCCTACATGGGGATAGTCATATTCACAGTTATTCCAGAGATCAGGAGCCCGGAGTAGATCATCGCCGAAATTGCGATCGCCATAGAGCTTAAGGCCCTGGCGGCGGTCGAGGATCATGGCCAGGGATTGGTCCACCATTTGTTCAAATTCAGGGTAAGCTTGAGGATCGCGCACGGTCAGATCACCCAAGGTGTTACTGTTGATGTACCACTGCCACGGCGCTGTGGGCAGCATGGGCTGGTAAAGCCCGGTAAAGGCCTGATTAAGCTTGTTGAGGTCAAACTCGTTGTTATGAAAATACAAAATCAGCTCATGGGTTCGGGATTCGCCAACTGCTAACCGATAGTGCTCCACATATTCTGCTTCCGAACCAAAATCGTCCTTGACCCGTGATTTTTGCGGCAGCAGGCCGATGCGAAGCTGTTGTTCAGCTGCTTCCAGGCTCTTAGGATACATCTGCCAAAAAAATCTTACTGCAGCAGAGACCTTGGGGCTGTGGATCCAGCCTTGAAATCGCTCGTCCTTTGCACAACTGCTTTGATTATGGCTGTAGATACATCGATCGGAAGCATCCTGCAAGATGTAGAGTTCCTGTCCCGACTGCATGGAGTCGGACTTGAGGGCAACCTCGAGCTGATCAGTATAAACGGCTGCTTCGCCGTCGGGGTTGGGGATGATCCAAGAGGCGTCTTTGATCCGCTGGCTATTGCCGGTGCAGGTAATAGTGGAGAAAACTCGGACAAAGGCATGATCGCGGTAAAACTCGATCCGCAGAGTATAGGCAAAATCTGCAGGAACCTGATTGGCATAATGGAACCGCCCTTTTAGGCAAACGACAGCTCGTTCAGTGCCGTTTTCATCAAGCTTTAAGGCCTGAACAGGCCCCGGCAGCAGTAAGGTGTCGTCTGATGTCAATAACTGCAGCCCGGTCTCAAACAGTGAGGGCAGCTGGTTGACTGCAAACTCGGTTTGCAGCTTCCCCGTATCAATTTTGAGCAACGTGGGATTCGGGCCGGAGCCTGCTTTGGCGATCTGAGGACTTGAAGCCGGAGCGCCTGGCGTCTGTGCCATAAGGCTCAAGTAGTAGGTGCGGGTGCTGTCGGGCGGGACATCTGCTTGAAAATGGAGCAGCACCCATTTGATCCGCTCTTTGTTGGGCCACCATGCCAGAGGAGTGAATTGGCAGGCTACAGGCTGGTGATTTTCATCAAACAGAGCTAAAGCTTCGGTTGTGGTGACAGCTTGTTCAAAGGGGATTGGGATTCCGGTGCTGACCGGTTCCCGCTCTCTGGGGAACGGGGTAGGGTTTGTCAGGGTAACAGGCACTTGCTGTGGCAAATTGCTCACTCTCCTATCGTTTATTGGATCTGCATGACAAGCACGGTCATAATTAGTATAACATTCCGGGGCAGGGGTTTAAATGCTTAATTGGCAGAAACCTGGGGACAGGGCCTTAACTTGACACTTTAGGTGCCAAATGTTAGTATGATACATGGGAAACGTCCTCCCTGAGTTGGGGAGTTCTTTTTTTCACAGTTGAAAGCAGGTGAGAATATGCAAGGCAGACGTCATTTCTTCACATCCGAATCTGTAACAGAAGGGCATCCGGACAAAATATGCGATCAAATTGCTGATGCGGTTTTGGATGAAATCCTGGCAGCTGATCCATATGCCCGGGTAGCCTGTGAAGTGGCAGTGACCACCGGTTTAGTATTGGTTATGGGCGAGATCACAACCGAATGCTATGTAGACATAGCCAGACTGGCCCGGGATGTGGTGCGGGAAATTGGGTATGATCGAGCCAAGTATGGCTTTGATGCTGATACATGCGCTGTTTTGACTTCCCTGGAAGAACAGTCCCCGGATATTGCCTTGGGCGTCAATCAAGCATTTGAAGTGCGCAGTGGGGAGCATGACGAATTCTCCCGGACTGGCGCCGGTGATCAGGGCATCGTCTTTGGCTATGCTGCCAATGAAACACCGGAGCTGATGCCGCTGCCAATCACACTGGCCCACAAACTTGCCCGCCGCCTGGCGGAAGTGCGGAAGCTGGAAATTGTCCCGTTTTTGCGGCCAGATGGCAAGACTCAGGTGACGGTGGAATACGAAGGGGATACACCGGTCAGGATTGATACCATAGTCGTCTCCACTCAGCATCACCCTGATGTGAGCCAAGAGCAGATCACGGCAGCCATTATGGAGCATGTAATTGATCCGATTATCCCTCATCAATTGCGGCAGCATACCAAGTATTTGATCAACCCTACCGGCAGATTTGTCATTGGCGGGCCCCAGGGCGATGCGGGAGTGACGGGCCGCAAGATCATTGTAGACACCTACGGCGGCATGGGGCGCCACGGCGGAGGGGCGTTGTCAGGGAAGGATCCGACCAAGATTGACCGTTCCGGAGCTTATGCAGCCCGTTATGTAGCTAAAAACATCGTGGCAGCGGGGCTGGCCGATCGAGCCGAAGTCCAGATCGCCTATGCCATCGGGGTTGCCCGCCCTATATCGATCCGGGCCGATACCTTTGGCACCAATAGAATACCGGAAAGTGAGATTGAGGCATTGGTGCGGAAGCACTTCGATCTGAGGCCGGAGGCAATTATCCGCAATTTAGGGCTGCGGCAGCCGATTTACCGGCAGGTTGCGGTTTACGGGCATTTCGGCCGTACCGATCTGGATTTGCCTTGGGAAAGGCTGGACAAGGTTGATGTTTTGCGGCAGGCATTGGAGGCAAGCAAGGCGTGAAGCCTTGCTTTTTTTCTTGTTTTTTTAGTGGTGAATTGACAGATACTTCAGTATATGGTATTATAAACTTAACCCTCGGGAGCGGTGTCCAGTTAGGAGGATGATTGATGTTGACCCATTCTCACCTGCGAAACCTCACCTGGGGTTTTTGTTTGCTGATCCTGGTGTCAGGCATGATCATATGGGGGCAGAATGCCGCCGCCGAAACCGTGCTCGTCAGCTTTACTGTTGAACCGTACACGCTCCTGGAACTGCCGGAGCCAAGCATTTCTTTCTCACCTGTCCCGCCCGGATCCTCAGTAGAACAGACTATAAAGGCGATTGTCAAAGCTAATGTAACCTGGGAGCTGCGGATATCCGGAACCCAATCGGCACGGGCCTCAGACGGTTCCACCGTCGGGATCAGTTCACGCATCTATGCCTATGATTTTCTCGGCGCATGGGAACAACTCGGCTCAAGTGCTCAGCGTATTTATGTCAACCAACCCCCCACAGATGCTGAAGGCGTTACCGTTGATATTCCCCTGCGTTTGGAAGCCGACTATAACGATCCACCGGGTACATACCAGACGGAGATCCAGCTGACTCTGGTGCCAATGATATGAGCATTGCACGGCGGATTCTATACCTTGTTGCCCTGCTGCTGTTCAGCAGCAGGCTTCAGGCAGCAGTGATGGTGTCTCCGGTGATCATTGATGCCTATCAGGTGGAGCGGGGCAGTGCTTTTACTGTCACGATGATGAATCCGAAGACTTATCCGCTGGATGTGGCCCTGGAATGGGGCTGGTTTACCATGAGCAGCGACGGCACAGTGCTGTTGGATGAAAAAGCCGCACCGGAGTTGGACTGGCTTTATCTCTCCAATCCCGTCTGCCACTTGGAGCCGGAATCAACTACGCAAATTGTAATTACAGTAAACAGAGCAGATTTCACTGCAGTTACCCCGGTGTTGTACATCAGTCTGCAGGATCCCCAGAGCCCTGTCGCGGTGCGGGTGGCTGTCCTGTTTGCTTTAAGTTCGGAACAGCCGACAAGACCTGTGCAGATCGAGTTCATTGAATCCTGTCAGACTGATCTGCGGATCCGTGTAACCAATCCCAATCCCTGTCATATCTATTTCGATGGAGTTGTCGAGCTGTACCGTTCAGCTGAGCTGATCGATGAAATCAGCATTACTCCCAAACTTGTCCTGGCCCAATCCCAGCGGGACATCAGCGTGCCGCTCAACCCCGGCGCGGATCAAGTGATCGTCACCAGCGATGCGGCGGCAGCCGATCTGATGGTTGTTTTGCCAGTTGAATTATGAAAAAAAGCAAACAGAAAACACGAGCCAATCAGTCTTTAGATCGACTCGTGTTTTCTGTGTTAGCGGAATTGCCATGCTTGTGGGCTCTATATATGGGTTGATTTGCATGTTTTAGTAAAAACCAAAGAATCTAGGTGTGTACGAAATCCGGTTAATCACCAGTCCTTGAGGTATCTCCACGCAGGAAATAGTGACTGATGTTGATTTCTGCACCGATTGTCCATCCACCTTGAAGGCAGCGTTGAGATCGGCAGTTACCTGAAGGGCTGTTGGGTGTACGATGTATTCACGGTTAGTCAACGTCAGTTCAGTCAGTTCAATGCCCTGCAGGTCATTGGCCAGAAAAGCAATGAACTGTTGATTGTTGCGGTAATACGTGACGGAAGTGCCGTGGGTCGCAACAACCGTGTAAGCCAACAGATCAGGGAGATCAGCAAAGGCCTTGGTAAGTAAGCATTGAGCAAACCGATCAAGCAGCTCATCAGGATCAACTGCCGGATTTTGGTATTGGTGGTCACCGCTTTGATAGGAGATCATGCTGGTGATTAACCAGCGATCACCGGTCCATTTGGTACCAAAGTTTTCAAAGATCAGGGTGAAGTTCTTAGTTTCGGTGTATTTCTGTTGGTTTTTTATCAATTCGAGATACAGCTCGGCATCGATAATCACATTGTCATCGAGAATCGAGCGGGTTAGTTCGGTCAGGACAGCCGTTTCGATTTCATCAAAATCCCCGATAAAAGCAATGATTTTGTCGATATCTTCCTTGCTGATTGTCTGCCAGTCCAGATTCAGCTGGTCGGCAAGGAGTTCCTGCAGCTTGGCATAGTCAAGTTCTATCAGTGCAGATTCAAATTCATTGACTTGTTCATCAATGACCTGGGCTGTCGAAGGGGGCTGCGGTTTCAGTCTGTAACAACCTGACAAACCTAGGGCACACAGCAAAATCAATATGAACAACCAGTGTGGGCGCATGGGCTTACTCCTTTGACCGCCCCCTAAGACAATTATAGCTGGAACGTCAGAATATGGTAATGTGCCATAGGTCCTATTTTTCTAGGACCGTTGGGAATAAGAACCAATTTGGCAGGGAAAAGCAGGCAAAAAGCTGAAATATGTTATACATCGACTTTACGCCAGGGGGCAGTTGGATTGCGTACTGAACTGGATCCAAAGCGAATCGAAGAAATCCTGGTCCATGCTGTGAATGTTTTGGCTGACAGCAAAGAGCAGATGTTTGAAATTGTGGAAGTGGCTCAGGCAGAGTTCAACCGCATTTCCATGGCCATCGCTGAGCTAAAACAGGAAATTGCCGACACGATTGAGGAAGTGGAGCGGTTGGAGCATGATTTCCGTCTGATCAGAATTCGTCTGGCGGAAGTGAGCCGCAATTTCACCCGCTATGGAGATGCGTCCAGAGAAACGGTTTACCGGCAGGCAGACCGCCTGCGGGAAGCCCTGGCAGCTGTTCGGGAGCGGGAAAAGAATCTGCAGCAGCAGCGGATCCAGCAGGAACAGGCATTGCTCCACATTTCCCGCCTGGTGGCCAAAGCGGAGCAGTCCGTATCCCAGGTTGATATTGCCCTTGAGTTTCTGAGAGGCAATCTGGAAGGGCTTAATGAACAGTTGGCAAATATTCATATGCGGTACCAGCTGGGCCAAAGAATCATCAAAATGCAAGAGGATGAACGGAAACGGGTAGCCCGGGAAATACATGACGGCCCGGCACAGGATCTGGCCAATGTAGTCTTGAAAGCGGAGATTTGTGAACGGCTCTTTGCTGTGGATCGGATGGACGAGCTCCGATCAGAACTGCAGGACTTGAAATCTGCTGTCAAGGACAGCCTCAGCGAGATTCGCAAGATTATTCATAACCTGCGGCCGATGGTTCTGGACGATTTAGGGTTGGTGCCCGCGGTAAAACGGTTGATCGAGGAAGTCCAGGAACAATCAGGGATGGAAATCCGGTTCAGCCTGATTGGCAGCGAGAGCCGTCTCGACTCGGCCATTGAGGTTGCCTTGTATCGAGTGGTTCAAGAGGCCGTCAACAACAGCCGTAAGCACGCCAATGCTTCTTTGGTCCAAGTCAAGCTGGAATTCTTACCCGACAAGGTCAGTGCCGTGATCGAAGATAACGGTGTTGGCTTTGAGATCGATAAGCTGAATCAAAGATTGGCTGGAGGCGATCATTTTGGCCTTTATGGAATGCGTGAACGGATGGAGCTTCTGGGGGGTAGTTTCAGAATCCGTTCCAGGGAAGGCGAGGGCACACGGGTGAGTGTGATGATCCCCCTTAAACAAAAGGAGTGAATGTGATGAGTCGGACAATTAAAGTGCTAATTGCCGATGATCATTCGTTGCTGCGCAGAGGCTTGGTTCAGTTGCTTAACATGACTGATGAGATTGAAGTGGTGGGACAGGCTTTGGATGGCCTGGAAGCTGTGCAGCTGGCTGAACAACTCCGGCCCGATGTGATTCTGATGGATATTAACATGCCGAAACTCAACGGAATTGAAGCCACGCGCCAAATTTCAGCCAGAACCCAGATCCCAATTCTCGCCCTGACAATCCACGATCAGGAAGAATACATTGCGGAAATGATCCGCGCCGGAGCTCAAGGTTATATCCTCAAAGAAAGTGAATTAAATAACCTGGTCCAGGCTGTCAAGCGAGTGGCAGAGGGCGATTCTTTCTTCCCCTCCTCCTTAATGGAAAAAGTGATGACTAAGTTTCACGAGATGGTAAAACAGCAGCATGAAGGCACTTATCCCGCAGTAATCAGTGATGCCGATGTCCACAGTCTTACCCGCCGCGAACTTGAGGTTCTGCAGTGCATTGTCGATGGAATGAGCAACAAGGAATGTGCAGAGTACTTATACATCAGTGAGAAAACAGTCAAAAACCATGTTACTAATCTCCTGCGCAAACTCAATGTTGAGGATCGAACGCAGGCGGCGGTCTACGCCGTGCAGCATGGGCTGGTAAAAGTCAGAGCTTAAAGGATTAAGCTCTGGCTTTTTTAGGATGTGGGTGGTGCCCAAGCTGCCCCAGCAGTTCCTGCCCGTTGATCACCAGGCGGAATCGACATCCCAGCATGGCAGCAGCCTCTTTGCACATATTCATCCGGTTAAGGTAGATTTCGAAGTAGTCCATGATCTGGCACGAAGATTGATCGAACATAATATCCAAGGTGATGGTTCTGGTATGGGCATCGACCGAAACCTTTGAGTCAGTAATAGCCAGATTAACCCGGTCATGGATGTTCAATCCCGGTTCATTGTCCGAGATGATCCGGTTTACTCTGGTGCGATGGGCGTCGCTCTTGTCGGCAATGATTAGGGCGGCGGTTATTGGTGTTACGGCCTTGCCGATCTCTTCTTCGTGGTTGGCGATAGCTGTTGTGATCTCACAAATCTCCGCCAGGTCCATACCCATTTCTCGAAGTTCTACAAAAACGAGGTTGGCTCCGGTAACACCATGATATTTGCGGTTGTGCATATTGCCGATATCATGGAGATATCCGGCGATTGCTCCCAGTTCAACCGTCCTGGCATCAAAGCCAAGTTCCGCCAGGATAAAAGCGGTTGTCCTGGCTACATAAGTGACATGCCTCATGCCATGTTCAGTATATCCTCTAGCGGTAAGATAATCGCAGGCGCGATCAATCATCAGTTGGAAATTAGGATTGCTGCGTACTTCATTTAAAGTGATCATCAAATCCCTCCTTATATATTTCTCTATTATAAAACATAATTGCAGTTTCATCCACAGTCCTATAAGAATAGGACTATTGCCTGATTAATTTCCTGAAAATACCATGTTAAGATTTCATTACAAAAGAATAACTCCGAAAAGGTAAACTTACCGAAAGGTAGGGACACAAAGCCACGGGTCTAAGGTTGTAAAACTATGATAGCCGGGCTGCCGAACTCTTTGTATGTTTCAGGCACCCGTGTGGTGTCTTTTTTCGGCCCAAGGAGTGCAAAAATCCGTGAGGAGGGAATGAGTGTGCTGACTCAATTGAAGCGTTTGCTGTATGATGAAAGTGGACAAGGAATGGTTGAGTACGGGTTAATTCTAGCCTTGATTGCCCTTGTAGTGATTGGAGCATTAAGTTTGTTTGGCGACAAAATCGCGGAAGTATTTAACAAGCTTCGCTCAGAAGTTGAAGCAGAACTAGATCCAACACCATAACGTCCAACAAGTTAACCAATTTGCAAAGCGGCAGCCAATAACCCCGCCCCCCAGGCTGCCGCTTTTGCACCAAGCGGAGGGGAAGCCATGCATCTGATCCAAAAAGCAGTCTTGTTGTTGGCAATTATTCTGGTCTGCTATTTCGACGGCCGCTACCGCATTATCCCCAACAAACTGATCGCAGCGATAATGGCCATCGGGCTTGCGACCAATGTGATAATCTCAGGCTGGCAGGGACTGGTCTTTTCAGCGGCGGGGTTCTCTGCAGGCCTGTTGATTCTGATCATTCCATTCTTGCTCGGCGGAATTGGCGCTGGCGATGTGAAACTGCTGGCTGCCATCGGCTGTCTGCTGGGCCCTGCTTTTGCCGCCTCCTCCTTCCTGTACGGGGCGATTATCGGAGGGATATGGGCGGTTGTCGTCTTGTTTAAGCAAAAGAGCTTGTTCCAATCCCTGAAAGCAATTGGGTACAAGTTAATGATATTATTGGCCGGCCACAAAAAGGCTGCGCCACCGCTGCATACCTTTGCCTCCGGAAAAAGCTGGGGGTTTCCCTATGGGATTGCCATTGGATTTGGGGCAGCAGTTACCCTGGTATTAGGGTTTCCATTCTAAGGGGGAGTCAAGATGCTGCGCCGGATTTTTAGTGAACAGAAGGGCCAGGCCCTGGTGGAACTGGCGATTACCCTTACGGTGCTTTTACTCATTGTTTTTGGCATCATTGAATTTTCCCGGATTGGCTACACCTACATTCTGGTAGCCCATGCCAGCCGTGAAGGGGCACGCATGGGTGCACTGCGTCAATCAGATGACCAGATATATCTGGCAGTCAATGACTCGTTGTCAGGCATCGGCCATGTTCCCATTATGGTGTCGATCGATCCCAACGATACCCAGCGTTACAGGCGCGAGCCTGTGACGGTGCAGGTTACAGTGCAATTACCGCTTTTGACTCCGTTGAGCGTATTGCTGCCAAATCCGTTTCCCATCCAGTGTAAAACCGTAATGCGCGTTGAGTGAGGGTGAAATCCTATGCATAAGTTCAAAAGTGAATCAGGAGCCGTTTTGGTGCTGGTAGTGGCAGGAATGACTGCTTTTCTTGCTCTGCTGGGTTTGGTGATTGACCTCGGCCAAATCTATATGGAGCAGGTACGCCTTTCCCGGGCCGTGGATGCGGCGGTTCTGGCCGGCGTCCAGGAACTGCCTGCCCAGCCAGGGCACGCAGTGACAACAGCCTATGAATATGGTCAAGCCAACAATGTGCCGTCGGAGCGAATGCTGGTCAAGCTTGGCAATGCCAACCATTTGATCAATGTCAGAGCAGAAAAAAAGGTCAAGCTCTATTTACTCAGTTTATTTGGGTACCCCGATCATACAGTAGCTGCTGAGGCAACCGCTGTAGTTGGCACGGTCGCCAGCTGTAAAGGCGTAATCCCAGTGGGAGTCCCCTGGCAGAACTTCGAATTCGGGCAAACGGTGATCTTAAAATTCGATGCCCATTCAGGCCAAAACTATCAGGGCAACTTCGGAGCGTTGGCATTGGGCGGCACTGGTGCCAATAATTACCGCAACAACTTGAAGTATGGTTATCAAGGAGTACTGCGGGTTGGCGATCAGGTGTATACCGAACCCGGCAATATGGCAGGGCCAACCCGGGATGGGCTGAACTACCGGCTCAACCAGGCCGGGGACGGAACCGGGCTCAAATGGTATGAACATGATGCCCGCATTGCCATAGTACCGGTCATCGACAGCCTCGATGTCAATGGCCGGGATTTAGTGACCGTTGTGGGGTTTGCCGCCTTTTATCTGGAGGATGTTGAGGCTAAAGGCAATCAGGCTACGATCAAAGGCAGGTTTATTCGCCATGTGATTGATGGAGATATCGAAACTGGATCCGACTACGGATTGCTCGCCTACCAGTTGGTCAAGTAGCAGGCTTGGGGGGTATGAATTTGAAAAACAAGGTTTTGTTATTTATTGCTGTCAGCCTGGGATTTATTTCCGCTTTTCTGGTTTATAACTATCTCACTGGTTTAACAGCTGTGGAGAACACTGAGCTGGTGGATGTGGTTGTTGCCATTACCAGGATTCCTGCTAACACCGAGATCCGCGCCAGCATGCTTGCCTGGAAACAAATACCCAAGGAAGGGCTGCATCCCGATGCTGTTCAAAACCTCCAGGATCTCCAAGGCAGAATCACAGCCAATGATATCTTTGCCGGGGAACAGGTGCTGTGGAGCCGGTTGCTGCCTAAAGGTACAATTCCCGGCCTTGCTTACAATATCCCAGAAGACAAGCGGGCAGTCACTGTCGCCGTCAATGAAGTGATTGGTGTTGCCGGGTTTATCAAACCGGGAGATAAAGTGGATGTGATCGCCACCTTTGCCTTTGATCCACCCCAATCAACAACCATCCTGCAGAACGTGACCGTGCTTGCCATTGCTCAGGAAATGCACAGTGATGCTGAAAAGGATGCAATGCTGAGTACCAGCGTCACTTTTGCCCTCAGCCCCAGTCAGGCAGAACGTTTGGTGCTGGCTGAATCTCTTGGGGAGATCCGCTTGGCGCTGCGGCCACCGCAGGCAGTTGGTATTGCTTCGGCCAAAGGTACAAATGCTTATGACATCGCACCTCTGGCTTACAGCAGGCATGGAGACGAATTGGCTGATCGCCAGGAGGTTGCCACCAGATCCGAATCAGCCCAGCCTGCCTCCATTTCACCACTGCCAACTGTGCTGCCAGATGAAACGGGAATCGAGATTGAAATCTACCGGGGTACGGAGCGGGAGGTGCAGCTGGTTCATGAATAAGCTGAGATATTCTAAGTTTGCCTTCATCTTAATTATTGTGAGTATGCTCGTGGTTGGTGTCGACATGGCCTATGCCCACGATGAACAGCTGATTTTGGTTCAGGGGCAGAGCCGGATCTTGGATCTGGACGACATTGTCCGGGTTGCTGTGGGAGATCCCGCCATAGTGGATGTAGCCGCCATTGATTCACAACAACTGCTGCTGAATCCGCTTCAATTAGGCATCACCTCACTCCATGTCTGGCAGCGCACCAAGCAGCATGATTACCAGCTGCGGGTTGTGGCCGATGACGGCACTTTGCTGAAAGAGTTTTTGACAGTTTTGAACCTGCCGCAGGTATCAGCCTGGTTTGCCCACGGACATCTGGTCCTGGAGGGGCAGGTCCGCAGTGAGAGTGACAAGGAACGGGCTGAGAAGCTGGCTGGAGCGTACAGCGATTCAGTGATCAGCTTACTGCATTACCCTATGGAAAGCGCCGCCCAGCAGCTGGAGCGGGAGCTGCGCCGTTTAATCGCGCCGGAGATTCATTTGACGGTGCTTAAGAATATCATCATTCTGGAAGGCCAAGTTGACGACGATAACAAGCGTCAGTTTGCCTGTCACCTGGCGGAAGCCCTGGGATATCAGGCGATTGATCTGGTCCAAGTGAGCTCTGAATTTGGTGATCAAGCTGAATTGGAAACCGCTTCCGCTTTGGAACATGCCGGTGAACCAGCCGAGCCCCTTGATTATGCTGCCCTAATCAAAGATGCAATTGGTGATGATCTGCAGGTCTACATCATTGGCAAGACTGTGTTTTTAGAAGGCTATACCGCCGATGAGTACCGTAGGGAGCGGGCCGTAGCCATTGCCCAGGCCTTTGGGATGCCGGTGGTGGATCTGCTTCGGATTACTGAACCGCCGGTAGCGGAAGCCGGTTTTGGACCTGATTGGGGTTCCTCAGGGTCATCCGGTTCTCAGCAGGGGCAGTCAGTCTCCCAGCAGGGACTGGAAACTGAAACGGAAACATTGGAGATGGCGGCGGATGAGGCAGATGCGCTTGTGAGCGAACTGGCCCGCCTGGTTGCCAACCCGGCCATCAGTGCCCAAATCGTCTATGATTATCTGATCCTCGATGGACAGGTTGGTAGCCAGTGGGACAAAGAACGGGCGCTGCGCTTGGCAGTCATTGCGGGACTTCCGGTTATTGATTTGATTACAGTTATCGATCCCGAGCCAGCACAGCCGTTGGCCAGAGACGAAACGTCGGTACCGGGAGGGTTAACATCAAAACAGGCAGCCAGGGAGCAGCTCGCTGCTCTTCTGGATGGGACCGGGGTTACTGCCCGCTGGATCAGCAACACTCTGGTCCTGGAAGGAACAGCCGCAGACGAGTTTGCCAAAACAAAGGCCTTGGCCATTGGCCAAGTCTTTACAGACCATGTGATCGACTTGATTCGGGTTCAGGAACCGCTGATCATGGTGACCGGTGATCCGGATCAGTTTGCAGAAAGTTTGATCAAGGATGTGGCTGCGGCCCTTCAAGAACCGGGGATCAGTGTCCACTTTTATCAGGAGACACTGGTTCTGGAAGGAATTGTACCCACCGCCAAGGCCAAAGAGCGGGCAGAGCGTCTGGCATCTGTTTTTTACCAGCCGGTGATCAGTTTTATTGATTATCCCCAGCCGGGGCAGATCAATGCTGCTGATCAGTTGGCGGCTCATTTAGGACTGGCCAATGTCCAGATCACAGCAGTAGGTACCAGTCTGATCCTGGAAGGAACGGTTCAAAACGCCCAGGAACACAGCCGCATCCTGCAGATAGCCGAGCTGTACGGCGATGTCGTGGATTTGCTGGTAGTTGAGCAACCGGAGCAGGTACTGCTGCAAGTGCACATTGTGGAGCTGGATCGCACTGCCGGAGAAGAACTAGGGGTAACCTGGGGCAGTTTAGTCGATGGGCTTAATCTAATAGCCAATGTGATGCAGTTTGAAGAAGTAGCCCATATCGGCAGTTGGCAGATGAACCGTTCATATCCTTTAGGGGCGAAATTGACCGCACTGGAGAAAGACGGCAAGGCCAAGCTTCTGGCTGCGCCAATCCTTTTGACTGTATCGGGAAAACCGGCTTCATTCCTGGCGGGCGGTGAGATTCCCCTGGTGCTGGATCTAGGTGACAAGCAAACAGTGCAGTGGGTGGAATATGGAGTTAAGCTTAACATTTTACCGTTTGTGGAAAATGACCAGGTGAGCATCCATATTCAGCCTGAAGTCAGCAGTGTTGACTGGAACACCATTGACCGCCTTCAGTCTACGAATCCCGCCCTCAGTACGCGGCGCACTGATACAACCGTAAGCTTGAAGCACGGGGCCACAGTGGTAATCAGCGGGCTGATCCAGCATCAAGAGAGTACACAGATCAAGAAAATCCCCATCTTGGGGGATCTGCCGATTATCGGTACGCTGTTTCGCAGCAAAGAGTATCAGGAAAACCAGACTGAGCTTGTCATTTTTGTTACGCCGTGGATCATCGATGAGGGGGTGGGAGGCCATGGCTAACAGCAGAATCGAAGTGTTGATTGTTGATGATGTGGCCGAAACCAGGCACAACATCCGCAAGCTCTTAGAATTTGAGGAAGATATCTCTATCGTAGGCGAAGCAGGGGATGGCAATGAGGCTCTAAGGCTGGCTCAAGAGCTGCAGCCTGACTGTATCTTGATGGACATCAACATGCCCGGTTTGGACGGCATCAGCGCTACAAAGCGGATCTACCAGGTTGCCCCTAACTGCCTGCCAATAGTGATCAGTGTCCAGGGTGAACAGGAGTATCTGCGCAAAGCAATGCTGGCCGGTGCCCGGGACTATCTTGTCAAACCGTTCAGCGGTTCTGAACTAGTGAACACAATCCGCCAGGTCTACAGCCTGGAACAGGCACGGCGCAGCCTGCAGCAGGATTCGCAAACAAACCGCAGCGCACAAGTAATCGTTGTCTTCAGTGCCAAAGGCGGAGTAGGCAAAACAACAATTGCCACCAACCTTGCGGTCAGTTTGAGAAAACAACAGCAGGAAGTGATCCTGATCGATCTTGATCTGCAGTTTGGCGATGTGCCTCTGCTGCTCGATCTCAATGTCAAGCGTTCCATGGCCGATTGGCATCACGACGGACGGGAAGCCATTGAAGATTTCCTGCTTAAGCATGAAAGTGGGTTGAAGGTTTTTGCTTCACCCCAGACACCGGAGCAGGGCGAATTGATCACCGGAGAACATATCAGCCAAATGATCACCGAACTACAGCCTCTTGCTGATTTTCTAGTGATCGACACACCCCAATTTTTCCATGAAACAACACTGCAAAGCTTGGAATTGGCCCACAAGATCCTGCTGGTAGCCACCCCGGATCTGCCCAATCTGAAAAACGTGAAGTGTTGTCTGGATGTCCTGACTAAGCTGAACATGGCGGATAAGGTACATATTGTAGCCAACAAGGTAGGATCTAATGGAATCAAGGTAGAACAGTTCAGTTCCCATCTCCAGCAGCCGGTTTGGCAGAAAGTGCCTTACGATCTGCGGTTGACTACTCAAGCGGCAATTCAAGGTATCCCCGTAGTAGATCTCAATCCTAAGTCTTCACTCAGCCGGAGACTGGTGCAGATCAGCCAGGATTTATTGAGGGCTGAACCACTAAGCCAGGAAACCAGGAGTAAAATCCCCCTGGCCAGAATGCTTTTTGCAAGGAGATGATCGTCAGTGTCATTGCTTGCCCGCCTGGAGCGGCAGAAAGAACGGGAGGAGCAAAAGCAGCAAACCAGCATCAACCCTGGCAGACAGGCTGATCCGTTAGTCAAGCTGAAGGGTAAGATTCACGAACAGCTTGTCAGTGAGATCGACAGCAAGCTGTTAAAAAGCCTCGATCAAAACAGTAAAACCCAGGAATTGAAGGATAAGGTCAGTCAAGTTGTGCAGCGGGTGATTAATGAAGAGCAGTTGACCCTGACCCGAGCAGAAAACCAGCAGTTATTGAATCAGATCATCGATGAAGTGATCGGTTTCGGGCCCATCAACTCCTTGATTCTGGACCCTGAGGTGTCGGAAATCATGGTCAACGGGCCAAAACAAGTATTTGTGGAACGTAATGGCTGTCTGGAATTGACAGAAATTACCTTCCGGGACCATGAACATGTGATGCACGTCATTGAGAAAATCGTGGCACCTTTGGGGAGAAGGATCGATGAGAGCAGCCCCATGGTTGATGCCCGCTTGCCTGACGGGTCCAGGGTAAATGCCATTATTCCTCCTCTGGCTCTCGGCGGGCCCACAATCACCATCCGGAAATTTAGTGCCAATCCCTTGACCGTGGAGGATTTAATCGGTTTTGGCACCCTCACACCTGAGGTGGCAGAGTTCATTTCCGCCTGCGTTGAAGCCAGGCTGAACATCGTTGTTTCCGGAGGAACGGGCAGTGGTAAGACTACACTGTTGAATGTGTTGTCGTCCTTTATCCCTGAGAATGAGCGGATTGTTACCATTGAAGATGCGGCAGAGCTGAGGCTGCTCCAAACCCACGTAGTTTCCCTGGAGAGCCGGCCGCCTAATATTGAAGGCAAAGGTGCCGTTACCATTCGCGATTTGGTCCGCAACTCACTGCGGATGCGTCCGGACCGGATTGTCATCGGTGAGGTGCGGGGCGGCGAGGCCTTGGATATGCTTCAGGCCATGAATACGGGACATGACGGGTCGTTGACCACCGGGCACGCCAACTCCCCAAGGGACATGCTTGCCAGGTTGGAAACGATGGTGCTCATGGCCGGTATGGATTTGCCGGTGCGGGCAATCCGGGAGCAAATTGCTTCCGCTATTGATCTGATCATCCAGCAGGCCAGGCTCAAAGACGGATCCCGTAAAGTGGTGCAGATTACGGAAGTTCAGGGGATTGAGGGAGAAGTCATCACTCTGCAAGATATTTTCGTCTATGAACGGGGCGCGCTGCGGGCAACTGGAATCAGGCCAAAATGTGCCGAAAAGATCGCCAGCCGCGGTATCAAACTCCCCGCCAACCTGTTTATGTGATTAAATGCTGTTGGATAGGAATATGTTTCTGGACTTATTAGTGATTCTGCCGAGGTGAATGCAGTGATCCCTTTCTTCATTGCCGGATTGGTTTTCTGGGCTGTTTTTCTTGTTTGTTACGTGGCCGTCAGCAACTTCAACAAAAAGCAGATGATTGAAAAGCGAATCCAGTCTTTTGTCCCCGGCCTCGAACCTGAACCTGAAGATTCAGATGGACTAGAGCAGGTCAATGTCCTGCAGCGGCTACTGCAGTGGCTCAATCAGAAACTGAAGCTGAAACCATCCCGGAAACTGGCCTTGGAACTGATGCGGGCTGATATTCACCTGTCCGCCGGTGAGTTTCTCGTGTTCAATGCCCTTTTAGGCTTTATTCCCCTGATCCTGGTTCTGTTTGGCTATGGAATCGAGCTGTGCCTGCTCCTGGCTATCGGCGCTGTCCTGGCACCGACTTTTTTTGTCAAATTGAGGCAGAAAAAGCGGTTGAAGCTCGTCGAAACACAGCTGCCGGAAGTTCTGGGGATTATTGCCAACTCTTTGAAGGCAGGGTACAGCTTCTTTCAAGCCATTGAACTGGTGTCCCATGAGGCGGAACCACCTCTGGCCAATGAATTTGCCATGGTGAACAAGGAGATGAACCTTGGGGCCACCACAGAACTGGCTTTGGAAAACATGGTGCAGCGAGTGGGCAGTGATGACCTGGAACTGGTAGTGATGGCCGTCTTAATCCAGCGCCAAGTGGGAGGCAATCTGTCGGCCATCCTGGAGTCAATCGCCGAGACCATCCGGGAGCGGATCCGGATTCGGGGCGAGATCAAATCTTTGACTGCCCAGGGCCGCATTTCCGGCTTGATCATCTCGGTGCTGCCGGTTCTGATTGCCGCAATGATCTTCATGATTAATCCGGAATATATCATGCCTTTGTTTGTAGAACCGTTAGGCCGGGCGATGCTGGCCATGGGCATAGGCGGCCAGATTCTGGCTGTATTCCTGATCAACAAGATTATCAATATCAAAGTCTAGGAGGCTTGGCATGTTCTTCTTGATCCCTGCATTGGTTTTCATATCGGTCAGTCTGGCAGTATTTGCCGGCTACCGCCTTTGGCACCAGCAGCAAACCGTCAAAGAACGGATCGGCCAGTACAAAGAGGAACCTGATGAGGAACAGGATCATCAGGCAGCAGCCGGCAGCAGCCAGCTGAAACGGGGTTTGACCCGACTGGCAGCCCTGCTTACGGTCAAAGAGAAAGGGCCTGGCTATCAGAAATTGCGTCGGCAGCTGCTTCTTGCTGGTGAACCGGGCAAGCTTAAACCCCAAGAGTTTATTGTACTGAAACTTACCATTTCGGCGTTGACATTCGTATTGGGCATTATTCTCCCTGTGTCACTAACAAATGTTGTGGTGCTGGTAGCTGTGAGCTGGCTGCTTCCCGACCTCTATTTGCAGCAGAAAATCAGGAAGCGCCAGCTGGCCATCACCCTGGCTATTCCCGATGTCCTCGATTTGCTCACCGTAAGCGTAGAGGCGGGCCTTGGCTTCGATGCTGCCGTTGCCAGGGTGATCGAAAAGGCTGAAGGGCCGCTGGCTGAAGAGCTGCGGCGGATGCTCTACGAAATGCGCATTGGCAAGCCGCGGCGGGATGCCTTGCGGAACCTTAGCGAACGGACCGGTGTCGGGTACCTGCACAATTTTGTCACAGCGGTGATTCAAGCGGATCAACTAGGTGTGAGTATCAGCAAGGTACTGCGGATTCAATCCCAGGACATTCGCCGCCAAAGGAGGCAAAAGGCAGAGGAGGAAGCCATGAAAGCCCCGATCAAGATGCTCCTTCCCTTAGTAGGCCTGATATTCCCTTCTCTTTTCATTATTCTGTTGGGGCCATCGATTCTTCACTTCATGGCTACATTTTAAGCTGGGCTGTCGGCCAAGGCCGACCATCGCGGATGGGAGAGGCATATGGTTGAGCTAACTGTAACCAATATTTCCAAAGATACCTGCGTAGGCACTAAGATTCGCCTGGCCAACTCTTTTTGGTCCCGTTTGCGAGGCTTGCTTGGTGTCAAAAACCTGGCTAGAGGAGAGGGGCTGCTGCTCAGCCCGTGTCAAATGGTGCACGGTTTAGGCATGCGCCTTTCTATCGAAGCCGTCTACCTTGACGGTGACGGCCGGGTGATTGGGATTTACAAGCTTAAGCCCGGCTGCTTGGGGCCCTTTTTGCGCCGCGCAGCTCAGGTGCTGGAACTACCATTAGGAACGGTGTCCGATTCTGCTACAGAAATTGGGGACTTACTTCAGAGTACTAGAACATAACGCTTTAGCTGTGAATACGATGTAATGACCAAGAGATGAAACAGACGGGGGGGCAATCTTTTTGTCTACAAATAATTCTAGATCAAACTGTCCACCTCCCCAGAAGGAAGCCAACGCTAAGGCAAAATTGCTGGACTTACTAACACCAAGGGAAAAAGAAGTGCTATCATTGTTAGCACGTGGGTATAACAATAATGAAATAGCCGCCTGCTTGCACATCAGTAAGCATACAGTAAAAAATCATGTCAGTAATATCTATCACAAACTGGAGATGGATGATCGAACGCAGATTGCTTTATTGGCTGTCCGGAATGGGTTTGTCAAGCTTGATTGAACAGGAGCGACTCGCTAGAGTCGTTCCTGACCTTGAGGTGGATCGAGCCAGGCAGGAGAGGCTAGGTCTGATGATGAATTAATTACTTGGTTCCCAAGGGAGGTCTGGAGGATGATTTATGGCAAAATTGCAATTATTGGTGCAATTATCCCCGGGAACCACTCCAAAGTGGCATTTAGCAGAAAATCCTGCCTGGATTGACCCAATGGCTGATCAGGCTGGCGGGGGAGAGCAAATCATAGCATTCACTCCGCCCTTGGCCGTTGATCAAGCCTGGATCATTGGGAAACGGTTGGACAAGCATGTGAACCGCATTGCCAGACTCTGGGCCCTACTGCCCTGGCCTAAACTGTTGGCTTGGTGGGCGGCCAGATTCCTGCGTCTGAGTTTTCCTGGTTATCCCCGGCGGCTGCCAACCGGCGGAGCAAAAGGACGGCGTTTGGATCCGGATCAGCGGTTGCGGCTGGTAGAGGCAGTAAGACAACTGTTAAAGGGCCGGCTGGTTCCCGATAACCTACTGGAGAATGAACTGAGAGCCCAAGGATGGTGGCCGGCGGATATTCACCAGGCTTTAGACTGGGGAATGAGGGAACGGCTCATTGCTGCCCGGCCTGGGGTTATGCCTCAGGTGTGGGGAGAACTGCGGTGCAGCCGCTGCCAGAGTCCCATTTCTGAATTGCGGCCTTGTATTAAATGCGGGAGGAACGACTGTCCTGTCTGTCTGGCTTGCACTGCCCTTGGTGAAATCCGCGGCTGTACCTGCCTTTGGTTTCTGGATAATCGGCAGCTGCCCGGCAATAAGGTTGCGGTTAACCAAGACAGTATGCCAAGACTGCAGATGGGTTTTGATCTTACGGCAGCTCAAGCACAGGCCAGCCATCAGTTGGTCCAGTTCATGGACAGCAGCGCAACCCGGCTTCTGGTGTGGGCTGCCTGCGGGGCGGGCAAAACCGAAGTTACCTTTGCTGCCATTCAGGTGGCGCTGGCCAGAGGACTGCAAGTGCTGTTTGCCATTCCCCGCCGGGATGTGGTACGGGAGCTGGCAGAGCGGTTGGCGGCGGCTTTTCCCGAAACCAGGCTGGCAATCCATTACGGCGGCCAACCGTGGCTGCAGGAAGGCCCGTTGGTTATTGCCACAACCCATCAGACACTGCGCTTCTATAACAGGTTTGGCTTGGCCATCCTGGATGAAGTCGATGCCTATCCCTATCACGGCAGCGAGATGCTCCGGGTGGGGGTTGAACAAGCATTGACCAAGGGCGGCAAGCTGATCGAAATGACAGCAACACCCTACAATATTGACCCCAAGGCCAAGCTGATTACCATTCCTGCTCGCTACCATGGCTATCCCCTTCCCGAACCCCGAATCGTCAAAGTACGGCTGCCGGCACTAAATGAGCTGGTTGAGACAAAACTGCCTGAAGATGTAATAGGAATCATCCAGGCTAACAACAGCCCGTGGTTGATTTTTGCCCCGACAGTTTCAGCTGTTAAACTGATTGCCGCTTCTCTTGCTCAAACACTCGGCCGCATGGTCTGCGGCAGTTGGGCCGCGGATCCCAGGCGGGATCAGAAAATCGACGGATTTATCAGAGGCCGGTATGAAGTAATGGTGGCTACATCCATTATGGAACGGGGAATAACGTTGGCTAATGTACAGGTGATGGTCTTGTACAGTGATCATGTTGTTTTTGATACCAATTCCCTGATTCAAATGGCAGGAAGGGTAGGCAGAAAAGCCGAACATCCTAGTGGAGAGGTTTGGTTTATCGGTGCTCGGATTACTGAGGCTATGCAGGCAGCTGTAAAACGGATCCAGTATTTGAATCAGCAAGCGCGGCAGCAGGGGTTGCTTACGGGAGGCACCCATGTTTAGGGCCAGAACCAGCCTCAAGCTTCCAGTCCGACTGAGAAACAGCCCCAGGATCAGGCCTTGGTTCCAGTCTTTATGGGAGCTGTTGTATCCGGTACCGGAATTTTGCCCGCTTTGCCAAACAGGGATTGTGGCAGAGGGTTTGCCGGGATGCAAGGTGTGCATTTCCCGGGTCAACCCGTCCATGCACCGGCTGCGTTTAGCCCGTTACCAAGGTTTTGCTGTAGGTTACTACGATGATTATCTGCAGCATTTGTTATATCAAATCAAATACCTGAATCAGTATCAGCTGGCGGTGGCTTTGGGCAAGCTCATGGCCTTGGCTGCCAAGGAGCAGCCGGAACTGCAGGCTGTTGACTATTTTCTGCCCGTACCATTACACCACGAACGTCTGCAAAAGCGGGGATTCAATCAGGCTGAAGCGTTTGTGGAAGGGATGAACCAGGTGTGGCCGCACAGGGTTTATAAAGCCATCAGGCATAAGCCGACAGCCTTTCAAAGCCAACTGACGCCGCAGGAACGGATCAAGAACTTGAACCGGGCTTTTACGCTTATCCATCCCACCAAAATCAAAGGTAAAAGGCTTTTAATTGTTGACGATATCTTTACTACAGGGGCGACTTTTTACTCCTTGGCAGATTTGGTGGAACGTAATCAGGGTGTACCCTTTGGATTATTCTTAACCCACAGTCATTCTTGAAAGGAGAGGATCGTGATGCTGCGCAATTGTGCAGACTGCAATCAAATCTTTGCCCACCCGGTAAATAAACTTTGCCCCAGTTGTACCAAGAAACAAAATGAGATGTTTGACAAAGTCAAGGAATATATCCGTACCAACCCCAAAGCCAAGATCCATGAAGTCGTGGTTCAAACCGGCGTTGATTTTGACAAGGTGCGGGAATTCATTGATGAAGGCCGGCTCAAGATTGTCCCCGCTGATGTAGAGTTCCGCTGTAGAATTTGCGGAACCAAGCTTACTTCCGGCCGCATCTGCAGTCAGTGCGAAGCTGATTTGCTGGTCAAGGGCGAGACCAGGGGAGGAACAACATCGACAGGTTCCCTAAGCAAGGATGGACGAGTCCATTTTCTGGACCGGCGCTCAAGAGAAAGTCGTTAGCGTGACTAAAGATCTGCACCATTCAATCCGATAATTGTGGTAAGGAGGGAACACAGCGTGTATATTTCGGGCAAGTCTGTACAACGCATCAGCCAAATCTACAATGATCAAAAAAAGCTTGTGGGAAAAGCTGGCCAAGAGAAGCGAGAAGATAAAGTCACCCTCTCTACTGAAGGGAGACAGCTGCAAGCCATTATTGCCAAAGCTTCTGCACCAGATCCCAGCAAGAAGGCAGAAGAGCTGAAAGCTGCTGTGTCTTCAGGCACCTATCATGTTAAGGGTGAAGATATTGCGGCAAGTATTATAAAATACTATCGGCAAGGGATTTGAGATGCAAGTTATTGATGCCTTCAGACAAGTTATAGGGCAGGAAATTGCCATAATCGAGCAGCTGATTCAGTCTGGGCAAACCAAGCGGACAGTCATTGCTGATCCCGAACAGCTCAGCAGCATCATTGATCAAGAGCGGACATTGCTGGCAAGCCTGGAACAGGCAGAGCGGGAGCGTAGTCAGCTTTTTGACGTGCTGGCGCCAGGCCAGAGCTTGAGTGCATGGCTGGAAACTACTGCTGAGACTGACTTGGTAGATCAGATTCATAATCTGCGGGGTAAGTATCAACAGCTGCAGCAGATTAATGAGCTGAATCAGCAATTGATCCAAGAATCGCTGAACTTGGTCCAGTACAGCCTCAACTTGCTGGTAGCTGATCCTCCTATGACATATGCCAAACCGAAATCACAGGCAACGAGTAAGTCGATAATCGATCGAAAGGTGTAATCAGATCATGCGAGCGACATTCAGTGGAATTGAGATTGCCCGCCGGGCGCTTCAGGCCCAGCAGTTATCCCTTGATACCGTTGGGCAGAATATCGCCAACGCCAATACACCCGGTTATTCACGGCAGGTGGCAGTACACACTGCCAGCCGTCCTTACCCTGTGCCTCAATTTACCCATAACCCCATCAACGGGATGTTGGGGACAGGTGTTGAGATTGCCCGGCTGAGCCGGATGCGGGATGAATTCATAGAAATGCGTCTGCGTCAGGAACAGCATAACCTCAACTACTGGGAAATGATCAGCGATGGGTTGGAGCAGGTAGAACTTATTTATAACGAACCTTCCGAGAATGGGATTCACCATGCCTTGGAGCTGTTTTGGGATGCATGGCAGGAACTCAGCATTAATCCGCATAGTGAAGCGGTGCGTTCGGTCGTGCTCCAGCGTGGAGAAGTAGTGGCTTCTGCCATTAACCACGTGCGTTATCAATTGGGTAAGCTGCGTGACAACTACAATGACCTTGTAGCGGTCAAAGTGGATGAGATAAATTCCTATGCGGAACGGATTGCTGAGTTAAACCGCGACATTGTCAAGGTGATCGCATCGGGATATCAGCCCAATGATTTGATGGACCAGCGTGATCAATTGCTTCAGGAGTTGTCGGAGATCGCCAATATCGAGGTCGTTGTTGACAAATTTGGCGCGGTTAGCGTCAGTATCAGCGGCGCCACCTTGGTACAGCGGACAGAGGTGTTCAAGTTGGATGTCCGTCCGGCAGCAACAGCATCCGTACCTCCCTATGATCGGGTGGAAGTGATCTGGGAGGGTTCCAATGTTCTGGCAGAAATCAGAGGTGGCGAGCTGGCGGGAATCCTTGACTTCCGGGACCGCTTTGTCCAGGATTATATTCATGATCTCAACCAGTGGACAGCGGATCTGATGAATACTGTCAATGACATTCATAGGCAGGGCGTTGATTTGAACGGCAGTCCTGGACAAGCTTTCTTTATTCCCGCCCATGCTGTCGATCCTGTGACGGCTGATCAGGATCCAAGTCTGCACATTAAAGTTGGCTTGCAGCATCCTGCTCAGATTGCCGCCAGCGCTCTAGTGGACGACAACGGCGATGTCGTAGTAGGCAATGGGGAGATTGCCCTGGAACTGGCTCAACTGCGTCATACGCCGATTGACCACGCCGGAAATACAATCGGCTCTTACTTTAACGCAATCGTATCCAAGATTGGTGTCGATGCTCTGGAAGGCAATTCAATGGTGAACAACGGCGACGCATTGATCAACCATCTGGAGAACATGCGGGAAGCGGTTTCCGGAGTTAACCTTGATGAGGAAATGGCGGACATGATTCGGTTCCAACATGCGTATGCTGCTGCTGCCAGAATGATGACGACGATGGATCAGGTACTGGAAATAATCGTTAATCGCCTTGGCCTCTTTGGCAGATAGAAGGAGGGTAGCCAATGCGGGTTACTAACAATACATTGATCAACAATATGATGCGGCACCTGAACAGGGGGTTAAGCCGCCTTGATCGCTATCAGCAGCAATTAGCGAGCGGTAAACAAGTATTGAAGCCCTCTGATGATCCTGCTGGTGTGATCAGCATCCTGGAACTGCGGTCTTCCCTCGTGGAGAACGATCAGCTGTTAAAGAATGTGGGTAACGCCCTTTCCTGGCTTGAATCGGTTGATACGGTGCTGGGATCCGTCACCAATGTGCTGCAGCGGGCTAAGGAATTGACTGTATATGCTGCCACAGGAACGCTGCAGGCAGATGACCGTCAGGCAATCATGGAAGAAGTGAAACAGTTATTTGATAATGTTTTGGAACTGGCTAATTCCACCCACGGCGGCAAGCATCTCTTTGCCGGCCAGAAAACCATCACAGAGCCATTCCAGCGAGTGAGTTCCGACCCGAGCGATCCTGACTATTACATGATTGAGTATCACGGAGGACGGGTTGACGAAGACACAGCTTCTCTAAAGGTGGAAATCAACTCCAATACGGTGATTGATTTGAATGTCATTCAAGCCAGCATTCCCAGCGGCGGTACAACCAGTGATGCCGAGGATCAGTTGTTTATGCCGATCCTGGCAGTTTTGGCGGGTATCATCAGCGATATTCAAGCCGACGATGCCGCATCGCTAGGGGGTGCAAGGCTGGGAGAGTTGGATCAAGCCTTGGATGGACTTCTCACTGTCCGGGCTGAAGTAGGTGCCAAACTCAGCAGAATTGAGTTGGCCGATGCACGGCTTAAGGATTTGCATCTGAATCTCAACAAAATGCTCACCAATATCCAGGATATCGATGTAGCGGAAGCGATCATGAACCTTAAGAGTGAGGAAAATGGATATCGGGTTGCCTTGGCCGTTGGTGCCCGGATCATTCAACCTTCTTTAGTGGATTTCCTCAGATAGGGGTCGGCTTAGATGCATCTCAGGATTAAAACCGTCTTTCCCCAGTTGATGCTCGATTACCAATTGCCGCAGCTTCAGATCAAGCAGCAGCTGGGACGCTTTGAGTATGAATATGAAGGGCCCAGGATCGAAATCGATCAACAGCAGCCCCGCAATGAGCTGGGGATGGGTGATTTACGCCACTTTGCCCGAAGGGTGGTTGCAGCCGGAAGGCAAACTTCATTGACCGGCATTGCCAGGAGGGCTCAGGAAGGCGATCGCTTTGCCCGGGAAATGACCAGCCAGAATACAGTCGCTCAGCTGGCCAAAGAGCAGTGCTTTGATCAGATCCCAGAAATCAATGTTGACATTTCTCCCAAGACGAGGCCTGAGATCGAAGCCATTTACGGAGTGAAAATTCACTGGATTGACGGTGTCACGGACATGGAAGCCATCATCAATCCACCAAAGATAGATTTTATCAAAGGCAGAGTCGATATTAGCTTAGACAAAGGCAGCAAACTTGATCTAAAAGGGTGACGAATTGTGAAGGTAGAAACAACCCGCTTTGGAACGATTGAGATCGATCCGGAACAGATTATTGAGTTTCCCGATGGAATTCTTGGGTTCGAAGAGTATCACCGCTATGTGATCTTTGAGTCTTCCGATCATATCTTCAGCTTTTTGCAGTCAGTGGAAGTGCCTTGGCTCAGTTTTGTGGTGATCATGCCCGAACTGCTGCGCAGCGATTATTATGTCGATCTTGAGCCCCAATTGGTCAAGGAGCTTGGTTTTGAAGATCCTGAAGAGGGTAAGGTTTTTGTGATTGTCACTGTCCCTGAGGACGTCACGGAAATGACCGCCAATTTACAGGCACCAATTGTAATCAATCGCGAAACCAGACTGGCTAAACAGGTTATCTTGACGGATGGAATGTATAAGGTCAGGCATAATGTTCTGGCAGAACTGCAGCGCAACGCCTTTATTGCGGCTAAGGCTGCTTCCAAGTAAGGAGCAGCCCGGTCTAATTCTGGCATTTCCGGGAAAGCTATAGTCCAGGGAGGGACACTAATGCTTGTTCTAACAAGGAAAGTCAATCAGAGCATTATGATCGGAGATCAGATCAAAGTGATCGTTGTTGATGTGCGCGGCGATCAAGTCAAATTAGGTATTGAAGCACCTAAGGAAATCAGTGTCCATCGGGAAGAGGTTTATAGTGAGATCCAGGACGAAAACAAGCGTGCTGTCTTATCGAAAGATATCGATCTGAATCAACTGGGAGAGCTTCTCAAGCCACAAAGGCATACCGACAGTGATTCGGTTAATAAGTCAGATGAAGGACGGTGAGTCGATTGTGATTCGGACTGATCATACTGTTAAGGGCCATACCCATGTGCAGATACCCAAGCTGGTAAATCAAAGTCCAGAACCGGTTAGCAGCAAGAGAGCCGAGGAGTATGATCCATTTGCACAGCAGACACTGGGCGAAAAAGACTTGGAAAAAGTCAGTGCTGCGATCGAGTATCTCAACAAGACTATGTCAATCTTCGACCGCAGTCTGGAGTTCAGTATTCATGAAGATACAAACAGGATCATAGTCCGAGTTATCAACCGGTCAGACCATGGTGAGGAAGTAATTCGGGAAATACCACCTGAGCGCATCCTGGACTTGATCGCCGCATTGATGAACATTGTTGGGTTGTTGGTCGACCAGCGGGCATAGGGGGAATCCATTAATGAGCACACATGCATTACAGACTTATAAGCAGGTGCAAGTGTCGACTGCATCAGCGGGGGAACTGATTCTGATGTTGTTTGACGGGGCAATCCGTTTTGCGAACCAAGCTCTCAGCTGCATGGAACAGTCGGATCTTGCCGGCGCCAATGACAAACTGTTGAAAGCCCAGGATATTGTCTACGAGCTGATCGTGGCTTTAAATCTGGAAGTTGGCGAGATTGCCCGGAATCTCTATCGGCTTTATATGTTCATCAATCAGCTGTTGATTCAAGCCAATGTCTCCAAAGATCCTAAGTTGGTCCAACAGGCGGTAGGGATGTTGACGGAGCTGAGGACAATGTGGCATGAGGTGGTGGAACGGGTTTGACTGTGGAGATCAGAGATCAGTTCGTTGAGTTAATCGACAGTTACAAGCAGTTGACTCGTTATTATCAAAGCATCGCCGAATTTGGACAAGATGAAGTGATCCTCATCGATCAAGGCGATATGGAATCGCTGATGTCTATCTTGCGCGAAAAAGAAGCCATTATGGCCGACGTTGCCAAGTGCCAGGCAAAGATCGGAGCGATTCAAGATGCACTTGTGAGCCGGTATCAGCTGGAGTATTTTTCCCTAAACAAACTGATGACGGTTGTAGAAAGCAGTAATCGTGATTTGTTGGAGAATTTGAGGAGAGTAGTCAAGCAGTTGATCAAGGAGCTGGAAATCCTGGAACAGCAAGAGCGAATCCACGAATCGATGCTGAAAAGCTTTGCTGAAGAAGTCAACAAAAACCAAATCAAGAAACAAGCCCAAACCAAGGCTAAGGCTTATGAGAAGATCATTGACAACAAGCCCGATAACGACATTGATGTGAAGCGTTGAACCTGACTCAAATGTCATAAAATTACTACAGATCTAGCAAATTCCTTGACAAGTATTGTTCGAGTATGCTAGGGTATAAGTAACCGGAATGCTTTCGAGGCCGGTAAGAATCTTTAGGAGGAATGTATTTAATGCTAGGCAAAGTAAAATGGTTTAATGCTGAGAAGGGTTATGGATTCATTGAACGTGAAGATGGCGGGGATGTATTTGTACACTTCTCAGCAATCCAGGAGGACGGATTCAAGACCCTGGAAGAAGGACAGGCAGTACAGTTTGACATCATCGAAGGAGAGAGAGGCCCACAGGCCGCCAATGTTGTAAAAATCTGAACAGATGCAAACAAGAACCAAGGCAACTTGGTTCTTTTAGTTATCACAGGTTGTACCAAGTGAGGAATATTGCCAGAGGAGGATTTTTTTGGCGCTGCTGGAATTATAATAATAGCAACGAGATTAAAGGGGAGTGAAAAACATGGCTGCAATGAAGATTGTTGTCAAAGGTAAGAATCTCGATGTTACTCCTGCTTTACGTGCGTATGCTGAAAAGAAGATCAGTAAGTTTGAGAAGTTTTTCGTCAATGGGAACGAGGATCATCAGTCGGCTGCTGTGATGATGTTGCGTACGGAAAGGGAAGTTCATATTGCCGAGTTGACAATTGAGTATAGAGGGTTGGTTTTGCGCGGCGAAGGACGCACAGTGGATATGTATAACTCGATTGATGAAGCAGTTGATCGGATCGAACGGCAGTGGAATAAATTCAAAACCAGGATTCAGAGAAAATTCCAAGGCCCAAAAATCAGTGAACTGGCACCACCGGCAGACGACGGCTTAGGACCGGGGGCTGTAACTCGCGATCGCGATTTCAAGATTGTCAAAGTAAAACGCTTTCCCTACAAGCCGATGGATGTTGAGGAAGCTATTATGCAGATGGAGCTTTTGGGACACGATTTCTTCGTTTTTGCCAATGCTGAAGATGATCAGATCAATGTTGTCTATAAACGCAGTGATGGCAACTATGGATTGATTGAACCGGAATTCTAGAGTGGAAACTTAGAAAGTAGGATTGAATATGGGTTCTTCTGTGACCTTAGTCATATTTGAAGGTGGTATGATCGAGAGTGAATTAGAGGAGCTAATGCGGCAGGTCCGGAAAGCAATAGTGATCGATCAAATCCTGAAGGCTAAGGCAGGAGGATTTGAGCAGATAATAGTAGTAACCTCCTACACAGATTTGGCAGAAGCGGTGGCAAAACTGGAAGTGGATGTTGACTATCGACCGCAGGTGACAGAGGAGTTCCACTTTGGCGAACAACTGCTCAGAATTGTAACCCAACGGAAGATAGCAAAAGTTTTGTACATGGGGGGAGCGGCGGCTCCCCTTATTTCTGCTCAGGAGCTGCGTTATATCCGTACCCTGTTGGAGAATCATGATCAGGTGGTAACCGCCAACAACTACTTTTCCGCTGATCTGGTGGGATTTGCACCAGCCTCTGCGTTAGCAGGGGTTACTCTGCCGGAGATCGACAACTCATTGCCGCAGCTCTTGGTCCATGAGGGCAACCTCAAATTCATTCCACTCCAGCGTTCTCTGGGACTGCACTTTGATCTGGATACTCCTGCTGATCTGGTAATCCTGGCTAATCACCCGGGCGCAGGTTTTCATACCAAAGAAGCGATTGCCAAGGCTGACATTGATACCAGGCAGTGTGAGCGGATCAAAAAGGTAATGCAGGATTTCCAGGCGGATCTGGTGGTATACGGACGGGTGAATTCCGCATTATTCCAACTGTTGGATCAGCTTACCCATTGCCGGATTCGCCTGTACTCGGAAGAACGGGGGCTGAAGGCTCTCGGCCGGGATGTCCGGGGCGAAGTGCGTTCGCTGCTTGGTGAGATGATTGCTGTCTGCGGATACGAGGAGTTTTTCAGGTTCTTGAGCCGGATCTGTCAGGGGGCAGTGATCGATTCCCGGATCCTTTTTGCCCATTGGCAGTGGGATTTGTCGCAAAGTGACCGGTTTTACTCAGATCTCGGTTTCATCGACCGGATCATTCATCCTGGGCTGCGGGAGTTTACAGCTGCAGCCTATAGTGCATCAGTACCGGTAATGTTGGGAGGACATTCATTAGTCACGGGGGGGCTTTGGGCTTTGCTCGATGCCAGTTATGCGGAAAGACAAAATGCAGCATCGGTGTAGATTAGAAAGGATGACTATGGATGCTCGGAATGCTTAAAAGGATCTTTGACAGTAATAAACGCGAACTTGGACGCCTTGCAGCAGTGGTCAGTAAGATCAACACTTTGGAACCAGAGTTCGAATCACTGACAGACGAACAGCTGGCTGCCAAAACCGGTGAGTTTAAGCAGCGTTTTCAAGCCGGTGAAACTTTAGAACAACTGCTGCCTGAAGCCTTCGCTGCTGTAAGGGAAGCTGCCAAGCGCACCATCGGGCAGCGTCATTTTGATGTGCAGCTTATGGGCGGCATCGTCCTTCACGAAGGCCGGATTGCCGAAATGAAGACTGGTGAAGGAAAAACCTTGGCGGCGACTTTGCCGGCGTATTTGAATGCACTGACTGGAAGAGGGGTCCATGTTGTCACCGTCAATGACTATCTGGCTCGGCGCGACGCCGAGTGGATGGGCCAGATTTACCGGTTCTTAGGTATGACGGTTGGAGTGATTGTCCACGGCCTGGACTTCAAGGAGCGGGCCGAATCATATAGATGTGACATTACCTATGGAACTAACAATGAGTTTGGTTTTGATTACCTCAGGGATAATATGGCAACGGCTCCGGAACTGTTGGTACAGCGGGAGTTGTACTACGCCATCGTGGACGAAGTTGACTCGATCCTGATCGACGAAGCCCGGACGCCATTGATTATCTCAGGAATTGCCGAAGATTCAAGCAGTCACTATCAGCAGTTTGCCCGCATTGTCCCTCGGCTGCAGCCGGAAGCGGATTATACCACTGATGAAAAAGCCCGTACGGTAGCCATGACTGAAACAGGCGTTGCCAAAGTCGAAAAGATGCTGGGCATTGAGAACCTCTTTGATGACCGCAATTTTTCCCTGAACCACTATTTGATTCAAGCGCTGAAGGCCCATACTCTCTTCAAGCGGGATCGGGATTATGTGGTCAAAGATGGTGAAGTGGTGATTGTTGATGAATTTACCGGAAGATTGATGCCCGGCAGGCGCTATTCCGATGGGCTTCATCAGGCTATTGAGGCCAAAGAAAATGTCAAAGTGGCTCAAGAAAGCCAAACTCTAGCTTCAATCACTTTCCAGAATTACTTCCGGATGTATGAGAAACTGGCGGGAATGACAGGCACGGCTGCTACAGAGGAAGAGGAATTCCGGAGGATCTACGGCATGGATGTGGTGGTGATTCCCACCAACAAACCAATGATCCGGGTTGATCACCCTGATTTGGTCTACAAAAACGAAGCAGCCAAGTTTCGGGCAGTGGTCAAGGAGATAGCCGAAAAGCATGAGAAAGGGCAACCTGTATTGGTGGGGACCATTTCCATTGAGCGCTCTGAAGCTCTGAGCAAAATGCTGCAGGATGCTGGTATCCCCCATCAGGTTTTGAATGCCAAGCATCACGAACGAGAAGCGGAGATTATCAAGTTAGCCGGCCAGCGGGGGGCTGTCACCATAGCCACGAACATGGCCGGACGAGGCACCGACATTGTCTTGGGAGAAGGCGTCCCTGAGCTTGGCGGGCTGCATGTTATCGGTACAGAGCGCCATGAAGCGCGGCGGATCGATAACCAGCTGCGAGGCCGGTCCGGCCGGCAGGGAGACCCTGGTTCCTCCCGGTTTTATGTGTCCCTGGAAGACGATTTGATGCGCTTGTTTGGCAGTGACCGGATTAGCGGGCTCATGGATCGTCTCGGCTGGGAAGAGGATCAGCCGATCGAGAATGTGCAGATCTCCAGAGCCATAGAAAGTGCCCAAAAGAAAGTGGAGCACCGCAATTTTGAAATCCGCAAACAGGTATTGGAGTACGACAATGTCCTCAACCAGCAGCGGGAGATTATCTATCAACAGCGCCGGCAAGTACTGTTGGGCACAGAAATTAAAGAGTATATCCAGAATATATTCGCCAACACCTTCAAGAATATCACCAGTGAATACGCTGATGAAAAGATTGCTGTCGAAGAATGGGATCTGGACGCTTTGATTGCCCGCTATCAAGATGTGACTGCCAGGCCTTTGCCTCTGAGCAGCGGGCAGCTGGTGGCAATGGGAGTGGAACAGATTGCTGCCAAACTGACTGAGCTGGCACTGGAGGCCTACGCCGCAAGGGAACAAGAATTTGGCGCTGAAACCATGCGCAGGATCGAGTACCTGGTCTTGCTCCAGACTATTGATGCTAAATGGATGGAACATTTGCGGGAGATGGACGGCCTGAGGGAAGGAATTGGCCTGAGGGCGTATGGCCAGCGGGATCCACTGATGGAATACCGGTTTGAGGCCTATGAGATGTTTAATGCCATGACCCAGAGCATCCAGGAAGATTGTGTCAAGATGTTGTTCAGAGTGCGCCTTGTCGATCGTGAAGAGGCTGAACAACAAGGGGAAAGGCGTATGCGCCAGATGACCACTAACCGTGATCCGGACAGTGAACCATTACAACCCCGGACGGTCGAGAAGATAGGCCGCAATGACCCCTGTCCTTGCGGCAGCGGCAAGAAATACAAAAAGTGCTGCGGCAAGTAAAGGAGTGAAGAAAATGCTGTTTGATATTAAAGAAACTACGGATCAGGTTGAGCAGCTGCAGGCCAAAATTGGTGAATTGAGGGAGTATCTTTGAAGTCGATCAAAAGCGCAATGAGATAGAGAAGCTTAACAACCTCATGGCTGAACCTGGGTTTTGGGATCAGCCGGAGGAAGCCCAGAAACAGGTACAGGCCATCAAACGGCTTAAGGGAGTACTTGAGGAATGGGAACAGGTAGAAGACCAGCTTGCTGACGTGCTGGTTCTTTTGGAACTGATTGCAGAAGAGCCAGATTCAGGACTGGACGCAGAGCTGCTTACGGGTGTCAAAACCCTGCAGCGCAGTGTTGAGCAGCTTGAATTGAGCACACTCCTGAGCGGCGAATATGACTCGAACAATGCGATTTTGACGATTCATCCGGGGGCTGGTGGCACTGAAAGCCAGGATTGGGCGGAGATGCTGCTGCGGATGTATACCCGCTGGGCTGAAGGCCACGGCTACCAGGTGGAGATTCTCGATCTGTTGGCCGGCGATGAAGCTGGAATCAAGAGTGCGACCTTACTGATCAGCGGGCTCAATGCTTTTGGCTATCTGCAGGCGGAGAAGGGTGTCCACCGGTTGGTGCGGATCTCACCGTTCGATGCTTCCGGCAGGCGCCATACTTCCTTTGCCTCTGTGGAAGTGATGCCTGAAATCGATGACCAGGTTGAGCTTGATATCGATCCGTCTGATCTGCGCATTGACACTTACCGGGCCAGCGGCGCTGGAGGGCAGCATGTGAACAAGACGGAGTCCGCTATTCGGATTACCCATATTCCCACGGGAATTGTGGTGCAGTGTCAAACTGAACGGTCGCAGCATCAGAACAGGGAATCGGCGATGAAAATTCTTCGGGCTCGCTTGATGGAACGGAAGTTTGCCGAACAGCAGGAGAAAATTGCCCAGATTAAAGGAGAACAGCAGGAAATAGCCTGGGGCAATCAGATTCGTTCCTATGTTTTTTGCCCATATACGATGGTCAAAGATCACCGTACCAATGTTGAGGCCGGTGATGTGAATGCGGTTATGGATGGTGAACTGGATCAGTTTATTGAAGCATATCTGAAGCAAAAAGTCAGGAATAAATAACACTCCCTGCTCAGCAGCAGGGAAGTTTTTTCAAGGAGCTAAGGCTGTGCGTACAAAGGTCACAGGTTGGCTGGTTGCCATCATCCTGATCATTGCTGCGGTAGTGCTGGTGGTTCCTTACTATGTGCTGCCGCGAACCGCTGCCCGGGTGATCAGCCATGTACTCCGAACAGAACTGGGCGGCACGGCAGATGTGAGTGTAGAGACTAACCTCGGTTGGGAGTTGGTCCTGGGCCGATTCCCGGAAATCGAGATTGCGGGGGCCAATTGGAATTTGGACGGGCTGCCCATCAAAAACTTCTTCCTTCGCGGCCGGAATGTCCAGTTCGAGCTGCTAAGTCTGGTGAGAAACCGCAAGTTTGTCTATCTCAGTGCCGCCGATCTGCAAGTTGAACTAACCATTACCGAACAGGGATTAAATCAGTATTTTTGGGCCCGAATAGATCCGGAGCAGAAGTTCCGCATTGAACTGGTTAAAGATCGGGCCTTGCTCCATGGAGCGCTAGAACTGTGGCAGACTAGCTGGAATGTGAGTTTAGCAGCCGAATTCAGCATCCGCAAACCAGCTGCAATCATCATGACCCCGGTTGAGTTTATGATCTTCGATACAAGGGTTCCCAATGTATTGCTCGAACTTATTAATGAGAAATATCTGTTTCAGTTCAACCTGGATCGGCTGCCGATTCCCATCATTCTGGAACGGATTGAATTGTGTGATGAGTATGTGGTGCTTTATGGAAGAGGAGCTTAGAAGTGGGGCTGGATAGATGAAGCAGATGCTCGTTATAATGCTGATATTAGCGCTTGCAGCAGCGGCAGTTGTTGTGGTTCAGCGGCTGGGATATGAGCAGCGGAACAGGACGGTGGAGCTTGTTGCCGACTTGCACGGCTTTAGTCAGTTTGCCCGTCACGACTTTCCGGCTGCGGCTGTTTTAGCGGAACTGAGACAGCTCGGAGTTGAGAGCATTGGCCTAAGGGAGTGGACCTTGGGCGAGAAGATTGCCTTCGGCTATGCCGAACCGGACCTATCGCTGTCCAAACCGGAAGACTGGCCGCAGTTGTTGGCCGAACCGGTTGGGTTCAATCCAGAGGAGCTTGAGCTGGTTGCCGCTGTTGGTATGCGGCCGGTGCTGCTCGTGACCTCCAATCAGCTCTTGTCACTGCCGATTATGGATAAGCTTCCAGATCTCGCACCCCATCTGGTAATTCCTGCGGGCGATCAGGTGGTTGGTTTTCCCGACAGACTGGAGGAGACCAAACAAGCCTTGAACGAAGTGGATGCCAAGATCGGATTGGTGGAGTTCTCGCTGCAGAGGGGGATCAACCAGGTTGCATCAGCTGATACCGGGATTCGGGTTCATGCTATAACCGGCAGAGAAATGCAAGTGTTGGCTGCGGATCGGGTTTTATCCCGCTATATCAGGGCAGTGCGGGAGCGCAATATCCGCGTTTTATACATGAGGCCTTTTCCGGCGGAAAATGGTTGGGACCAGACTAAAACCATGATTACCGATCTCATATCTGAGCTGGAGGCCAACGGATTCCAGGTTGGGATCGCTAACCCCTATGATCACTGGCAGCCCTCTCCACTACTTTTGTGGGTAGTCAGTGCAGGCATTTTGGCTGGCGCTGTGTTGTTATCTCAATACTGGGTTGCTGTTTCCCCAAAACTGCTTCTGCTTTTGCTTCTCCTTGGCAATATCGCCGGTGGAATCCTGTTGGCAGTTCAGACTGTGCTGATGCAGCAGCTGTATGCCCTGATTGCAGCCATCGTTTTTCCTGTACTGGCGATTGCCAACTGCAGGCAGGGCAACCGGGTTGGCTGGAATTATCTTAGATGTACCTTATGGTCGGTCGCAGGCCTTGTTTTGCTTGTCGGGATCTTGAGTGGAACTCCGTTTTTAATTAAGCTCGCTGAATTCCGCGGAGTTAAACTGATGCATCTTGTACCGGTAGTGTTGGTGTTTGCCATGGGACTGTTGGGCGAACAGCTGCCGCTGGGATCATGGCGGCAGTTCAAAGAGGTGCTCGCCAGGTATTATCACGCTTGTGTGCCCGTGAAATATCTGCTGCTGCTGGCTTTGGCTGCTGTGGCAGGAGTTGTCTATCTTTTGCGGACTGCCAACTTCATCCTGCCCATACCGCAGCTGGAGATCACACTGCGGGAAGGGCTGGAGCGGCTGCTGATAGTCCGTCCCCGGTTCAAGGAGATCTTCATCGGTCATCCGGCTCTGGTGATTCTGTTGGCCTCTCGCAAGCGGCATCCGCTTATGATGAGTCTGGCGGTGATCGGACAGCTGTCGCTGGTGAACACCTTTACCCACGTGCACACACCACTTTTCATCAGTATGCTGCGGACGCTTTATGGTTTGATTATTGGCTATGGCGTTGGGTGGCTGGTATGGGTTGGTTATCAAAAGCTGAAGAGGAGAGTGGCTGATGATCCTCGTTTCCGGTTATTACGGTTACCATAATAGTGGCGATGAGGCGATCCTGGCAGCCCTGTGCCAGGATTTGAACGGCTTGGGCGTACACAGCAAAGAAATCACAGTGCTCTCAGGTAATCCAGCCCACACTCAGAAGACCTACAATGTAACCGCCATTTCCCGTTTAAATCCTTTTGCTGTAGTCGACGCCATAGGCCACGGCCGGCTCCTAATCAGCGGTGGTGGATCCCTGCTGCAGGATGCTACCAGTTGGCGCACAATCCCCTATTATTTGTCCATCATCCAAATGGCTTTGGCCTTCGGGCTGAAGGTGGTGGTGTACGGACAGGGCATTGGCCCGGTGAAAAACCGCCTGTATCAGCGCTGGATTGTCAATGCCTTCAGTCGCGCCGCTGGTGTTGCTGTACGCGACCCCGGCAGTGCGGAGCTTTTACAGGATTGGGGTATGGATTCCCACCTCCTGTCAATCGCAGCTGATCCCGTTTTTGGCCTGGAGTTGGAATCTGAGCATTCCCCTGAAAGCAGCGGGCAAACCCCGGGCATTACGATTAACCTGAGGCCTTACCGCCATTGGGATCGCGATTTTCCCCACTGGATCCAACTGATCAAAGGCTGGCTCTCTGCCTTTGAGCTTCCGGTGCGTTTTGTCGCCTTAGGGCCTGGAGATCTGCAGATTGGGGTGGCGCTGCAGCGTGCCATTCCCCAGTTGAGTGTGATCGATGCCGGGCATTGGCGCAGTGCCCTCAGGCTGATGGGACAGAACGAAATCTGTGTTTCAATGCGCTTGCACGGCGTGATTTTTGCAGCCCTTGGCGGCAGTCTGCCAATCGGGATTGGTTATGATCCCAAGATTGAAGTGCTTGGATTGCAGTTAGGAATTCCCGTTTACCCGGCTGCGCCGGATATTCGCTTAACCAATGCGATCGCCGGCCTCCTGACTGATCGGGCATCGCAGCTGCAGCAGTTATCCCACAGTGTGGCAGAGCTTCGCCAACGCAGTGAGCAAAACCGCAGGGTCCTAGCCACCGTTATCTAGCCGCAGGATATGGCAATGGAGGAAGAACATGAAGAGCAATATTTTGGGAGTTAAAATCGATAATGTGACCATGCAAGAGGCAGTGAACAAAGTTGCTGAGATGATCCAGGAACCAAAACCGCATTTGGTTGTCACCGCCAATTCGGAGATGGTGATGATCGCCAACCGGGATCCACTGCTCAATGAGATTATTGAGCGGGCTGACCTGGTAGTACCTGACAGCATCGGTGTGATTTGGGCAAGCCGAATTCTGAAACAGCCGCTGCCGGAGCGAGTACCAGGCATAGAGTTGATGCAGGCTTTGCTGGCTGAAAGTGTGGTTCGCAGCTGGCGGATTTTCCTGCTCGGGGCAGAACCGGGGATCGCGGAACAAGCTGCAAAAGTCATTGCGGCTGAATATAAAGGTATTAATATTGTCGGAACTCATCATGGATTTTTCACCGCAGCTGAACTGCCCGGCGTACTGGATCAGATAAAGAAATCCCGGCCGGACATACTATTTATTGCCTTAGGTGTTCCTAAGCAAGAGAAATTTGCCGCAGCCCATCTCGCCAATCTCGGCGTACCGGTTGCTTTGGGGGTTGGCGGCAGCTTTCAGGTTTTAGCCGGCGCAGTGCGGAGAGCGCCTTATTGGATGCGGAGGGTCGGTTTAGAATGGTTGTACCGGATTATCCGGCAGCCGGCACGGATCGGCCGGGCAGCAGTCTTGCCCCAGTTTGCCCTGTGGGTGTTGTTGGAAAGGCTTTTGTCAGGAGGTAAGACATAGATGCGGAGAGTTTGGCAAAAAATCCGGGAGTATTTGGGGGTTCTGGTTGGCGTTGCCATTACAGCCTTCGGATTGACTTGGTTTTTGATCCCGAGCCGGATTGCCGCAGGAGGGGTAAGCGGCCTGGCTACCGTTGGCTACCACTTGTTTCGGTTCCCGGTAGGACTGACCATGCTCCTCTTGAATATTCCCCTGTTTATTGCCAGTATTACTATCCTGGGAGCGGTGTACGGGGCCAAGACCTTCGTCGGCACATTGGTGCTGTCTCTGCTCATCGATCTGTTCCAGCCGTGGGCGGTGCCTCTAACCTCTGATCCCCTTCTAGCGGCGGTCTATGGCGGAGTGATTACCGGGATTGGTTTAGGAATCACCTTCCGTTCCGGCGGCAGCACCGGCGGGACGGATATGGCAGCTCAGCTGCTGGCCCGGTTTTTGCCAACCAGTGTCGGCAGAGCACTCTTGTTGGTCGATGGCTTTGTTATAGTCCTGGCCGGTTTTGCTTTCGGGCCGGAGCTGGCTTTGTATGCCTTGCTGTCAGTGTTCATCACCACGAAGACCATTGACGTGGTTCAGGAAGGCCAGAGTTATGCCAAAGCAGCCTTCATCATCTCGGACCACTCCGAAAAGGTGGGTGAGATGATCCTCAACACTCTGGAGCGGGGTGCCACTGCTTTAGCGGGCCGGGGTGTCTATACAGGCACTGATCGAGAAGTCTTGTATGTGATCGTATCCCGTTCAGAAATCCGGAGTCTATGCCGGCTGGTCAATCAGATTGATCCCAAGGCTTTTGTAGTGATTAGTGATGTACACGAGGTTTTAGGCGAGGGTTTCAAGAAATTGTAATGCTTGCGAGCTATTGCCAGCCTGGAATCCTTGTATCTTGACGGTGATTGGTCTATAATGGGAATGTCCTTAACAGTAACTAACATAAGTTAGTGAAAGGAGTTAGGTTATGAATTTAAAGAAGGACATCCCAGCACTGGTAATCTATGCTTTGATTGGGATCGTTTTAGCTGGTTTGGTGAATACGGTACAGGCTTTTACCACTCAAATGCTCGATCAGAGCATGGTCCGGATATTTGTCAGTAACAATCAACAAGCTCACAAAGTGGCTGAACAGATTAAAAATGTTGATGGTATCGTCAAGGTGCAGATTGTGAAACAGGATCAGGCGGCGGCTGAATTTGAGGGTGCTTTAGGCTATCCTTGGCCGGGAGCAGATCCTTTACCTGCATATCTGGATGTTGTTGTCGAGCCTGCGCAGGCAGCTGCGGTAATCGACAGCCTGGAAGCTGTTTCCGGCATTGAGTATCTTGCTTATCATCAGGAGAAAATGGAACAACTTGCAGGGCTTGTCATGATTCTCCACCGGGCACATGGTTTACTGCTGCTGTTGGCCCTTGTCCCTGCTGTAGGATTGATACAGAAACTAGGTACCGTTTGGAGACGCACTTCACTTAAGCCCGCAGTTCACTGCGGTTTGTTGGTTGTAATTTTGGCTGGGCTTCTGGCACCCCAGGTTGTCCAGGCTCAGACCCCCACTGAGTTGAGACAGGTTTACCGGGAGGCGGAGGCTGCACTTGAAGAGCTGCACAAAGACTCAGACAAATTGGAGAAAGATGCCGCCGATCTGGAAAAGAAGGTGGAATCGGGCGAGAAAAACTATGCCCAGAAACAATCTGAGCTGAAGCAAACCCAGTCAGCTTTAAGCCAGTTCCAAGATCAGATCAGCCGGCTGCAGTCGCAGTTTGAGAGCGTAAAGCAGGAGGAGCAAGGGGAAGCCAGGCATTATCAACAAACGGTTTCCCGGCTGCAAGAGGCAGTCAATTTAGCAGTTCAAGGCATGGTTGAACATGAACCAAAGGCCAGCCTGTTCCTGGACTATCTGCTTCATACCAGCGGTAATGCATATGCTAAGGCTTCTACCAGCCTGGCCAGCAGCCAAGATCGGCAGCAAGAGCTGGCGCAAAAACTGGTTGAGCTGGAAAAAGAACAACAGCAGTTGGATCAGCAGCTGAGCGAGCTGAAGTACGATCGGGATCAGATTGGCCGGGAATTAACTCAGAACAGGCAGCAGTTGTCCCAAGTACGGCAAGAGCTTGCAGCAGTTCAGCGAATGATCTATACACAGGAAAGCCGAGTCTGGCATGCAAAGCGGGATCTTAGGGAAACGCTTGGGTTCACTGATTTTGCCTGGCCGCTGGCGGTAAAAGGTGTGGTATCTTCTGACTATGGCCTGCGGCTCCATCCCATCTTCGATGAAGAGCGCTTTCATACAGGCATTGATTTTGCTTGTGAAACTGGCGTCCCCATCAAGGCGGCAGCAGCCGGCAAAGTTGTCCTCAGCGAAGATTATAATGGATATGGGCTGGCGGTGGTGATTGATCACGGCAGCGGAGTAAGCACGCTCTATGGCCATGCTTCAAAGCTGCTGGTCAAAGCCGGTGAGGAAGTCCAAGCCGGAGAGACCATTGCCCTTGTCGGTTCCACTGGCATCAGCACCGGCCCGCATTTGCACTTTGAAGTCCGCCAGGATCAAAAGCATGTTGATCCGTGGATTTGGCTAGGTTAACTGATCATGGTTGCAGGAATTTTGCCTGTTTAATGAGAAGTGATAGTGAGCAGTACTGTAATATTGAGTAACGGAATCTGAATAGAATTGGTAGTAAAGGCGGTGAACCGGTGAAACGCAGAATAACTATTCTAGGCGCAGCATTAGCATTATTGGTTGTAGCTTTGATCTATGGTTCAGTCCTCTCCAGTGTTGGTGGAGTTGAACAAGCAGTAAATGCCGGAGACCTGGATAATTTGCTGGAAGTAGTGTCTTTGGTAAGGTCCCGTTTCTATAAACCAGTTGAAGTGGCTGATCTGCTCAGTGCCTACGCCCGGACCGGAAGTATCAGAGGGATGCTGGCGGAAGCACTGGAAGATCCATATACACGGCTGATGGACCAGCATGCCTATGATAGCCTGATGAGCGACACTAGTGGTGTGTTCGGTGGTATTGGGATCGTAATTGGAATTCGCGACGACGAGCTGACCATTGTCTCTCCTATCAAAGGTACACCTGGCGAACGGGCAGGGCTGCGGGGAAACGATAAAATTATCAGGATTGGCGATCGCGGCACGGAATTCATGACCACAGACGAGGCTGCCAGCCTGATGCGGGGAGAACCGGGCACAGAGGTAACAATTACTATCCGTCGCGGGGAAGAGGTCTTTGACGTTACAATTGTCCGGGATATCATCAATGTCATGTCTGTGGAAGAAGCGGAAATGATTCAACCGGGCATTGGTTATATTCGTTTGACCAGCTTCTCGGATCGCACCTACCATGAACTGGTCACAGCTCTAAGTGAGCTGGACGCCGAGGGCATGCAAGGGCTCATTCTTGACCTGCGCTTTAATCCCGGCGGTACACTGAGTGCAGCAATCCAGGTAGCCGATGAATTTGTCGCCAGCGGCCCTCTTATCCATTTTGAGGATCGCAATGGTGACCGGGCTAGTTGGGATGCGTTGGAAGCCGGGACAAGAAAGCCGATTCCCATGGTGATTCTGGTCAACGGCTCAAGTGCCAGTGCCTCTGAAATTGTAGCGGGAGCGCTGCGCGATCATGGGTTGGCAGTCCTGGTGGGAACTAAAACGTTTGGTAAAGGGGTGGTACAGACAGTGGTGCCCCTGCGCGACGGAGGAGCACTCAGCCTGACAGAACAAATCTACCTTACTGCCGGGGGGCATGACATCAACCACTCAGGCATTGAACCTGATTATGAGCTGGAAATCAGTGATGAGGAGTTGGAAGCCATCTTCTTAGGCGAAGCTGAGGTGGACCGGCAGCTGGAAAAGGCGATCGAGATTGTTTCCGCGCAGCTTTATGGAGAATAAGTGCAAACCCCGGTCTCCGGGGTTTTTTGTAGATGGAGGTTGGATTTGTGGGTAACTTGCCTAAGGTAATTGCATTGTTATTCCGGATGCTGCCCTTGATATTGCTGGACCCAGTCTATCTGACACTCTTGGTGATGTTGGGTTTCATAATATACAGTCAATACCGGCGGGTTTATGTGATGCAGCAGCGGCTGTTTGGCCTCAACAGGGGCATTCCCTGGAAAGAGACTGCTGTCAGTTTCGGCTACGGTTTGTTAGGCGGTATTGTCGCCAGTATTCTATTCGTAATGCTGGGGATCAGCCTGTCCAGCACCGGGATTGCCTTTGTGTGGCTGACAGCTTTAATCTTGATGCTCTTTAACCCTCGGTTTTTGTGCTTTGCCTATGCAGGCGGGATTGTCAGCCTGGTGCATCTGATCTTTGGATTTCCCAAAGTAGGCGTCACTTCGATCATGGGTTTGGTTGCCGTCTTGCATCTGGTAGAGGCATTATTGATCTTTTTGAACGGGCATCGTAATTCCATGCCCATATATATCCAGGACAGCGAAGGCAGGGTTGTGGGAGGATTCAGTTTACAGCGGTTCTGGCCCCTTCCATTTATTACAGTGCTGGCTACTGCAGAGTTGAGTTCTGCCCTGGAATCGGCAATTGCCATGCCTGACTGGTGGCCGTTGTTGAAACCGGAAATTCTAGTCCCGGCAGGCCTCACCTTGGTATTCAGATTGTCACCGATCTTTGCCGGGCTGGGATACAGCGATATTGCCATTTCCAGCCTGCCGGAGGCCAAAGCAGCCTACTCTGCCCGCAACTTGTTCTTATACAGCATAGTTCTGTTAGGCTTGACAGTGCTGGCTGACCGGTATCCCTATTTAGAGCTGATTCCGGTCTTGTTTGCTCCCCTGGGCCACGAATGGGTGATACGTTTCGGGCAGCAGCGGGAAAAAAAGCGAGCTTCAGTCTTCACTTACTCCAACGGAGTAATGGTTTTGGATATCTATCCCAATTCACCAGCAGCCAAAATGGGTTTATCTACGGGAGATGTCATCTTAAGGATCAACGATATCAGCATTACCAGCCCGCAGCAGTTGATTGCTGAAATCGGGCCGTGGATCATTGACCCCACCTTGACAGTTAAGAATGTGTTCAGCAACAGTCCGCCGCGTCAGATTAAGTTTAAAGGCAAAATTCCTCCCCTGGGGTTTATTCCGGTACCACAACCTAATCAACCTGTATACATGGTGATGCGTGAAACCTGGTTGAAACGCGCCCTCAGGCAGTGGTGGCGGAATCGGAAGAGGTGAGCCGGATGCAGCGTAAATCGAGACCTATACGTTACCCGTTTGCTGTTGCGATCCTTTTGCTCTGCTGCCTTGTGAGCATTACCGCCGTTTGGTTTGCTTTGCACAGGTTGACGGCAGGGACAGACGCAACGGAAAATGCCGGTTCGAATCTTAATTTGCCACCCCAGCACTACCTGGAAGAGTCATCCCAGCCAGATCCGGAGGGCAGTGCCCAGTCAGACTGGGAGGGTCGCTACCTTTCTGTTGAGGACAAGCTTTCCTTTGTTGAGGACTACTTGAATCAGTACGGCTATCTCCTTTTAGAGACTGTGATCGAGCCTACTGAACCTCTGGTCGAATATCTTGTAGTTCCTACCAGTCTGGATGTGGATTTCATGGAAATGGTCATCGGGCTGGAAACCGAGCTGTGGAGGCGCCACAGGTGGGCTTTCCGTACTGATTACAGTACCGGGGAGGTCGGAGCTTGCATTAGTCTGTGGGATGATCATAGTTGGCCCGACTCGCAGACGGCAGAGGAAATACTTGTTAGCTTTGAACTCTCAGTCAGGCAGCTTTCTCCGGCTCACCGGCGGCAGGCTGGGGGGCCAAAACTGGCGATTGTAATTGACGACTGGGGTTATTCATCCCGGTATACAGAATCATTCTTGCAGTATCCGTTTCCGCTGACAGTGGCGATCATTCCCTATCTGGCTGAATCGTACCGCTTGGCCCAGGCGGCTTCTGCAGGCGGCCACGAAGTGATACTCCATCAGCCTATGGAAGCCCTTAACTCCGTTGTGGATCTTGGTGAGGGCGGGATTGTGACCTCTATGGATCCTGACGAAATCCGGCAGCGCCTGGAGGAAAATATAGCCCATTTACCCATGATCGTTGGGGTCAATAACCATATGGGATCCAAGGCCACCTCAGATCCGGAAACCATGGCGATCGTGCTGGAAACGTTCAAGTCTAAAGACCTGTATTTCCTGGACAGCTATACCACACCCTCTTCGGTAGCGGGTGACGTCGCAGCGCAGGTGGGGATTCCTTATGCAGTGAACAGTTTCTTTGTTGATAATGTCAATGAAGTTGAGGCTGTCAAGGAGCAGCTGCGGCGGAGTATGAATCAGGCAATCCGCAGTGGATCAGCAATTGCCATTGGCCATGTCCGTTCAGCCACAGCTGTCGCTATCTGGGAGATGATTCCCGAAATCGTGGCTGCGGGCGTTGATTTGGTGCCTGTATCGCAGCTGCTGGTTTATCCGGAACCAGCGGTTGAGCCAGCTGATGATCAGACTGAGCTCTCTGAGGAAGAACCGGATCAGGGAGATAATGATCCATTGCTCCCTTTGCGGTGATTGGCAAGGGCTTGTTCGATCACTTGAACAGCCACCTGTCGCGGATGCCAGTTACCGGTTCTGGTTTTCTTTTTCTCCAATTCTTTGTAGACCTGAAAGAAGTGGGTCACTTCGTGGAGCAGGTGCTCCGGCACGTCATCGAGGTCATTGACCCAGTTCCACTGTGGATCGCGGACAGGTACGCAAAGAATTTTTTTGTCCGGCCCCTTTTCATCCCACATGTCGAAGACTCCGACCGGTTTCGATCGAATCATGCATCCGGGAAATGTTGCTTCACCAACAAGTACCAGGGCATCGAGGGGGTCGCCGTCTTCGGCGAGAGTCTCCGGGATGAAGCCATAGTCCGCAGGGTAATGGACAGCCGAGAACAGCATTCGATCAAGGTAGAACAGGCCATCTTTTTGGTTGTACTCATATTTGTTGCGGCTGCCTTTCGGTATTTCCACCATTACGAGTACTTCCTTCAATGTATTCGCTTCCTTTCATCTATGGTATAATAGCAATTACTTCAGTAAGAATTTCGAGCAGGAAAATAAAAAACCATGCCGAAAATACGTAAGGAGAACATATGTGCGGGGAACATATGTATGGATCTGTTGTGTCAGAAAGAAGGGAAATGATGAATTCCAAAGCATTTCAGGTTGTGGCGCCTTTTGAGCCTGCCGGTGATCAACCCCAGGCAATTGCCAAACTGGCAGAGGGGATCAGGTGCGGTTTGCACGCCCAGACCTTGCTCGGGGTTACCGGATCCGGGAAAACCTATACCATGGCCAAGGTAATCGAGGCTGTGCAGAAACCAACATTGGTGATTGCCCATAACAAGACGTTGGCGGCTCAGTTGTGCAATGAGTTTCGCGAATTCTTTCCCCATAATGCGGTGCATTATTTTGTCAGCTACTATGATTATTACCAGCCTGAGGCTTATGTACCGCAAAGTGACACCTATATTGAAAAGGATGCATCGATCAATGATGAGATTGATCGGCTCCGCCACGCAGCGACTAGTGCGCTTTTGCAGCGCCGGGACGTAGTTATTGTTGCCAGTGTTTCCTGTATCTATGGCTTAGGTTCTCCGGAAGATTACATTGGTTTGACTTTGTCGTTGAAAAGCGGCGAGTTTCGGGACCGCGATCATATTTTGCGCCGGCTGGTGGGAATTCAGTACGAACGGAATGACATTGGCTTTCAGCGGGGGACTTTCCGAGTACGTGGCGATGTCATTGAAATCATTCCTGCTTACAGTGACAACGTTGTCCGCATCGAGCTGTTTGGTGACGAAGTGGAACGGATCCTGGAACTGGATCCCATTACCGGGGAAGTACTGGCGGAGAATGAAGAAATCATGATTTATCCCGCCTCCCACTTCGTAACTTCTACAGAGAAACTGCAGCGGGCCATCAAGTCGATTGAAATGGAACTGGCAGAAGTGCTGCAGAAGCTGAAGGCAGAAAACAAACTGCTGGAAGCGCAGCGGTTGGAACAGCGGACCCGCTATGATCTGGAGATGCTGGAACAGATGGGTTTTTGCCAGGGGATTGAGAATTACTCCCGGCACCTCTCGGGACGGGCGGAAGGGGAAATGCCGTCGACGCTGTTGGATTACTTTCCCAAGGATTTTCTCATGTTCATCGATGAGTCCCATGTGACCATCCCTCAGATCAGAGGCATGTACCATGGGGATCGATCCCGTAAGGAGACTTTGGTCAAGTATGGATTCCGCCTGCCATCGGCACTGGACAACCGGCCTCTAACGTTTCCTGAATTTGAATCCCATATCAATCAGGTGATCTTTGTCTCGGCCACTCCCGGTCCGTATGAGATTGAACATGAGCAGCAGCGGGTGGAGCAGATCCTGCGGCCGACGGGCCTGGTGGACCCGGAAATTGTTGTCCGCTCGACTAAAGGCCAGATCGACGACTTGCTGGATGAAATTGAAAAGACCGTAGCCCGCAAGGAACGGGTCCTGGTTACGACACTGACCAAGAAAATGGCAGAGGACTTGACCGATTATCTGGCTGATGTTGGTATCAAAGTCCGCTACCTCCACTCCGATATTGAAACTTTGGACCGGGTGGAAATCTTAAGGGATTTGCGCACCGGTGAATTTGATGTGCTGGTTGGTATTAATTTGCTGCGGGAGGGCCTCGATCTGCCGGAGGTATCTTTGGTAGCCATTCTGGACGCAGACAAAGAGGGCTTTCTCCGCTCAGAGCGATCATTGATTCAGACCATCGGCCGGGCCGCCAGAAATGTAAACGGCCGGGTGGTCATGTATGCCGATACGATCACCAAGTCGATGGAAATTGCCATATCCGAAACAAACCGCCGCCGGCGGCTGCAGATGGCTCACAATGAAAAACACGGGATTACGCCTCAAACCATCAAAAAAGAGGTTAAGGACATTGTCCAGGCAGTCCGGGCAGCCGAGGACAGCGGCGAGTATCAAGTTGATGTCACGCCGGACAAGGCTGCATTGAAAGACATCATCAGCTATATCAAGGATTTGGAACAGCAGATGTACCGTGCCGCAAGTGATCTGGAATTTGAACTCGCAGCTCAACTGCGGGATCGGATCAAAGAATTACGCCAGGAAGTGGGGTTAACCGATTGAGCCTAGATAAAATTATCATCAAGGGAGCCAGACAGCATAATCTAAAGAACATCGATGTGGAGATTCCCAGGGATAAATTGGTTGTGATTACAGGTTTGTCAGGTTCGGGCAAGTCATCTCTGGCCTTTGATACTATTTATGCAGAAGGTCAAAGGCGTTATGTGGAGTCTTTGTCTGCTTATGCCCGCCAGTTTTTGGGGCAAATGGACAAGCCGGACGTTGATTCCATTGAAGGCTTGTCGCCGGCAATTTCCATTGATCAGCGCCTGACCAACCGCAATCCCCGGTCAACAGTGGGGACCATTACCGAAATTTACGACTACCTGCGGCTGTTGTATGCCAGGGTGGGTGAACCCCATTGCCCCAACTGCGGTAACCCCATCAGCCGTCAATCAGTGCAGCAGATTGTCGATCAGCTGCTGCTGCTGCCGGAGGGGACCAGGCTGCAGATCCTGGTGCCAGTGATCCGAGGCCGCAAAGGCGAACACCGCAAGGTATTGGAGAGCATTCGCAAAGATGGATTTATCCGGATCAGGGTCAACGGTGAGCTGCATGAGGTAACCGATGAACTCAATTTGGACAAAAACAAAAAGCATACAATTGAAATCGTTGTCGATCGGATCATCATCCGTTCCAATATCGCAACCAGGCTGACCGATTCCATCGAGACAGCCCTCAGGTATGGCAGCGGGATTGTCGTGGTGGATGTGATCGATCAGGAAGAACAGCTGTTTAGTGAGAACTTTGCCTGCCCCGACTGCGGGATCTCGATGGAAGAGCTGACACCTCGGATGTTTTCCTTCAACAGCCCGTATGGAGCGTGCCCTGCTTGTGACGGTTTAGGCCGCAAACTGGAATTGGATCCTGACTTGATTCTCGATCGGGACTTATCCATAAATGCTGGGGCATTAATTCCATGGCGCAGCAGCAAGAGTCAATGGTTGGCAGCCATCTTGGGGGCACTCTGCAGCGAGTATGGCATTGATCCCGATCAACCGGTTAAGATGCTGACCCCGGAAAGTGCTGAGCTGCTTCTTTACGGTGCTGAAAAACCGGTTAAATTCGAGTATACGAACCGCCATGGCCGAAAGCGCATCTATGAGGCAGTCTACGAAGGGCTGATTCCTTACCTGAACCGGCGCTACCGGGAAAGCTCTTCTGAGTGGGTGCGCCAGGATCTGGAACAGTACATGAGCGAGCGGGAGTGTACGGCATGCCAGGGCAGAAGGCTGCGCCCTGAAGTGCTGGGAGTAACTGTTGGCGGTTTGAATATCATGGAAGTGTCGGCACTGTCTGTGTGTGACAGCCTGGATTTCTTTGAAAAGCTGGAATTGGCGCCGCGGGATTACACGATTGCCCGCCAGATTCTCAAAGAGATTCGAGAACGGCTGAGTTTCCTCAATAATGTAGGCCTGGGTTATCTGGCTTTGGATCGGGGCGCCGCTACGTTATCCGGAGGTGAATCACAGCGGATCCGGCTGGCAACTCAGATTGGCTCAAGCTTGATGGGTGTTTTATACATCCTCGATGAACCCAGCATTGGCCTGCATCAGCGGGATAACAAACGGCTGCTGGATGCTTTGAAGCGCTTGCGTGATCTCGGCAATACACTCATTGTCGTCGAACATGATCATGAGACAATGCAGGCAGCCGATTGGATCATTGATATCGGCCCCGGCGCTGGAGCAAATGGAGGCCGGGTAGTAGCTACCGGCGATTATGAAGCTGTCTGCAAGGTGGATGAATCACTAACAGGACAGTATCTGTCGGGACAAAGGCAGATTCCCTTCCCTGGCGCAAGGCGTAAGCCGAACGGCAAGTATGTGAAGGTAATTGGAGCCAGGGAGAACAACCTCCGCAGCATTGATGTTGAGTTTCCACTGGGCATGTTTATTTGCGTTACCGGTGTTTCCGGTTCTGGCAAGAGCACCTTGGTTAACGAGATTCTCTATAAACGGCTTGCCCACGAGCTGCACCGCAGTTCGGAAAGGCCGGGCGCCCACGAACGGATTGAAGGGATCGAATATCTTGATAAGGTGATCAACATTGATCAATCACCGATCGGCAGGACACCCCGATCCAACCCGGCTACCTATACTGGAGCTTTTGACGGGATCCGGGAACTGTTTGCCATGACTCCTGAAGCGAAAATACGCGGCTACCAGCCAGGCCGGTTTTCCTTTAATGTCAAGGGAGGCCGCTGTGAAGCCTGCCGCGGCGACGGGATCATTAAGATTGAGATGCACTTCCTGCCCGACGTTTATGTGCCGTGTGAAGTTTGCAAAGGCAAACGCTACAACCGGGAAACACTGGAAGTCCGCTACAAAGGTAAGTCCATTGCCGATGTCCTGGAGATGACCGTGGTGGAGGCGGTGAAGTTTTTCGAATCGATTCCTAAGGTGCACCGCAAACTCCAGACACTTCAAGATGTAGGTTTGGGATATATCAGGCTGGGCCAACCGGCAACGCAGTTGTCCGGCGGTGAAGCGCAGCGGGTAAAGCTGGCTACTGAATTAAGCCGCCGCAGCAATGGCCGGACTTTATATATCCTTGATGAACCCACCACCGGCCTTCATTTTGAGGATATCCGCAAGCTGCTGCAGGTGCTGCAGCGGTTGGTAGACAGCGGTGACACAGTATTGGTGATTGAGCACAATTTAGATGTAATCAAAACAGCTGACTATATTATTGACCTTGGCCCTGAAGGGGGCAATGGCGGCGGTACGGTGGTGGCTACCGGAACTCCGGAAGAGGTAGCGGAGCATCCCCATTCCTATACGGGCCAGTTCTTGAAACAACTTTTAGAGGGGCAGAGAAAGGAGCACTATGAGCTTACAAGAGAAGCTTAAGCATTTGCCTGCCAAACCAGGCGTCTATCTCATGAAATCGAATGACGGCCAGATTCTCTATGTGGGCAAGGCTGTCAATTTGCGCAATCGAGTCCGATCCTACTTTCAGAAGTCGCGGCACCAGTCGCCGCGGATCCGTCTCTTGGTTGAGCAAATAGCCGACCTGGACTATATTGTCACCGATTCTGAGCTCGAAGCTTTGATCCTGGAGAATAACCTGATCAAGGAGCATTCTCCTTGGTTCAATGTACGTTTAAAAGACGATAAGACCTATCCATATATCAAAGTTACGGTTAACGAGGATTTTCCCCGGGTGCTTTTTGTACGGCGCCGGCTTAAGGACGGAGCCCGTTACTATGGGCCCTATACCAATGCTGCTGCAGTGCGGAACACGATCAAAGTGCTGCGCAAGCTGTTTCAGATCCGCACCTGCAGCAAGGTAATCAAGGAGGGTCAAAAGGATCGTCCCTGCCTGAACTATCATATCGGACGCTGCGCCGGGCCCTGTGCCGGCTTAATCAGTAAAGCCGACTACAGGGCTATTGTGGATGAAGTGTGCCTGTTCCTGGAGGGCAGGCATGAAGACTTGATTCCCAGCATGAGAGCTAAAATGCTCCAAGCCAGCGCAGAATTGAAGTTTGAGCAGGCAGCCCGCATCAGGGACCGGATTGACAGTCTGGAACAAATCGTGGCTAGACAGAAAATCGTTTCCCCTCACGATATCGATCAAGACCTCTTTGGCCTGGCCCGGGATGAAGATTTAGCCTGCGTCCAGGTTTTCTTTGTTCGCGGCGGGAAGTTGATCGGCCGCGATCATTTCATCCTTGACTGCAGCCTTGATGATTCCCCCAGTGAGATTCTGACTGCCTTTATCAAGCAGTATTACACCGATCAGGTTATGATCCCGAAAGAGGTACTCACCAGTGAGGCATTAACTGAGACCGAACTGTTGAGCCAGTGGCTCAGCGAACTTCGGGGCAGCAAGGTCTATTTCCATCATCCCAGGCGGGGCGAAAAGAAAGCCTTGATCGAAATGGTCATCGCTAATGCTCAGGATGTTTTGGAATTGCTCCGATCCCAGGAGGAACGGAAGGCCCAGGCAATCACCAGGGGATTGTGGGAGCTGGCGCACCTGGTGGGGCTTACAGAACCACCCCGCCGCATTGAAGCCTATGACATCTCCAATATACAAGGCAGCCAGATTGTAGCTTCGATGGTGGTGATGATCGACGGCAAAGCCGCCGCCGATCAATACCGGCGTTTCAAGATTCAGTCTTTGGAAGGCATCCCCAACGATTACCTGGCAATGCAGGAAGTGATCCGGCGCCGGTTTACCAGAGGGTTGCGGGAGCACCAAGGTGAGATTGAAAGCACTGCTTTCAGTGAGTTTCCGGACTTGGTCGTCATTGATGGTGGAAAAGGGCAGCTTAGCTCAGCAGTGGCGGTCCGGGACCAGTTGGAGTTGACAATGCCCTTTATCAGTCTGGCGGAAAAACATGAGGAGATCTATCTTGAAGGAAAATCGTCGCCGGTTATTCTGCCGCCGGAATCGCAAGGGCTGCACCTGGTTCAGCGAATCCGGGATGAGGCTCATCGTTTTGCCTTGACTTATCACCGGCAGCTGCGAAGCAAGACTAGCCAGAAATCGGTCCTTGATCAGATCCCCGGTGTTGGGCCGCAGCGGAAAAAGGCACTTTTAAAACACTTCGGCAGCGTAAAAAAGATCAAGGCAGCAACTGTGGAGCAGTTGAGTGAAGTGGAAGGTATCAATCCAAAACTAGCCCGGGAAATCTATCAGTTTATGCATGAACAGTAAAAGACACCCCTGTGAGGGGGTGTCTGCTTTCTTGTAAACTGCGTGGTTAGCACTTGTGCTAGAATTTGTAGATGACGCCTACTTGGAGTCCACCTTGGGTAAAGGTGGTTTTGTTGATCTTGAAAGCTTCCGAAACGGGAATCTCCTTGACTGCTGACCTGCTGCCGCCATAACCTACCCGGATTACCAGGCGCTCATTGAAATCATAATCAGCGGCTACCAGGTACTGATATGCAGAACCTCCGGTGTCTTTGATTGTGTCACCTACGCGATAGGTCCAACTGTAAAAGGGCGCAGCCTGGATAGTTGCCTTGATCTCCAAATTGTCAAGGACGTGGAATGTAACCTGTGATGCCGCCATGAACCCGCTGCCTTCCAGATATACGTTTTCCAGCAGCTGGCCGTTTTGCTCAATCAAGTGCCTAAAGTGGTTGTTGGCAAAATGATAACCAAGCCCTGCATAAATGCTCAACGGTTCATCGTTGTAAAACTGATAAAGCAGTGCTGCCTGAGTATAGTTGGATGAAAGGGATGTGCCTTCGGCGAAGGTATCGTTGTTAGTGTTAGTGGCACTGGCCAGGGTGTGATTGATCAGCAGCATCAGATCGGGTGTCGGCTTGAGTTTGCCATTGATCACCAGTTCCCACAAACTGATATCCGTGCCTTCGTCATCGTTGTTAAAGAGATGATTGAACCGTACACTGCCGAGATGGACATCAGCACCGATTGTGGTCTGGTAGTCCACTTGAGCCGACGCCATGTTTGCCATCAATAACAGGCCTACGATTAGACAAACGATTGTTTTCTTCATTGCTAAACCTCCTCTAGAGCTTACCTATAAATATCTAAACGAATCTCCAAATCAGAAACGTGTTTGCCTGGCTCTACCAGTATTTCTGACTGGTAATACCATTCCCCGGGATTGACCTCTTGATCTTGGTTAGCATCGATATGGGCTGTAACCAGGTAAGAACCGGGCGGCAGGAATAAATGAAAATACCGGTTCTGATCAAATTCTACTTCATAGTCAGCCATTGTGTCGAGACTGGAAAAACATAGCACTGCCATGTTGATTGGTGTTTTGGTGACAGCAGCATAAGCGTTGACCAAACGCTGTTGGGGCTGCTCCAGGTCAAATACAATGCCCGTGTTCCATAATAGTTGTTCTATTTCGGATTTGATTATGTTGGGGTAGGTGCCTTTGACAAGAGCTGCGATGCCCGCTACATGGGGGGCTGCCATCGATGTCCCGCGGCCGGCACTGTAACCGTCGCCGCTTGGTTCGACCAGGTCGGTACTGTAGATGCCCCCGCCTGGGTCTGCCCGAGCCCCTCCTGGTGCAAACAGGGTAACTCCGTCTGCTGCTGAATAGTCTGCAATCTGGTATTCACGGGTAGTGGCACCGACAGCGATCACTTCAGGATACCCCGCCGGATATAAAAGCTGGTTGTCGTTTCCAGCCGCCGCAATCATGATGATACCTGCAGCATCGGCTTCGCGAATCTTATTGTACAGCAGATGATCATACGGGCGGTTGAGATTGGCACCGAGGCTCATGTTGATAATATCAACATCCAGCTCAATAGCTTTGTCGATGCCTGCAATCACATTGCTGAGACTGCTTCTGTTATTTTCATCGAGGACTACGATGGGAATAATCTCCACATTGGCACCCCAGGAGATTCCTGCGATTCCCCTGGCGTTGTTGGTTGTAGCGCCGATAATTCCTGTCACATGCGTGCCGTGACTGGATGGTATAAGTGAGGTTCTGCCGTGATAATCGCTCACATCCTGGCTTTGTTTGAGTACATTGTACGCATCCTGCAAATGCAGATTCTGCTGTAAATCAGGATGTTCTGTGGCAATCAGAGAATCCAGTACGGCGATCCGCACCGTGGTTTTGTTCTTTGCCTGCGGCCAGGCAAATGGCAGGTAGACCGCTGTCAGATTCCACTGCTGATCATATTCCGGGTCGTTGGGAGTCAAGATCAGTTGCTCTAGGCTAACCGCGGTGGCTAATGGATAGACCGGGTAGTTGATGTCAGCGGCCTTGACCAGAGGATGAGTTCTGGCCAGGCTGAGAAAGGCGTCCACGGTTAGATGCTCCGGTTTGATATAGACGATAATCCCGGATTCCGGATAGAGCTGAAAAATGTCAGACCCAAGGGCTCTGCCAATTTCCAGAGCAACAGCTTCGTTATATTTATATGGCTCGACGATAATCTCGGCTGGCTCTTCTTGCCAGGTTTCTGTCAGGACAGGTTCAAGGAGCCCGTCGGAGTAGGCCTGTAAACCGGCAGCAGTGATTTCAGGTAATGCATAGTCAATTCTGCCGGCAACCAGGCTGTGATCCTCAACCATGGATGTTAGTTCGATCAGCAATGAATGCTCCCGATCCTTGCCCAGGTTGATGGCGCGCTGCCAAGGATGATAGCCGGGATGCTGTACGGTCAGTTTCAGTTTCGTTATATTTGTCCGCAGGGTAATGGAAAAGCGCCCTTCCAAGTCTGAACTGAGAGGAAAGCTCTTATTACCTGCAATAATGGTGATTTCTGCATTGACAACCGGAATCTCGCTATCCTGGTGGTAGATAACACCGCTGATCTTGTAGATCTTGTACTGAAATCCACCGATGCATCCCGTCAGTAAAACTAGAATCAAAAGCAGTATTCTGGGCAGCGTCTTCTGCATGATGCACCTCCGCTGGGTGTTACCGAATATATTCGCTATCAGGATCATAATCCCTGTTGACACCGTAAACACACTTCATATTAAAATAATTAAGGAAAACCTTGACATAATCAATGTAGACATTTATATTATTAAAGTAGATGCACAAAATAAAGTTGGATACTTAAAATTGTTAAGGTGGTGGTTTGATTTTGCAAAAAAGATTAGTGAGTAAATGCCCTATTTGCGACAACCGAATGGATATCACCCAATTACACTGCAAGAGCTGTGACACCACTTTGACGGGGCGTTTTGTCCCCTGCAAGTTCTGTCAGCTCACTGTTGAACAGCAGGAATTTGTGGAAGTGTTCCTGGCATCCCGAGGTAATATCAAAGAGGTGGAGCGGCTGTTGGGAATTTCTTATCCTACCGTTCGCAGCCGGCTGGATCAGATTATTGAGGCCTTAGGCTACCGGGTTGAATACCAAGAGACAGATTCACATCGCAAAGACGTTCTTAAAGCCTTGAATGATGGTGAAATCACGGCTGAAGAAGCCATCAGGCTATTAAAGAAGTAGGGAGGCGGAAAAGACCATGAATGAAGAGCGTTTGTTGATCCTGAAAATGGTTGAAGAGGGTAAGATTACAGCCCAAGAAGCTGTTGAATTACTGGAAGCCATGGAGGAAGAGGAAACGCCAAAACAGGCAAAGACCGATGATATCTGGCGCAGGATTGAAAAGCAGAGTGAGGAACTGACTAAGAAGATTGAACGGGCAGCTGAACGGTTCAGTCAGTCGATTGAAACCAAACTTGACGAGACTGGAATTTCCGAACAGCTCAGCAACATCCAGCGCTGGTTTACCAAGCTGCCGTTCTTGGGCAGCATAGCTAATGAAGTCCATGAGTTTGTCGAGGAAGTGGAGGGCAGCTTTGCACCGGATTTGGAGGAAATACCGATTCTCCTGAAAAATGTGAATGGCTCTATCGTTGTTGAAGGATGGGACGAGGACGGCTTCAAACTGGTGGTCACCCAAAGAATCAGGGCAAAAGACCGGGAGGCAGCTTTGGACAAGGTGGCCGAGATTGATCTGCCTCAGGCTGGTTCAGTGATTGATCGGTTGGAAGTTGATATCCACGAACAGGGCGACACCAGTGTTGCTTTTCAGCTCTCCATTCCCCGGAAAGGGCCGTATAGGCTGGATCTGCGGTCAACCAACGGCAGGTGCAAGGTGGTCAATCTGCTGGCCGGCAGCATTGAGATCAATACCCTCAATGGTTCGGTAACAATCAAGCAGACAAAGGCGGAATCGATTATCACCAAAACCAGCAACGGATCCAACGGCCTTGACTATGTTGAGGCTGATCTGATCCAACAGCGTACAGCCAACGGTTCGATTTTGTTTGTTGGCAGCTGCCGGAAGCTTGCCTGCGACTCCATCAACGGCAGTGTCCGGGTTTCACCGCTGACTTTTGGTTATGAGTTGAGTGAAATGGATGTCAACACCGTGAACGGTTCAGTGCGGTGCCTACTGCCACAGATGCCTAATCTTGATGTTAAACTTGATGCCTCCACATCCATCGGCCGTGTTAATGTCAGTTTGGCAAATTTCACCGTTCAATCGGAGCACAAAGCCGGCGGGCTGCATAAAGTAGTGGGAGCAGTCAGCGGGCAAACCGATGCAGGAAAGGTGATTGCAATTCGCGCCCGGGTTGGCTGTGGCTCAATATCTATCGGACATGAGAGGGATAATCATGGCACTCAGTAAAGAACAAATCCAGATTCTGGAGATGCTGAAGGAAGGCAAGATTAGTGTGGAAGAGAGCGCCAAGTTGCTAGAGGCGGTCAATACGGCCGATTCTGTCGGCCAGACCAAAGCTACCAGAGTAGTGGTGACCATCAGTGAACATGGGGAAGAAACGACCAATCTCAAAATTCCGGTGAGTCTGGCCAAGGTGTTTTGGAAATTTGTACCGAAAGATGTCCAAACCCAGATCGATCTGGAGTTGATTTTAGAGCAGATCGAGGCAGGAGCAACCGGTGAAATTATCGAAATAGAGCAAGCAGCGCACAACCGCAGGATCAAGATCAGCCTCGCCTGACAAGGTAGTGCGTGATCTTGGAGTATTGGGACAAAGGAGATCGCAATGATTAGACTGGTTGCACTTGATATCGACGATACACTGATCGACAGCCGCCAAAATATACCACAAGCAAATCTAGATGCAATTCAGCGCATCCGCCAACAAGGTTTGGAGGTTGTCTTGGTGACAGGGAGGATGCACTGCCGGGCCCTGCCTTATGCGCAGATGCTTGAGATGGCTCCGGAACAGATTATGATCAGCTATAACGGGGCCTTATTGCGAAGGATCAATGGAGAAGAAATTGGCCACACTCCTTTGGAAAATGGTGTTGCCCTGGAGCTGATCGAGTATTTTCAAGGCCGGAACTGGACCCTCAATGTTTACCATGATGATCAGCTGTTTGTAGAAAAGATCGATGCCAATGTTGAGTACTACATGCGCATGACTGGAGCTGATGCCCGGCCTGTAGGAGACCTCTACCGCTTTACAGCCGATAACAGCCTGGCTTTGTCCAAGTTGCTGGCAGTTGGCAGCGAGGATCAGGTTGCAGCAGAGATTAGCGTGGTACAGAACCGGTTCGGTGCTATTGCGCAGATCACCCAGTCTAAGAAACGCTACATTGAAATAACCCATCCCGATGCCACTAAAGGCAAGGCTTTAGCCCATCTGGCCGGGCGGATGGGATATGGCCAGACAGAGGTGATGGCCATTGGTGACGGCGGCAACGATCTGGAGATGATTCAGTGGGCAGGCATAGGTGTTGCCATGGGCAATGCCCCGGCACATGTACAGGCGGCAGCTGATTTTGTCACCAAAACTAGCGACGAGGCAGGCGTGGCATACGCTCTGGATCGCTTCATTTAAAGTGTAAGTATGGCAATGGAACTGGGAGCTGTCCATCCGCGGGCAAGATTGTACCCGGGATGATCCCAGTTCCTGTTTTTTTGTGCTTGATGGTGAAGTGGGCATAAATTCCAGTGCTGGGAACAACTTCATAAAGAGGTTTAGCAGGACTTATGTTGAAGAAATAGAATATCTAAAGCGAAGTTGTAATGAACCAGACTTTGTTACAACTGAACTAACTTATGTTAGTTATGGTTGTCCTTCACAATATTCCTGTGGCAAGACAGGAAAGGAGGTGACAGTTCCCCCAAGGCAACAGCCAGGGAATATTGGAACGGTTGCAACCAGACATTCATGTCCAGTCATTGCAGTCGACGGAGTAACGGCAGCTGACGAAGGAATACGGACAAATGAGGAAACATGGATACTCACTTGCAGTGATTCCTTCATCGCACCAGAGGATTGTTTAAGAACACTAGATCATCCAAGATCCGTAGTCTGAACAGAAGCATGAATTAAAGAGATTAAGGGGGATCATAACCGAATGAAGAAATCAATGATGGTTTTAACACTAGTGCTTGTATTTGCAGTTTCCGGTTCAGTTTTCGCAGCCGGAATCAAGTTTGACGGTTCTTTGAAATCAAATCTCGAGTGGTACAGAGATTTGGAAGGTGAAATTGAGACCCGGCCGTCTTCCGAACTGAGTTTGAACTTTGGTTTGGATACAGCCAGTGAAAAGACTAGAGCTGTTGTGGAATTTGGCATTGGCCATAAAAACAGCCAAGGCCTGGATCTGGAATTGGATGCCAGCAACTTGGTCTTGAAGAAAGCTTATATTGAAACTGATGGCTCTTTCTGGCACGGCGGACCTGAAGCAACAACCCGCTTCGGCAGTCTCGACATTGATTACGGCCCATTCAGCGTAGTCAAGGACCAATATGGTATCAGTGTCAGTGACATGAATATTGGGCCGGTTGCAGTCAAGGGATTCTACGGTATCCCGAGCCAAGAGCAAAAATCAATTCAAGGCTTGAGAGCCGACATGCTCATGGATAATATCGCTGCCGGTGCAGCTGTAGTCCATGACTGGGATGCATTGCACGTAGCAGTTGACGGTGCTATTCGTCCGATGCAGGATCTGATTCTCGGTGCATCAGTTGCTACTCAGTTCGACATGAGACAAGAAGCTGAAGGTGAAGAAGGCGAAGAAGGCGAAGCAGAAGAGAACGCACTAAGACACATGTTAGCAGTTGGAGCTCAATATCAGGTAATGGATAACTTGAGTGTCCGCGGCGGATACAAAGCCATTTCTGAAGACTGGCAGCCAGAGTACTTGGCAGACAAAGCCAAGAAAGCTGCTGACGATCGCGGCCAAAACTGGATCCACGAGAGCGAACGCAGAAACAGTGGTTTCTATGCTGGTATCTCCACCAACCAGTCTGGTATCCAACTAGCAGCTGACTACGATCAAATCTTTGACGAGGCAATTTTGACTGCTGCAACCGATGTGGAAGGATACAATGTTAACGTTGAAACAGTACTGGCAGTTGGCGCTGAAGAAGGTATCAAAACTGAAAGCACAACTCTGGGAGTCGAAAAAGCATTTGCAGTAATGAACGGCTTGGATATCACAGCTAAATACAACGGCAAGTGGACACCAGCAACCGGATTGGTTCACACTGTTGGTGCCAATACCAAGTTGGGCTTAATCCCTGCAGTTGATGGTCTTGAGCTGAATAGTGAAGTAACAGTCTCCGATCTTGAAACTATTGGCTATCAAGTAGGAGCTAGCTTCGACGCACCAAACGGTATTGGCCTGAGCATCAAGCACGTTGGCGGTAAATTCGCTGATGAATCAGTCAAAACTGGTACTACTGCCAAAGCAGGTATCGCAGTTAAATTCTAGTAATAACTCCAGCTATCTTGAAATAAAGCGGTCTGTAGCTTACAGACCGCTTTATGATTAGAGCAGGTCTGAAATATACGCATGCTAAGGCAGGAATTCAGAGGATTGTGGTGAATATTAATTCTAAGTATGCCCGGCACTGCCTTGGGCTTTAAGAACTCTTTAAAAATATATTAATTAAAAGAAGGATATTTATTTTGGTTGTGGAATAGTCAGATTAAGAGAGATACTTGCGTGTGGTGTTTCAGCATATAATGTCGGTTTTTTCAAGAAAACGATGTGGATTTTCAGTTGGCTTTGAGGCAGTTTTTTTTGTGATCTCTCTACTGACAATGGAAAAGTAAAATAGAATCGAATAGTTTCCGGGAGGTGTTCTGCAGATAATTTGACCAATCAAACAATTTGGACCCAATAAGCCAAGTGCTAAATTTATATAGAGGAGGGTAATTAATGGCCAGGGTATTGCTAGACAGCGTTACCAAGCGTTTTGGTAATGTTATAGCAGTAAATGATGTAGATTTGGAAGTTAAAGATAAAGAGTTTGTAGTATTGGTAGGCCCGTCCGGGTGTGGAAAAACAACTACACTGCGGATGATTGCCGGACTGGAAGAGATTACTAAAGGAACCATCAGCATTGGAGATACTGTTGTTAACGACATTCCTCCAAAAGACAGAGACATTGCCATGGTGTTCCAAAACTATGCCTTGTATCCTCATATGGATGTTTATAATAACATGGCTTTTGGCTTGAAACTGCGCAAGTTTCCAAAGACTGAGATCGATCGCCGCGTAAAAGAAGCAGCGCGGATGTTAGGCATTGAAAATCTGCTTGACAGAAAACCAAAACAACTCTCTGGTGGTCAGCGCCAACGTGTTGCTGTAGGCCGGGCAGTTGTTCGGGAACCCAAAGTATTCCTGATGGACGAGCCGCTGTCCAACTTGGACGCTAAATTGCGGGTACAGATGAGAGCTGAATTGAGCAAACTGCATCAACGGCTGCAGGCTACCATCATCTATGTAACCCACGACCAGATTGAGGCTATGACCATGGGTGACCGGATTGTAGTCATGCGCGACGGCTTGATTCAACATGTAGCCAGCCCGCTGGTGATCTACAACCATCCTAACAATGCGTTTGTAGCCGGGTTTATTGGTAGCCCGCCCATGAACTTCATTAACATGATCTTGACTCGCGAAGATGATCGTTACTTCGTAGAGACCATCGAAGGCCGGGTCAAATTGGAAATTCCACGCGAACGTGTAGATTACTTCGAGAATATCGATGCTTATGTGGAAAAAGAAGTAATCTTCGGTATCCGTCCTGAGGACATTGAAGACTACAATGTATACAAAGCACAATATGGCGAAGTGGCAGAAGGTGTAATGAATTCCTTTACCGCTATGGTGGACGTAATTGAACCGATGGGTGCTGAAACATATCTCTACCTGTCACTCGATGAAGAAATTCCACAATTGATTGCCCGTGTTGATGCCCAGACCACTGCCGTAGGCGGTGAGCAGCACAAAGTCGCAATCAATATGAACAAATGCCAACTGTTTGACAAGGAAACTGAGAAAACACTACGCAAAGAGAATGTACGCCTAAGATAGGCATTTTCCGTAGTTCAGGAACGAGATCACAAGAGGGACGTGCTGACGTCCCTCTTTTATCTGTGTACGGTTTGGCGATTGGTGTTGGGCTATCGGTGGACACTGTCCAGGATCTGTTGAAACGAGGCTCCATACTGAATTGATTGAATGAACATGGCCAGATAGGCGCTGCGCACAGGATCCATTTCATATTTCAGCTCGTTGACCAGTTGTATTTCCAATTCCTGGATGTTGTCGATGGAATCCGCCAATTCCATTAACTCGTCCCGCGTGTTTGCATACGCTTCGTCATCATTCAGCTGTTCATAGATATAACAGAGCTGGTTTAGGAACAGCATTCGCCACAGCAAATCAAACAGTTTGAGCCCTTTTTTCAGGATTGCTTCAGCTTGTGGATATTTTTTCTTAAAAGTGAGTACCCTAGCAGTTAGGTAATAAAGTTCAGGATTTGGTGGCAATTGGAAGTCGAGGTCATTGTTAGTTAGCAGGGAATTTGTTAGGTGTTCGAGAAATATAGTAGTAGGTGTTTCCGGTAGCTGTGCCAAGTATTGTTTACAGATATCCGGATACAGAATCGTTGCCTTGGCTTTGGTCAGTGCTGTGTAATCACCGATCAATTCTGCAACGGTGGTATCAAGTTTGTTGGCAATCTTAGAGAGCGTCTCAATTGAAGGTTGAATGCGGCCCCGCTCTATCTGACTGACGTAGCTGCGGGTCCAATTGCCTTTAGCCAATGCTTCCTGGCTAAGCTTTAACTTTTTCCTACGCAATCGGATATTGTTGCCAATCATTACTAAACACCTTCTTTTTATGAAAATTGTCATATCCCAAAAATATGGAAATATGAGATCCCGCTATTTATAGATTACCATATTTCATGGGCAAGTGCAATTTTTCCTGACATTGACAGAGCATTTTGACCGAACTTATAATGTAATTACATTTTGGTCAAAGCAATGCGAGCTAACATTCTGGTAAGAGGTGAACAGTTTTGGCTCAAAATAGGCGAATAGTGGTCTCTGTGCCCAACAAGCTGTTGAAGGAAGTGGATCAGGTCGTGCAGGAAGGAAACGGCAACCGGAGCCAGTTTATCCGGGAAGCGGTTCAGATGTATATCCTGCACCGGAAACGAGCCTCTTTGCGGGAACAACTGAAAAGTGGATATCAAACCATGGCAGCCATTAACATGCTCTTAGCTGAAGAAGGAACCGATGAGCAATTGCTTGACCAGTATGAAAGACAGTTAGCGGAGGCGGAATAATGTGCAGCAAACGATAAGGCGTGGGGATATCTTCTATGCCAACCTCAATCCGGTTATTGGGTCGGAACAGGGTGGCGTACGGCCTGTCTTGATTCTACAGAACAATATTGGCAACAAGTACAGCCCAACCACGATTATTGCAGCGATAACGTCAAAAATCAAAAAGGCCAAGCTGCCGACTCATGTAGAATTATCAGCTGCTGAGTTTAACCTCGACAAAGACTCGGTTATTCTGCTGGAGCAGCTGCGAACTATTGACAAAAGGCGTTTGAAGGAGAAGATCGCCCATTTGGATGAAGAGATTATGAGCGAAATCGATCGGGCCATCATGATCAGTCTGGGCTTGGTCGATCTGTAAAGCACTCACTTTTGCTGAGTGTTTTTCTTTTTTGGGAGGTGCAGCCGTGAATTCGTTAATTGGTATTATCTGCAGTCATCAATGGGAAGACCCGCAGCGGTTTTATGTCAACAGCGCTTATGTCCATGCTGTTGCCGCTGCTGGGGGCACTCCAGTTCTCATTCCTCATCAGGAGGAATCGCAGTTGGAGAATATCCTGGAACAGATCTCCGGATTGTTGGTTCCGGGAGGCGTTGATCTTGATCCGATATATTTTGATCAAGAATTGCACCCAAAAAGTGGTATAATTGATCCTTGGCGGGATCAATCGGATCTGGTTCTGATCCGGGGTGCCCTTGCCCGCAGCATTCCGATCCTGGCAATCTGTCGCGGCTGCCAGGTGTTGAATGTGGCTTGCGGCGGCAGTTTGATCCAGGATATTGAGAGTCAGATCCGGCAGCCGATCAAACACCGGCAGGAGGCGCCCAGGTGGTATCCTACACATGAAATTGCAATCGCTGCCGATAGTCTTTTGGCCAGGATTTATGGAGCTGCCACGATCAGGGTTAACTCGTTCCATCATCAAGCTCTGGATCAGATTGCTCCCGGCTTTCGGGTTACCGCTAGGACCAGTGACGGTGTGGTGGAGGCCATTGAGAGTATCGACAACCGATTTGTCTTAGGGGTACAGTGGCACCCTGAGCTAATGGCTGGCCATGATCCCGGTGTGAGCAAGTTGTTTGCTCATTTTGTAGCAGCTGCTAAAAACGGACGCTGACCATGGCCAGTCCCGGGAATGGAGGAAGCTTATGGCAAGTATTGTAGCAAGAGTATATCGAAACCAGATGGTGGAAAGTGTTCATTATGGTGATTGGGTGATCGTCAATCAAGAAGGGAAGATCATTGCCAGCCAAGGTGATCCGGGCCTGAAAACTTTTTTCCGTTCCGCTGCCAAACCTATCCAGGCTTTGCCTGTAGTAGAGCAGGGAGCGGCAGACCATTTTGGTTTCAACGACGAGGAACTGGCGGTTATGTGCGCATCCCATAACGGAGAACCGGAGCATTTGGCAGCGGTTAGTTCAATCCTGGCCAAAATCGGGCTCGATCAAACAGCCCTTCAGTGTGGAGTTCATCCGCCAAGGCATCCGGGGCAGCTGCATCTGTTAATCCGTACTGGCGCAGAACCGAGCGAGCTTCATAATAACTGTTCTGGCAAGCATGCCGGGATGTTGGCCTTATGCGTATATCATGGTTGGGACCTTGACGGATACACAGCCCCGGGTCATCCGCTGCAGCAAATGGTTTTGTCATACATTAGTGAGTTTTGTGATGCTGCAGAGGATACAATAAATCTGGGAATTGATGGCTGTGGTGTCCCGGTATTTGGTTTATCCATAACTCAAATGGCTTTGGGATGGGCCCGCCTGGCTGATCCCAGCCGGTTTTCGCCGCAGCGCGTCAAGGCTGTGGAGCGGATCAGGAAAGCCATGGGCAGCCACCCCCATCTGGTGGCCGGGTCGAACCGGTTATGTACTGACTTATTGAAGGCCTTTCGCAGCCATGGTTTGGTGGCCAAATCAGGAGCTGAGGCGGTGTACTGTATCGCGATGCCCGACCGGGGCTGGGGGTTGGCCTTGAAGATCGCCGATGGCAGCAGCCGGCCGGTGGCTCCAGTCGTACTTGCCATTTTAAACCAACTAGGCTATAGTGGTGACAGAAATATCTTGGATCAGTATCAGCCATCAGTGATCCGCAACCACCATCAACAGCCTGTCGGTGAGATTGTGCCTGATTTGTCTGAAGCTAAATTTGAAAGGGTAGTTAACCAGTGAAATACATCGCAGAATCACCCCGGGATACGATGGCGCTGGGCATGACCTTGGCCCAGCTGCTGCAGCCTGGTGATGTGGTCAGTCTCGAAGGGGACTTGGGTGCAGGGAAAACGCAGCTTGCCAAAGGAATTGGTGCCGGTTTAGGCATAGCAGAAACAGTGATCACCAGCCCTAGCTATACACTGATTAATCAGTACGAAGGCAAATATCCTTTGTACCATTTTGACGTATACCGGATCGAGCCGGTTGATTTAGAGGATCTTGGCTACGAGGAGTATTTTTTTGGCAAGGGTATTTGCCTGGTGGAGTGGGGTAACCAGATTCGGGAGTATCTGCCCACAGAGTATCTGCAGATAATCATTGAGCAGACAGCCATCCAGCAGCGGGAGTTTACCCTCATTGCCCACGGGGAGCGTTATCAACAGCTGTTAGATCAACTAGAAGTGGTGGTTCAGGCATGATTATTCTGGGAGTCGATACTTCAGCCAATATGGGCGGCGCTGCGATTGTCAGCGGCCAAGGTTTGGTGGCGGAATATCTGCTGCGGATTCATAACGGCCATTCGGAACGGATTATACCCGCGGTGGAACGGGTTCTGTCCGATTCCGGCCTGAACTTGGCTGATATGACAGCCTTTGCTGTGGTTACAGGGCCGGGGTCGTTTACTGGGATTCGCGTAGGCTTGGCAACGGTCAAAGGATTTGCCTACAGTTTGGACAAACCAATCATCCCTGTGACCGCTATGGAGGCTTTAGCCTGGCAGTTCCGGGGTTATCCCCATCTGATCTATCCGATTATCGATGCCCGGCGCCGCGAGGTTTTCACCCAACCGTTTTTGGGCGGCAAACCGGTCAAAGCAGCACTCAATTGTAAAATCAGTGATTTGGTGGCTGAGTTAGCTTCATACTCTGAGCCAATTTTGTTTGTCGGTCAAGGTGCACTTGACTATCGGGAACATCTGGCCCAGTTGCCGCAGGCTGTTTTCCCCGCCGCTGAGCAGGCTGGATTGCGGCCAAGCAGTGTTGCCGGCCTTGGCCTGCACCTGCTGCAGCAGGGAATGGAGCAGAATTGGTATCAGGTGCTGCCGTTTTATATGCGCAAAAGCAGCGCAGAGTATCAATTTGACTCAATGGAGAGAAAACATGAATCCAGAGAATAATCGACTGTATGATGGCCGGCCAAGAGCTCAGGGATCGCCTGATGATGGCCAACTCCAAATCCATGTCATGGCTGTAAGCGATATTCCCGGCGTACAGGTCATTGAGCGCCATTCGTTTCCCACGCCCTGGTCGATGCGGGCTTTTGTTTCTGAGATTACCGAGAACGACTGCGCCCACTACCTTGTCATGCGCAAAGGCCAGCTAGTTGTCGGTTATGTGGGAATGTGGCTGATCCTGGACGAAGGTCATATTACAAATATTGCTGTGCATCCCGCCTGGCGCCGTCAAGGGGTTGGCACCAGACTGTTAAAGGCCATCGCAGCCCATGCCTATCGGCTTGGTGCCAGAAAGATGACCTTGGAAGTGCGCCGTTCCAACTATCAGGCGCAAGCTTTGTACCACAAGCTTGGCTACAGTACAATCGGTGTCAGGCCAGGATACTACCTTGACAACGGTGAAGATGCACTGATTATGTGGAAGGAATTGAACCGAGATGACTACCAAGCCGTTTTTGACATTAGGGATAGAGACGAGCTGTGATGAGACAGCAGCGGCAGTGATAGCCGACGGAACCAGGATTTTATCCAATGTGATTGCCTCACAGGTGGATTTGCACCAGCGCTTTGGCGGCGTGGTTCCGGAGATAGCTGCCCGGAAACATATAGAAGCGGTCTTTCCCGTCATTGACAAGGCTCTGCTGGACGCAGGCACCACACTACTGGATGTCGATCTGATAGCCGTAACCTATGGGCCGGGGCTGATAGGAGCCCTTTTGGTTGGCTTGCAGGCGGCCAAATCGCTGGCATTTGCCCTGGACAAGCCCCTGGTCGGGATCAACCATGTTGAGGGCCACATTTATGCCAATGTACTGGCCAATCCGCAGCTGCAGCCTCCATTCGTCTGTTTAACAGCCTCAGGAGGCCACACCGATTTACTGTATGTGCCGGAGTTCGGCCGCTACGAGATGTTAGGGCGCACCAGGGATGATGCGGCAGGAGAAGCCTTTGACAAAATTGCCCGTGTGTTGGGATTGCCTTACCCTGGCGGCCCACAGATCAGCCGCTTGGCGGAAAACGGGGATCGTGAGGCGATCAGTTTTCCCCGGGGATTGGGTGGGGAAGACACCTTTGATTTTAGTTTCAGCGGGCTTAAGACCGCCGCCCTGAACTACATCAATCATGCCCGCCAAACCGGTGTTGAGATCAATCTTCCGGACTTTGCCGCCAGTTTCCAGTGGGCGATAGTCGACGTCTTGGCAGCGAAAGTGATCCGTGCCGCTCAGTTCAAATCGGTGAAGCAAGTGATTTTGTCAGGGGGAGTGGCGGCCAATAAAAGCCTGCGCCATGCGGTGGCGCTGTTGGCCAAGCCCTTGGGGATCAAGGTTTTGTTCCCCCCGCTGGAGCTGTGTACCGATAATGCGGCAATGATCGGCAGTGCCGGGCATTTCAAATACCTGGCCGGTCATTCCCACAGCTGGGATCTGAATGCCGTCCCCAACCTGCGGTTGATTTAGGGCATCGATCGGCTTTCAGCTGAAAATGGTGATAGCAGTAAGCGGGAATACGAACGAGGAAAATGGAGATAATTTGACTAGGGTGGCAATAAATGACGCTAACGTTATTTTCTGGACTAAGAACATATTTGCATTTGAAAAGGCTGTTATATATCATAGGAATAGGTTAGCACTCACCCCTATCGAGTGCTAATAACCGTTAAAGAGCATGATATCACAAAAGGAGGTACTCACAAATGAATCTCAAACCATTAGGTGACCGAGTAATACTTAAAGTATTAGAGGCAGAAGAGAAAACAGCCAGCGGAATTTTTCTTCCGGACAACGCTAAGGAGAAGCCGCAGCAAGGGCGGGTTTTGGCAGTTGGCCCTGGCAAATACAATGACAAGGGTGAACTGATTAAATTACAGGTCAAGGAAGGCGACGTGGTCATTTTTGCCAAGTACGCTGGGACTGAAGTGAAGTACCAGGGCGAAGAGTATCTGATTGTGAAAGAATCTGACTTACTGGCAGTAGTAGACTAATTAAGTAAAGGAAGGTGACAGAGAATGGCTAAAGATTTACTGTTTAGCGAAGATGCCCGAAAGAAGCTGGAGCGCGGTGTCAATACCTTGGCAGACGCTGTGGAAGTAACATTGGGGCCAAAAGGTAGAAATGTAGTACTTGAGAAGAAATATGGATCTCCAACCATTACCAACGATGGTGTAACCATTGCCAGAGAAATTGAACTGGAAGATCCGTTTGAAAACATGGGTGTACAGTTGGTCAAAGAAGTTGCCACCAAGACCCAGGATGTAGCTGGTGACGGAACTACCACCGCTACTGTGCTGGCTCAAGCTATTATTCGTGAAGGGCTGAAGAACGTTGCAGCCGGTGCTAATCCGATGTTCCTCAAGCGCGGCATTGAGAAAGCAGTTGAGATTTGTGTCAACCGGATTGAGGATGTTGCCAAACCGGTAGAAACCAAAGAAGCGATTGCTCAAGTTGCTTCCATTTCCGCTGATGACCCTGAGATCGGCACCTTAATTTCCGATGCCATGGACAAGGTTGGCAAAGACGGTGTGATCACTGTTGAGGAATCGAACACTATCGGCACGACACTGGAAGTAGTGGAAGGAATGCAGTTTGACCGCGGTTATATTTCCCACTATATGGTGACCGATACTGACCGGATGGAAGCAGTATTGGACGAGCCCAACATTTTGATTACCGATCGCAAGATTAGTGCTGTTGCCGACATCCTGCCGATTTTGGAAAAGACAATCCAGATCAACCGTCCACTGCTGATTATTGCTGAAGACGTTGAAGGCGAAGCATTGGCTACATTGATTGTCAATAAGCTGCGTGGTACCTTAAGCGTAGTTGCTGTCAAGGCTCCTGGGTTTGGTGACCGCCGCAAAGCCATGCTCAGTGACATCGCTGTAGTAACAGGTGGTCAAGTCATTTCTGAAGATCTTGGCCTCAAGCTGGAAAATGTAACCATGGATATGCTTGGTTCTGCCCGTCAGATCAGAGTGACCAAGGAAGAAACCACCATTGTGGACGGCAAAGGTTCTTCTGATAATATCAAAGCCAGAATCAATCAGATTCGCAAAGAGATTGAAGATACAACCTCCGACTACGATCGGGAGAAACTGCAAGAACGCCTCGCCAAATTGGCTGGCGGTGTAGCCGTAATCCAAGTCGGTGCAGCTACCGAGACTGAGTTGAAAGAGAAGAAGTACCGCATCGAAGACGCCCTCTCAGCTACCAAAGCTGCCGTTGAGGAAGGAATTGTGGCTGGCGGCGGCGCTATGCTGATTGACTGCAGCCGGGCTCTGGACAATGTAGATGCTGAAGGGGATGTCCTCACCGGTATCCAGCTCGTGCGTAAAGCTCTTGAAGAGCCGTTGAAGGCGATTGCCAACAACGCTGGCGTTGAAGGCTCAGTCATCGTTGAAAAAGTCAAGTCCAGCGAACCTGGAGTCGGGTTTGACGTCATTAGTATGGATTTCGTCAACATGGTTGACAAAGGGATCATTGACCCAGCCAAAGTTACACGGAGCGCGCTGCAAAATGCAGCTTCGATCGCAGCCATGTTGCTGACAACCGAAACATTGATTGCTGATAAGCCGGAAAAAAACCCTCCAACACCTGATCCATCAGGCATGGGCGGAGGCATGATGTAAAGCGGCTGACAGCATATGGCAGTCGAATAAAGGGAATCCTGTCAGAGGCAGGATTCCCTTTTATGATTATGGAGCCATTTAAAGGAAATCATCTTTAAGCAGCGAACTATAGTTAGTTATAAAAAGAAATGGAAATGGAGTGCTCGTGGATGGAGAAGGATTCGATTCAGGCGGTTTTATTGACAGAATCACAGATTGCCGAACGGGTAGAGCAGCTGGGTAAACAGATCTCCCAAGACTATCAAGGCAATGATCTGGTCCTGGTAGGCATCTTAAAGGGAGCAATCTGCTTCTTCTCTGATTTGATCCGGCAGGTAGAGATCCCGGTCAATATTGATTTCATGGCTGTATCCAGTTATGGTAGCGCATCGCAGACATCCGGTGTAGTAAAGATCCTGAAAGATCTGGACATGCCCATCGAAGGACGCCACGTGCTGATCGTAGAAGATATTGTGGACACCGGGCTAACCTTGAATTACTTGAAAACTAATCTGCTGTCCCGGAATCCCGCCAGTCTCAAGGTGGTTGCGCTGCTGGACAAGCCGGATCGCAGACAGATCGATATCCAAGCAGATTATCTAGGCTTTTCGATTCCGGATCATTTCGTGGTAGGATACGGTATTGACTATGCTGAGCAGTACCGGTCCCTGCCTTATGTGGCAATTTTAGACCCGGCAGCGTATCAAAGCCAGGCCAAGGAGTGAATTAGCTTGATGGAGACCGTTGTAATCATTGATCTCGGATCATATGCCAGCCAAGAGATAGCAAGATTGGTGCGATCCTGCCGTGTCTACAGCGAGATCGTCCCGGGAAGTGCTTCTGCTGCAGAAATCAAAAAGAAAAACCCAATTGGGATCATCGTTGTCAACCCAGCTCCTGTCGAGGATCTGCAGGCACTGCATTTGGATGCGGAAATCTTGGATCTCGGGTTTCCCATCCATATTCAATTCGCACAAAAACTCGACACCGAGAAAGCTCTGCAAGAAATTCAGGGCTTTCTGACGGAAAGGTGCCGCGCCAGCCAAGACTGGACCATGGAGCAGTTTGTAGATAACATGATCACAGCGATTCGCAGGCAGGTGGGGGATAAGAAACTTGTCTGCGGATTAAGCGGCGGAGTCGATTCTTCTGTGGCTGCTGTATTGGTGCATAAGGCTGTGGGTGATCAGCTGACCTGCATATTCGTCGATCATGGCTTTATGCGCAAGAATGAGGCTGAGGAAGTGGTCAAGACCTTCAGTGAGTTTGAATTGAACTTGATTGCCGTTGATGCCAGAGACAGATTTATGAGCAAAGTGGCGGGAGTCACTGATCCTGAACAGAAGCGGAAGTTGATCGGCACTGAGTTTATTCGAGTCTTTGAAGAAGAAGCATGTAAACTTGGCGCCGTGGATTTTCTGGTGCAGGGAACTGTGTATCCAGATGTGATCGAAAGCGGGCTGGGGCAGCATGCGGTGATTAAGTCCCATCATAATGTCGGCGGCCTGCCGGAGAATCTCCAATTTGAGCTGGTTGAACCTTTGCGGCAGCTGTTCAAGGACGAGGTGAGGCAGGTTGCCCAGATTTTGGGCCTGCCTGACACGATTGTTCAGCGGCATCCGTTTCCGGGGCCAGGGTTGGCTATCCGGATCATCGGCGAGATCACAGCAGCAAAGTTGGAGATCCTGCGGGAAGCCGATGCCATCTTTATTGAAGAGTTGCGAAAATCGGGCTGGTACAACAAGGTATGGCAGGCTTTTGCCGTACTGACCGATATCAGAACTGTCGGAGTGAGCAACAGTGACCGTACTTATGATTACGCAGTCGCCTTGAGGGCAGTCCACAGCACAGACGGGATGACTGCCCGGTGGATTCAGTTTCCCTATGATCTGCTGGAACAAGTCAGCAGCAGGATTCTCTCGGAAGTTGAGGGAATCAACCGGGTAGTCTATGATATCAGTGCCAAACCTCCGGCAACTATCGAATGGGAATAGGTGAGTGGGCATGAACTTGCGGACACCACGGGGTGTTAAAGATTTTCTACCGCCTGAAGCTGAATGGAAACTGGAGTTGGAACGGAAAATCCGTAGTGTGTTTCACAGTTGGGGATATCAGGAAGTGATTTCCCCTACTTTTGAATTCAACGGCCTTTTTACCCAGGATAGCGGCGAAGAGCGCCAAACATACCGCTTTTTTGATCAGAATGGGGATCTGCTGATTTTGCGCCCGGATTTAACCACCCCGATTGCCCGGATCGTGGCTACCAGGCTCAAAGATGAAGTGAAGCCGCTTCGGCTCTCCTACATAGCCAATGTTTTTCGCTATGATGAGGTCCAGGTTGGGTTTCAGCGGGAATTTTACCAGGCAGGCGTTGAGCTTTTGGGCAGTAGTTCAGCGGCAGCGGATGCTGAAGCTGCTGCTTTAGCTGTAACCATCTTCAATGATGTTGGGGTGGGAGGTTTTAAGCTGGACCTTGGCCACACCGGTTACATTCAAGGAATTCTAGCCGAATGCCAGTCCCCAAATACCAGACAGAAAATTTGGCAGCTGCTGTTGAAAAAGGATCTTGTGGGCCTTAGGAATCTGGTGATAACCAGTGATCTGCCTGATTCAATTAAAGGCCTGCTGTTGAAGCTGCCGCATTTCCGGGGCCGGGAAAATCTGCTGGAGCAGGCTTATGCCAGCGCACCCAATCAGCTTGCCCGGGAGGCTGTTGCTAATCTCAGGCAGATATACCAATTTCTCAACGCTTATGGCCTCGGCCCACAGATTGAGATAGACTTGAGCATTGTCAAATCATTGGGATACTACACCGGGATGGTCCTGGAGGGGTATGTGCCGCAGGTAGGCTTTACTCTCTGCAGCGGCGGCCGTTATGATCAGCTGGGTCAGCGTTTTGACAGCCATCTGCCGGCTGTTGGTTTTGCTCTTGGGTTGGAACGGCTGATGCTGGTCCTGGAACTGCAGGGATTGCGGCCAGAAGCGGAGCCTAATGGCGTTTTTGTACTGCCTCATTCCTGGCCGCACGCTCTGGATTACGCCGCCCGTAAGCGGGAAGAGGGAATCAGGGTTGAAGTGGACACGGAAGGGCGGACAGAAGCTGAGGCAGTCTCCTATGCCCGGCTGCGCAGATTTTCCCGAGTGGTGGCTGTGGATGCGGCAGCAGCCAGGCATGTGCCCCTTGCGGAGAAGGAGGATCAATCATGCTGAGAATCGCCGTTGCCAAGGGAAGGCTATTGGATTCATTTTTTGAGCTGCTTGGCAAAGCAGGCTATGATTGTGATAGTGCAGCCCAGGCATCCCGCAAGTTGGTTATTGATGTCGAAGCAGCAGATCTGCGTTTTATCCTGGCCAAGCCGGCGGATGTTCCCACTTACGTCGAGTACGGGGCTGCCGATCTGGGAGTTGTAGGCAAGGACATTCTTGTTGAAAGTGACAAGCACGTGGCCGAACTGCTCGATTTGAAATATGGCTTGTGCCGGCTGGTGGTGGCTGTAACAAAAGATTCAGGGATCACCAAAGTGCAGGAATTGGACTTTAACAGCCGGGTCACCAGCAAGTATCCCCGCATTGCCGAAGAGTTTTTCAACAGTCTCGGGATTCAGGTGGAGATCATAGCGCTTAACGGTTCGATCGAATTGGGCCCAATGGTGGGTTTGAGCGAGGCCATTGTGGATATTACCGAGACAGGACGCACTTTAGCTGAGAACGGGCTGGTGGTCATCGAAACGATCATGGAAAGTACAGCGCGGCTGGTGGCAAATCGAATCAGCCTCAAGACGCAGCGGGAAGCTATTGCCGCACTGGCCGGTGCACTGGAAGGAGTAGTATGATGCGGATTGTCAATGTCAAGGATTACAAATCCCTCGAGGAAGTCAGGAAATTGGTGACCAGGCCGCATTTGGATCAAGTTGAGGTCAGTGAAGCTGCAATGGAGCGGACCAAACAAATCTTTGGCAGGCCTTTGTCCCCGCAGGAGGCAGTGGCAAAAATCCTGGCTGATATCGAACAGGAAGGCGATCAAGCCCTTTTGCGCTATATCGCCACGATTGACGGGCAAGAATTGGATGCCGATGGGCTGTTTGTCAGCACTGCTGAATTTGCACAGGCTGAGACCCTGGTAAGCCCAGAGTTCAAAACCGCATTAGCCGCAGCCATTGACAATGTGCACCGCTATCATCAGAAGCAGGTGGAGCAGAGCTGGTTTGCCCCGGAGTCTGATGGCATCATTCTTGGCCAGAAGATCACTCCGTTGGAGCGGGTGGGCATTTACGTACCCGGTGGCAATGCGCCTTTGATTTCCACAGTTGTGATGAGTGCCATTCCAGCCCAGGTAGCGGGAGTAGAGGAGATCATTATGGCCACCCCCCTGAGGGACGGTGTTGTGGATCCCCACCTTCTGGTTGCGGCCAAGCACTGTGGGGTCAGGGCGGTGCTGAAAGCCGGAGGGGCTCAAGCAATTGCTGCCCTGTCCTATGGGACCGAAACTGTACCTCGTGTCGATAAAGTCGTGGGGCCGGGAAATTTATATGTCAGCCTGGCCAAGAAGATGGTTTACGGGCGGGTGGGCATTGAAGCGATTGCCGGGCCCAGCGAGATTTTGATTATTGCCGATGATTCGGCTTCCCCTGATTATGTGGCAGCCGATTTACTGTCCCAGGCGGAGCACGACTGGGAAGCTTCGGCTGCTTTGATCACACCTAGTTACCAATTGGCACAGCAGGTGGAACTGGAATTGACCAGGCAGCTGCAAGACTTGAGTACAGCCGGCATCGCTGCGACAGCCCTTGAGCGCTGGGGGCTGATTGTAATCACAAAGGATATGGATCAGGCTGTGGAGCTTGCCAATATCTTTGCCCCGGAGCATTTGGAACTGCTTGTGGAAGCTCCCTGGGATTATCTCGGGAAAATCAAGCATGCGGGAGCGATCTTCCTGGGCAAGTATGCCACCGAACCGATAGGGGATTATATCGCCGGACCGAACCATATCCTGCCTACCAACGGGACGGCCCGGTTCTCGTCGCCCCTGACAACCCATGACTTTGTCAAAAGGTCGAGCGTGATCTACTATACCGAAACCGGATTGGAAAAATATGGCAAGCTGGCAGTTGAGATTGCCAACCGGGAAGGTTTGGCAGCCCATGCCAGGGCAATTCAGATCCGGCTTGAGGATCTTCAAGAAGGTGAGCAGAATGGATAAAAACGTACGCAGTGCTGATGTTTCCCGCGCCACGAGTGAGACCGAAATCAAGATCAGCCTGGTTCTGGATGGCTCAGGGAAGGCAGCAGTATCCACCGGCATTGGCTTTCTGGACCATATGTTGACTGCTTTTGCCCGGCACGGAGGGTTTGATTTGACCCTCAACTGCCGCGGTGACCTGGAAGTGGACGGGCATCATACGGTTGAGGACATCGGGATCTGCCTTGGCCAAGCCCTGCGACAGTGCATTGGGGACGGAACCGGCATCGGCCGCTACGGCAACGCATTTATTCCCATGGATGAAGCTTTGGTCCAGGTTGTTGTCGACCTGTGCGGCCGTAGTTTTGTCACCCATAACCTCAAGTTTCCCCAAGAGCGGGTGGGAGATTTGGACAGCTGTTTGATCGTGGAATTTTTACGGGCTTTCGCTGTCAATGCCGGGATTACGGTACATGTCAGGCAGCTGGCGGGGTTCAACACTCACCATCTGATTGAAGCTCTTTTTAAAGCATTGGCCTATGCTCTGAACCAGGCTGTCAAGGTGGTTGATCAGGAGAGAGTGTTATCCACGAAAGGGAAGTTGGACTTGTAGGAGCGAAATAAGCGATGTTGATTATACCGGCAATTGATTTGATTGATGGAAAGTGTGTCCGCCTTCAGCAGGGGGATTATCGAAAAAAGACTGTTTACAGTGCAGATCCGGTCCAGGTGGCCAAGGGTTTTGCCAAGGCCGGGGCGGAACTGCTCCATATTGTTGACCTTGATGGTGCCCGGTTGGGCAGCCCCCAGAATCTGGACGTGATCAAAGAGATTGTCCAAGCAGTCCCCATAGCCATTGAATTCGGAGGTGGCTTGAGGGATTTGGCTGCTGTGGAGGCAGCTTTTGCTGCTGGAGTGACCAGGGTAGTGCTGGGTACGGCAGTGCTGGCCGAACCGGATTGGTTTTTGGAGGCTATCGCCAGGTATGGTGACCGGGTTGTTGTGGGAATTGACGCCCGGGAAGGCAGGGTTGCCGTTGCCGGTTGGCAGGAAACCACGAATGTTATGGCCCTGGATCTGGTCTTGCGGATGAAAGAGCTCGGCATCAAGGAGATTATCTATACCGATATTGCCAGAGACGGGATGCTTAAAGGGCCAAATTTGGAGGCTCTGAAACAGCTTGGCCAGGCCCAGGCCAAAATTGTGGCCTCTGGCGGGACCGCTTCCCTGGCTGATATCGAGAATTTACGTCAGTTGAGCCCATATGGAGTCTATGCCGTGATTATCGGTAAGGCGCTTTATACAAACCAGATTGATCTGGCTGAAGCAATCAGACTCGCCCGATCTTAGCGCGGAGTGGTGGAGATGGATCTTAAACTGAAATTTGATGAACAGGGGCTGATTCCGGCGATCATCAAGAGCCGGGACGGTGAGGTTTTGATGCTGGCTTATATGAACCGTGAGGCCCTGGAACGGACTTTGGCTACAGGCTATACCTGGTTTTACAGCCGCAGCCGGCAAAAGCTGTGGCAAAAAGGGGAAAGTTCAGGGCATCGGCAGCGGGTAATCGAGATAGCTGCTGATTGTGATTGTGACACCCTGCTAATAACCGTGGATCAGATCGGCCCCGGTGCCTGCCACGAAGGGTATAAGTCCTGCTTTCATTATCCAATCAAGCTGGCTGCCGAAGGGGGAACGCTTGAATCCGGTGAGCCCCAACCCACTTTTGATCCGGACGCAGTTTATAACTCCCAGATTTTGTATCAGCTATATCAATTGATCTGTGAGCGGAGGCAGCATCCGAAGGAAGGTTCATATACCAACTATTTGTTTGAGCAGGGTATTGACAAGATCTTGAAAAAAGTGGGCGAAGAAACAGCTGAAGTGATCATTGCAGCCAAAAACACAGAACCGGATCAGTTGATCTACGAGGCCAGTGATTTACTGTACCATCTATTGGTTTTACTAGTAGAAAAAGATATTACCCTCGCCCAGGTCTGGCAGGAACTGGCATCCCGCAGGAGATAGAACGAAAAAACAAGGCTGCCCTAGGGGACAGCCTTTGGACAGCTTCTTGTCGGGAAGCGGATTACCTGAAGAAACTATGATTGCCGATCCTGATTTTGAGTGGGTCCTTATACCACTGCTCCCAGACCCAGGGGACCTTGCCGCCGGACCATTGAGGCACCTTGGCATGGGCAAAGAACCCGGTTGCCCCGTGGGTGGGATCCCACCCGGCCAAAGCGTGCCTGACAGCGTTTTTAGCTGTCTGATTTGCCGGCTGGTTGATGGCTCCGTTCTTAACCGGTTCGTATTGGTAATAACGGATTCCGTTGGTGATAGTCACTTGATTGATCACGTCGGTAATCGTATTTGGGTACCTGGAATCGAGGACCCGGTTGAGCACGGTGGCAGCGACCGCTACCTGGCCGGTATAGATCTCGCCTTTGGCTTCAGCATAGACCAGCCTGGCGAAGAGATCGAGTTCATAAAAGGCAAGATCGGGAACCATCGTTATGTTTTGAACCGTTGGGCCTTGAACCATGACCTGGATTGTCACAGGCTTGTACCACCGTTTGATGACACGCATGGTGTAAATGCCATCCTGCAGATTCTTCACTTCGTAAACGCCATCTTTGATCGGCACAACACGGCCCGCGATTTCAACCTGACCGGACTGGAGTTTGGCCTCGGGAAATCCGGCATCGTAGACTTCACCCACCAGGGTACCATAGGTGGGCACCTGTGTTTCGTCATCAGGATCGCCGCCGGGATCGCCATTCGGATCCCCGTTCTCGTCAGGTGGAGTTATATCCGGCACGCCAATAAGAGAACAGCCGGATATGAGGATTGCTGCAATAAGTATGAGGAGCAAAAAGTGCTTCTTTCCCAAAAAACTCACTTCCTTCCATAGCTGTAAAAAAGTTATAATCTGAATCATAATTTCGGGTTTGCCCAGCTAAACCCTGCTGGGGGTTGTTGGAAACAGACCCTGGCAGGTCTTTGTTGAAACAATGCAGAGAACAGAGAGGAGCATGACATGGATTTTCTGGAAGCCCTAAACCCACGCCAAAAAGCGGCCGTGACTCATGTCGATGGGCCGCTGTTAGTGATTGCCGGAGCCGGCAGTGGGAAGACCAGGGTGCTGACTTACCGGATCGCTTATCTGATCAGGCAGGGTAAGGCCAGGCCGGATCAGATTCTGGCGGTTACATTTACAAATAAGGCTGCCGCGGAGATGAAGGACCGGGTAGCCCAATTGATCGGCGATATTGTTAGAGGGATCTGGGTCAGTACGTTTCATTCCGCGTGTGTCCAGATATTAAGGGCACATGCAGATAAAATCGGCTACCGCCGCAACTTCCAGATCTTTGACACAGCTGACCAGTTGGTAGTAGTCAAAGAAGCGCTGCAGGAGCTGAACCTGGATCCGAAACATTTTGAGCCCAAGGCCATTCTGGCTAGTATCAGCAATGCCAAGAATGAACTGCTTGATCCATCTGATTTTGATGACAAAGCGGCGGATTTCTGGCAGCGCCAGGTCAGCCGTGTTTACCATCTGTACCAACAGAAGCTGGTCCAGAACAATGGTCTGGATTTCGATGATTTGATCATGCAAACAGTTCATCTATTCCGCACTCATCCCAGTGTACTTAAATCGTACCAGGAACGGTTCCGTTATGTCCTGGTTGACGAATATCAGGACACGAATCATGCCCAGTATGTGCTGGTGAGCCTCCTGGTGGCCCAGCACCGGAACCTTTGTGTGGTAGGCGACGATGATCAGTCGATCTACGGTTTTAGAGGAGCGGATATCCGCAATATCCTCGATTTTGAAAAGGATTTTCCCAATGCTGCAGTGATCAGGCTGGAACAGAATTACCGTTCGACTCAGAACATCCTCGATGCAGCCAACCATGTGATTGCCAATAACATCGGGCGGAAGGGGAAGAACCTGTTCACAGACAATGGCACCGGTGAAAAACTGAAATTCTTCCAGGCCTACGATGAACGCCAGGAAGCAGCTTTTGTGGCTGCGACGATCACAAGGGAAATTCAATGGGAGCAGCGGCAGTATCAGGATTTTACGATCTTGTACCGGACCCATGCCCAATCCCGGAGTTTTGAAGAAGAGTTCATACACAGGGGCATCCCTTACCGGATTGTGGCTGGATTGCGGTTCTATGAACGGAAAGAAATCAAAGATCTCCTGGCGTATCTGCGCTTGCTGGCCAATCCTCTGGACAATTACAGCTTCAAGCGGATTATTAATGTCCCCAAGCGAGGCATCGGTCCCGGAACCATAGCGAAATTGGAACAGTATGCTCAAGCGCAGGATGTGAGTCTGCTGCAGGCCTTGGATCAGATCAATGAAATCACCACACTTACGCAAAAATACAAACGGGAGCTGACGGTCTTTCGCGACCTCTACCGCAAGTGGCGGCAGAGCATGGCTGCTCAATCGGTGACGGAGATCGCGGCCATGGTTTTAGAGGATTCGGGCTATCGCCAAATGCTTCTGGCTGAGCGAACAGTAGAAGCGGAAGCCCGGCTGGAAAATCTCAACGAGTTCATGAGTGTGACCAGGCAGTTTGATCAGGCAGAGGAGAATCAAGGTTTGGAGCTGTTTTTGGAACAAATCGCCCTCATGTCCGAAGTTGACAACTACGATCAAGAGGCTGATGCCGTCAGCCTGATGACACTCCATGCTGCCAAAGGCCTGGAGTTTCCTGTGGTCTTTTTGGTGGGAATGGAGGACGGAGTCTTTCCCAGTGCCCGTTCGATCTGGGAACCGGGGCAGCTTGAGGAGGAACGCCGCCTGGCCTATGTGGGGCTGACCAGAGCGAAGGAACAAGTTTATCTCACCTGTGCTTACCGCCGCACTTTGTTCGGCAATACCAGTGAGAACCCGATATCCATGTTCGTCAAAGAAATACCCGATTCACTGCTTGAGTTTGCCGATGATCAGCCAGCAAGGATCAATCAGGTTCAAGAGTGGGACTCGGTGATAGAAGAGGACATGCCCGTCTATCAGGTGGGTGATCGGGTTTATCACCAACATTTTGGTGAAGGGATTATTGTGGATGTCCGTGCTGATATGATCAAGATTACTTTTGCAGATCGCCAGACTAAGCTCTTTGCAGCAGGGATTGCCCCAATCGAAAAGCTTTGATTTAACAAGACAATTCTATAGAAAAACCGTTCTGTCTTCAGCGCCTCGTCTGATGAGGACTCATCCTCATCGGGCGGGGCGTTTTGTTCTTTTTGCAGCACCTGGCCACCAGAAACCTGCAGGTCTATGCATGCCTTTATTTAAGCCAACAAGTTCTTAACCAGTATTTAGCCAAAATCACAAAAAAGTAATTGCATTAATATGCATATCAATGGTATAATTATCCCAATATTTTCGAGCAGCCGCTATTGGCGGAGCATGAGGAGCGTGAGTCAGTTGATCAAAGCAGGTGTTGTGGGAGCATCTGGATATACCGGCGGCGAGTTGATTAGATTGCTGCATACCCATCCGGATGTGGAATTGACAGTGCTTAGCTCCAGGACGTACAGTGGCAAGACAATTGGTGAGGTTTTCAATTCCCTAAGGGGCTTGAGCTATCAGTTCGAAGAGTTGACGCCGGAAGAGATCGTCTCAGAAACAGATGTTGTTTTTGTAGCTGCACCCCATGGAGTTGCCATGGAGTATGCCCTGGCAGCCGACGCAGCGGGCAGAAAGCTGATTGATCTCGGGCCGGATTTTCGCTTCAGGGATGCTGTGCTCTATGAGCAGTGGTACAAGACTCCCCACAGCTGTCCTCACCTGCTTGCTGGTGCTGTCTATGGACTGCCTGAGATTCACAGGACCGAGATTGCCCAGGCACAGATTATTGGCAATCCGGGGTGTTACCCCACAAGCATCATCTTGGCGCTTGCACCTCTTGTGGAAGCAGGTGCCGTTGTGGATGGGTTTATCATTGCCGACTCCAAATCGGGTATCAGTGGAGCTGGTAGAAAGGCAGATGCTGCTTACAACTTCTGCGAATTGACCGAAGAAGTGCGGCCTTATGGAGTTTTGCATCACCGGCATGTGCCTGAAATCGAGCAAGAGTTAACACTGCTGGCCGGCTCCAAGGTCAAGGCGCTGTTCACACCACACCTGGTTCCGGCAGTCCGGGGGATTGTCAGCACTGTATATGCCTGGATCAAACCTGGCTATTCACTTGAACTTATCCGTGGCTTGTTTGCCGAGCGTTACAAAGATGAGCCCTTCATCAGACTGATCGATGAGGGCAGCCACCCGGGTACCAAGGCAGTTGCCGGATCCAACTACTGCGATATTTCCGTTGACTTCGACGCAGCTACGTCAACGGTGATTGTTGTTTCAGCCATAGACAATCTGGGAAAGGGAGCGGCATCCCAGGCTGTGCAGTGCATGAACATCATGTTCGGGCTTGAGGAGACAGCGGGAATAGCAGGGCTTCCGCTTTTTCCGTAGAATTGGCAGCCAAGGGTACGCGGCAGCCTGAAGGAGGAGTCAATATTGAAGAGCAGCGTGATTGTACTTAGGCAGATACCGAAAGGCATAACCGCGGCCAAGGGGTTCAGGGCTGCAGGGCTGCACTGCGGGATCAAACGGGCGAAAAAGGACATGGCGCTGGTGGTGTCTGAAGTCCCGGGCAGTGCTGCCGGAGTCTTCACCCAAAACCATGTTAAAGGTGCTCCGGTGATCGTTTGTCAGGAGCGAGTTAAGGGAGGCAGGCTTCAAGCTATCTTAGTCTGCAGCGGCAACGCCAACGCTTGCACAGGCAAGCAGGGACTGGAGAACGCATATGAGCTGACTCGCATGGCCGCCCGCCAGCTTGGGATTGCTGAAGGTAATGTGGCAGCAGCTTGTACCGGAGTAATTGGTTTGCAGTTACCCATGGACGCGATCGCCTCTGGCATCCAGCAGATCGCCGAAGTGGTAACTGAGGACGGATTTGACGATGCAGCGGAAGCAATCCTGACTACAGATACAGTCACCAAACAAATAGCATTTGAAGTTGAAATCGGCGGCTGCCTGGTCAGGATCGGTGGAATGGCCAAGGGATCCGGCATGATTCATCCCAACATGGCCACCATGCTGGCATTCATAACTACTGATGCCGTGATCAGCGCACCGGTACTCCAAGCTGCATTGTCAGCAGCTGTCGACAAATCGTTCAATATGATTTCTGTTGATGGTGATACCAGTACCAATGACAGTGTCCTGGCGATAGCCAATGGTATGTCCGGCTGTCCAGAGATTAGGCCAGGTACTCCAGAACACCAGGCATTTGCTGCTGCCCTGGACGCTGTATGTATTGAACTGGCTAAGATGATCGTCAGGGATGGCGAAGGAGCTTCCAAGCTGATCGAGATTAATGTCACCGGCGCTCAGACTGATCAGGATGCTGTTCTTGTGGCAAAGGCAATTGCAGAATCGAATCTCGTCAAAACTGCAGTTTTTGGCGAGGACGCCAACTGGGGGCGCATTGTTTGTGCCGTAGGTTACTCAGGCGCCGAAATAGACCCTGCCAGGATTGATGTCAAGATCGGCAGCATCAAGATGTGCGAAAACGGTGAGGGTTTGGAATATGACGAGGGCTTCGTCTCAGAGATCTTGCGGGAACGAGAGATAGTGATTCAGGTGGATCTCAATCTTGGAGAGGCAAAGGCGCGGGTATGGACCTGCGATTTGACCTATGACTACATAAAGATAAACGCTAGTTACCGTTCGTGAAGCTGATACTCGTCTATAATGTTGGCAGCAGGAAGATGTGAGGATTATGGCGGCTGGATTGGAGATGAGCAACGATGATTGGTATGAAACATGCCATGGGTTCGGTGATCCAGAAGGCGGAGGTCTTAGTGGAGGCGCTTCCATATATGCGGACGTTTGTCGGCAAGACTTTTGTCATCAAATATGGAGGCAGTGCTATGGAGGATGAGGCATTCAGGAAGTCGATCTGCCTCGACTTGGTCCTCCTCAAGTACATAGGGATTCATCCAGTGATAGTCCACGGCGGTGGGCCTGAGATCACCAGAGCTATGAAGCGGCTTGGCAAAAAACCAGCTTTTGTCAATGGACTCCGGGTGACTGATGCGGAAACAATGGAGATCGTCCAGATGGTACTTGCCGGTAAAGTAAACAAAGAGATTGTAACCCTGTTAAATCAGCACGGCGGCAAGGCAGTCGGACTTACTGGTCAAGACGGGGATATGATCATCGCCCGCAAGCGGCCTGCTGAAGTATGTATCGATCAGAACAGCGGTAAGCCGGTGACTGTCGATTTGGGATTCGTGGGAGACATCGACCGGGTGGACACCGAGCTTTTGGGAACCCTCAGCCGCGAGGGGTACATTCCTGTGCTGGCATCGATTGCTGTGGGTGATGACGGGGAGAGCTACAATATCAATGCTGACTATGTAGCCAGTGAGGTGGCTCAGGCTCTGAACGCGGAAAAACTGATCGTGCTTACTGATGTTGAGGGAATCCTGGAAGATCCGGAGCGTGAGGATTCGATCGTCTCCTCACTGAGTGTGGAGTATGCCAGACAGATGATCGCTTCCGGCCAGATCGACGGTGGCATGATTCCAAAAGTCGAGGCTTGTATCCGAGCTGTGGAAGGTGGAGTAGCACGGACGCACATCATCGATGGCAGGCTGCTGCACTCAATGCTGCTCGAGATCTTTACCGACGAAGGCATTGGTACAATGGTGATCCCATAGGGTCAGAGCAAGGGAGGCTAACGGATGAAAACTGGCGAGATTATCGCGATGACTGAAAAATATGTGATGAACACCTACTCCCGAATTCCCATAGCTCCTGTAAAGGGTGTAGGGGTGCGGCTTACCGATGCCGCAGGCAATGAGTATCTTGATTTCGTAGCCGGGATTGCAGTCAACTCCACCGGTCACTGCCATCCAAAGGTGGTGGAGGCAATTTGCAGACAGGCCGCAGATCTGCTGCATGTCTCTAATCTCTACCACGTCCCGGCTCAGGCTGAACTAGCCCAGGTCTTGGCGGAAAACTCTGGTTTTGACAAGGTCTTTTTCTGCAACAGCGGTGCCGAAGCCAACGAGGCAGCTATCAAACTAGCCCGGCGGTACTTTTGTGTAACCAGCCGCACCGATGCGAATGAAATTATCACCGCCCTGGGATCCTTTCACGGCAGGACGATCGGTGCGTTGACTGCAACAGGGCAGGCCAAGTACCAGGAAGGATTTGAACCTTTAGTGCCCGGGTTCACCTATGTACCTTTTAATGATTTTGAGGCCCTGGAGGCAGTAGTGACTGGTAAGACATGTGCGATCATGCTCGAACTGATCCAAGGTGAGGGAGGAGTCTATCCTGTTGATCCCGAGTACCTGGCAGGTGTCAGCCGTCTGTGTAAAGAATTTGGCCTGCTATTGATCATCGATGAGGTTCAGACAGGGATCGGCAGGACAGGAACGCTCTTCGCTTTCCAACAGTATGCCGGTTTCAAACCGGACATTGTCACCCTCGCCAAGGGACTGGCAAGTGGTGTTCCTATTGGGGCTGTTCTGGCCACTGAAGAGGTGTGCAAAGGCTTTGGCCCGGGCAGGCATGCATCTACATTCGGAGGAAATCCCCTTGCATGCACTGCTGCTTTGGCTACGTTGGATGTAATCCTGAACGATGGAGTATTGGACAACGTGAAGGAAATGGGTGCCTATTTTGTCCAGAAGCTCCGGGAGCTTGAGGCTTCCACCAGCGCTATTGCAGAGATCAGAGGCTGCGGCTTGATGATCGGCGTCGAGCTGAAGGAACCCAATGGTACAGCTGTGGTATCCGCCTGCCGCGACAAGGGGCTTCTGATCAACTGTGTGGGAGACAAGGTTCTGCGTTTTGTGCCGCCTTTGATTATTGAAAAGGCTGATGTGGACGCAGCTGTGCAGATTCTGGGCAATGTCCTGTCAAAAATGCACTAAAGGCTGGGCTGGTGGTTCAATAGATCCAGGTTGGATTCTCAATCAAAGGGAGTGATTGATCCATGTTAAAAAACGATTCCCTTCTCACTGACGGTCTTGCTCTAGGTTTGCGGGGCCGGGATCTTTTGTGTGTGCGGGATCTTTCTGAAGATGAAATCTACAGGGTATTCGCAGTGGCGTCAGTTTTGAAATCAGAATTACGCCAAGGTGTATCCCATAGCCTGCTCTCCGGCAAGAGCCTGGGAATGGTTTTCAAGAAGTCCTCTACCCGGACAAGGGTTTCCTTTGAGGTTGGCATTTGGCAGCTTGGCGGCCATGGACTGCACCTGAATTGCAGCGATATCCAGCTTGGCAGAGGCGAGAGCATCGGAGATACTGCCGAGGTTCTGTCAAGGTATCTGGATGGAATCATGATCCGCACCTATGACCACGATGAAGTGATCAAGCTTGCCTGGTATGCCAGCGTACCTGTGATCAACGGGTTGACTGATCTGTTTCATCCATGCCAGGCTCTGGCGGACATGTTCACAGCCTATGAAAAGAAGGGAAAGCTGACAGGCCTCAAATTAGCGTTTATCGGTGACGGCAACAACATGGCCAATTCCCTGCTCTGCATCTGTGCCAAGCTCGGAGTGCATATGAGCCTGGCCTGCCCGGCCGGTTACGAACCTCCCCAATCAGTGGTTGAGATGGCGCAATCGGATGCTGCCCTCACTGGCGCAGAGTTGGAGATTGTCAACGATCCCTTAAAAGCAGTAAAAGATGCAAACATAGTGTACACCGATGTTTGGGCTAGCATGGGTCAGGAGTTGGAGCAAGCGAAAAGAGCGAAGTGCTTTGCCAAATACCAGGTCAACAAATCTTTGATGGCAGCGGCCAGACCAGATGCCCTTGTCATGCACTGCCTACCTGCCCACCGGGGTGAGGAGATCACTGCTGATGTGATCGACGGTGAGAACTCAGTGGTATTTGATGAGGCAGAGAACAGGCTTCACGTGCAGAAGGCCATCATGTCACTGCTTATGACGTGATGGTGTTTCTTTTTTTACCTGCTTTTGATAAAATATACTTGGCTCATGGCTCGTTTACAATGCGTTTTTGATTACAGCTCACATTGGATCAGAGAGTCATGGGCTTTTCTTTCATGTGCTTATACAGATACACGTTATGCGGGTATGATCTTATTCTTATTGGAAATGCTTAGATTTCAGGAGGCACTTCTATGGAAAATACACGGGATTCAGATCTGAAAAGGATAGTTGAATTGCGGGAACAGCTGCATTATCACAATTACCGATATTATGTCCTGGACGATCCGGTAATTGAAGACAGTGAATACGATCAGCTGATGCTGGAACTGATCAAGCTTGAGGCCGAGTATCCGGAGACGGTTACACCCGATTCTCCTACCCAGCGGGTAGGACATGCGGTAGTGGGCAGGTTTGCCCAGGTAGAACACCGCATCCCTCTGTTAAGCCTGGGTAATGCCTTCAACAAGCGGGAGCTTGAAGAATTTGACGAACGGGTCCGGCGCTGGGCAGGGCAAGAAGTGGACTATGTCTGTGAACTGAAGTATGATGGTCTGGCTGTATCGCTTACATATGAAAATGGAATCTTCATCCAAGGGGCTACCCGCGGTGATGGCCAGATCGGGGAGGACGTCACCCAGAACTTGCGGACGGTCCGCGCCATTCCACTGAGACTCGCAGAGCCGGTCAGCCTTGAGGTGCGGGGCGAAGTATTTATGCCTAAACAGGCTTATGAGGTTTTGAACCAGGAGCGGGCGGCCAGGGGAGAATCTTTGTTTGCCAACCCCCGGAATGCTGCTGCCGGTTCCCTGCGCCAGCTTGACCCAAAGATTACGGCTTCGAGAAGGTTGGATATTTATGTTTACAGTATTGGTGGCTTAAGCCACGAGCAAATTGCCACCCATCTGGACTGTCTCAACTGGCTTAAGCAGTTGGGATTCAAAGTAAGCCCCCACAGCAAACACTGTTCTTCCATTACAGAAGTCTGGGAGTTTGTGGAAGCATGGACTGAGAAACGGAACAGCCTGCCCTTTGCCATCGACGGGATCGTGGTCAAGGTCAATTCCCTGGCGGTTCAGGCTCAACTCGGAGCAACTGCAAAAAGCCCGCGGTGGGCTATCGCCTACAAGTTCCCGGCTGATCAGGCTGTTGCCCGGGTATTGGATATTGAAGTCAATGTAGGGCGGACCGGTGTGGTGACACCGCTGGCCATCCTCACGCCGACACTGATTGCCGGATCTACTGTCAGCCGCGCCACGCTTCATAATGAAGATTACGTCAAGGCCAAAGATATCCGCATCGGGGACTATGTGGTGATTCAGAAAGCCGGCGATGTGATTCCGGAGATCGTAAGGTCTCTACCGGAGCGGCGGAAAGGTGACGAACAAATATTTGAGATGCCTCACGCTTGTCCCGCCTGCAGCCAGCCGCTGCAGCGGACAGCAGGCGAGGCAGCAGTCCGCTGTGTCAATCTGGATTGTCCCGCGCAGGCATATGAACGGATCATTCACTTTGCATCCCGGGATGCCATGAATATTGAAGGCTTGGGCCCGGCGGTGATCAAACAGCTGATTGACAGTGAACTAATCGAGAATCCCGCTGACCTCTATGAACTGACATATGATCAGCTGATTGGGCTGGAACGGTTTGGTGAGAAATCTGCCCAGAATCTGCTTGATGCTATTGCCGAGAGCAAGAAACGGCCGCTGGCCAACCTAATCTTTGCCCTGGGAATCCGCCATGTAGGCAGCGAAGTGGCCAGGGAGTTAGCCTCCCAATTTGGTTCGATGGAACGTCTGCGTACCGCTATTGTGGAAGAGTTGACAGCCATCAATACCATAGGAGAAAAAATTGCTTCCAGTGTTGTCAGCTATTTCAGCCGGGACGAGAATAACCGTCTGATTGATAAACTGGCAGCCTTAGGTGTCAACCTGGTTGAAAGCAAATCCGAGGGTGCCCAGCCGCTGGCGAACTTAACCTTTGTAATAACCGGAACACTGGAACAGTTTAGCCGTCAAGAGGCGGAATCAGCCCTGCGCAGCCTTGGCGCTCATGTAGCCAGCAGCGTCAGCAGGAATACTGATTATGTGGTAGCTGGAGAGAAGGCAGGCTCGAAGCTGACCAGGGCACAGCAATTAGGGATCACTATCCTAAACGAACAACAGTTTATCGAAATTATCCGACAACCAAAGCAGGAACTGAAGCAGGATTAGGGGAACTAGGTATACAGAAGGATAGGTGATGGTCGTGGATAACGTCCTATTCTACTTTGCCGGGATGCCTGTGTATGTCTATGGTTTCCTTACCAGCCTCGGCCTCCTGTTTGGCGCTGTTTCTGCTTTGAGTGCCGGGCGCAGACGGGGAATTGGCTGGTGCAAAATGTTCGATTTTATTCTGGGAACCGCAGTCGTGTTTTTGATTGCCGGGCGGTTGTCAGTCCTGCTGCAAGAGTATGGAGCAGGGGCTTTGGTAAGGCCTTGGAAAATCATAACTAGGCTTTCTGATGGTGTCGATTTAAAAGTCGGGTTAATCTTTGCAGTACTGTATGGTTTGATCTCGACAAAACGCAATGATATTTTCGGTATTGATTTTTTGGACGCCATCACTCCCGGTGTTGTCTGGATTAAGATTTTCTCGTCGTTGGGTTCTCAGGTGTTCGGCAGGAGCACCACTGTGCCTTGGGCCGTGCAGTTAGGTGATTTCAAGCTGCATCCGCTGCCTTTATATACCGCAGTCGGGTATTATTTGATTCGCTTCGTGATCAAGCAGATCCGCCGGGCGCAGCGTTTCGATGGCCAGGTTTTTATCGCCACACTGACCTTGGCGGTATGGCTGCAGTGGCTGTTATTATTTGTATCAGAGGGAAGCAGTGTCTACGCCTTTTGGTTGTATCCCCTAATCGGCCTTTTGTTGGCTGCTCTTTGGAGTTTTGGACATGTAAACTCACCTGCACGAACAAAGCCAAGCAGCACAAGTTATTGGGTAGTGCAGTTTGTAATCTTAGGGATTGTAGTGGTTGCCATGGCTTGGTTCTTCTATTCTCGTTTTGAATAAAGGGGTGAAACATGGATAAGCAGCAAAGCTTTACGGAGATTCAAGAGCAGTTAGAAGCCAATGATCTGCGGTTGACACCGCAAAGGGCAGCCGTGGTGCAAGTGCTGCTTGATCATACCGACACACACTTGCGCACAGAGCAGATCTTTCTGTTGGCGAAAGAGTTTGTTCCTGATATCGGCCTGGCAACAGTGTATAGAACGTTGGAAGTTTTGGAGAAGCTGAATATCGTTAACCGGTTTGAATATGGAGACGGCCAGAGCAGATATGAACTGGGCCGCAAGTCCGAAGAGCATTACCATCATCACCTGATTTGCCTCGGATGCGGTGAAATCAGTGAGTTTGAGGATGATTTACTGGAAAAGCTGGAGGATAAGATCGCTGCCAAGTGTCAATTCAAGATTGTTGATCATGACTTGAGATTCTTTGGGTACTGCAGGAAGTGTCAGGATAAAAACGGTGAGAAATAAGCGCTTAAAAGCTTAACCCTCCCGCTGATGGAAGGGTTTGTTGTTCATGGTTTCAAGCATCAACCACAGGAGCCCTTTGCTGTTGACAATTCATATTTTCTAGGGTATCATAAAAGCACTTTAAACATATTCAAAGGTATTCCGAGAAAAGCAATGACCGGGAGGAGTAGCTGAGTACCGCCTTGCAGAGAGGGAAACAACAGGTGCAAGTTTCCCAGGTATGGGCTGGCGAAGGTCGCCCGGGAGCTGTTGGGATGAAACGGGAGATGTTTCCATGAGTAGTTCCAGCCGTCTGGCGCGTTAAGCCAACTGAGGGCTCAACAGCATGCTGAGTTCTGGTTTTGTTTATGCTGTATGAGAACAAAGGTGGTACCGCGGAAGTCTTTTCGTCCTTTAGATGAAAAGACTTTATTTTTTTGGAGGAGTGAAGAAAGATGCAGCAGACAAAGACTCTTGCTAAAATTTACGATCCCAAACAAGTAGAAGACAAATGGTATCAATACTGGGAGGAAAACGGCTATTTCCATGCGGAGGTAGATCCTGACAGGGAACCCTTCTGCATTGTGATTCCACCGCCGAATGTTACCGGGCAGCTGCACATGGGGCATGCCCTGGATGAAACCTATCAAGATATTTTGATCCGCTGGAAACGGATGCAGGGATACAATGCTGTCTGGATTCCAGGGACGGATCATGCCGGTATTGCCACTCAGGCCCGGGTAGAAGAGCATCTCCGCAAGACCGAAGGGCTGACCCGGCATGATTTGGGGCGGGAAGCATTTTTGGAACGAGTTTGGCAGTGGAAAGAAGAATATGGTGATCTGATCATCAAGCAGCTAAAGAAGCTGGGTTCATCCTGTGATTGGGACCGTGAACGGTTCACCATGGATGAGGGATGTTCACGGGCGGTTCGAGAGGTGTTTGTCCGTCTCTACGAAAAGGGCCTGATCTATCAGGGGAATTACAGTGTCAACTGGTGCCCCCACTGCAGCACAACGCTATCAGATATTGAAGTTGATCATGAAGAAGTGGACGGCAGGCTCTATTACATCAACTATCCTTTTGCTGACGGCAGCGGCCACATTCAAATCGCCACCACCAGGCCGGAAACATTGCTTGGTGATACTGCGATTGCTGTCAATCCTGAGGATCCCAGATATCAACATTTGATTGGTAAGAAAGTAATCGTACCGCTGGTCGATCGAGCGGTGCCCGTCATAGCCGATGATTATGTTGATCCCAGCTTTGGCACAGGGATGGTGAAAATAACTCCGGCTCATGACCCTAACGACTTTGAAATAGGGTTGCGCCACAATCTGGAGCAGGTAGTGGTTATCGGTTTGGACGCCCATATGACCAAGGAGGCAGGAAAATACAGCGGGCTGGAGCGTTATGCCTGCCGCAAATTAGTGATCCAGGATTTGGAGAAGCTGGGCCTGTTGGCCAAAGTTGAAGAACATGTCCACGCAGTGGGCGAATGCTACCGGTGCGGGACTGTGATCGAACCGTTAGTTTCGAAGCAGTGGTTTGTGAAGATGAAGCCCCTGGCTGAACCGGCCATTGCAGCGGTCAAGGAGGGAAGGATTAAATTTGTTCCCGAGCGGTTCAGTAAAAACTACCTGAACTGGATGGAGAACATCAGAGATTGGTGTATCTCCAGGCAGTTGTGGTGGGGCCACCGGATTCCAGTCTGGTATTGCCAGAACTGCGGTGAAGCCTTCGCTGCTCTTGAAGATCCGGTGGAATGCCGCAAATGCGGTTCCAACAAGATCGAACAGGATCCGGATGTTCTAGATACGTGGTTTTCGTCAGCTTTATGGCCATTTTCCACACTCGGATGGCCGGAGCAAACCCCCGAATTGGAGCATTTTTACCCGACTAGTGTATTAGTGACTGGATTCGACATCATCCCCTTCTGGGTGGCCCGGATGATCTTCATGGGTTTGGAATTCATGGGGGAAAGGCCCTTTGACGATGTGTTGATCCACGGTCTGGTCCGGGATGAACTGGGCCGCAAGATGAGCAAATCCTTGGGTAATGGCGTGGATCCCCTCGAGGTGATTGAAGAGTACGGGGCAGATGCCTTAAGGTTCAATCTGGTGATCGGTGTGGCCCCGGGCAATGACTTGCGCTTCATCCCCGAGAAAGTTGAGGCCTACCGCAATTTTGCCAATAAAATCTGGAATGCAGCCCGGTTTACCTTGATGAACCTGACGGACTTCGATGCTGGACAAGGCATGCCCGATCAGGATCTGTCTGTTGCCGACCGCTGGATCTTAAGCCGCTACCAGCATGCTGTCAGCGAAGTGACACGCCATCTGGAGCGTTACGACATCGGTGAAGGAGCCCGGGTGCTCTATGATTTCATCTGGAGTGAATTATGCGATTGGTATATTGAGCTGGTAAAACCAAGATTGTACGGCAAGCATGGTGAAAAAGCCCGCTATGCTTCCCAATTCACCTTGTGGTATGTCTTTAGAAACACGATGCAGTTACTGCATCCATATATGCCCTTTATCACCGAGGAAATCTGGCAGCAGCTGCCTTTAGCTGGCGAGACCATAATGCTTGCTCCATGGCCTGTTGAGAAAGAGCTGAAAGATGAAGCAGCCGAAACAGAAATGGAGCTTTTGATGGCTGTGATCACTACCATCCGGACTATTCGCAGCGAGAAGCAGGTGCCTCCCGGCAGGAAGATCACCGCTATCCTCCAGGCTGATGCAGAACTGGGGGCTATTCTGGAGGCAAATGTCCACTATTTGGAGACGTTGGCTGGATTGGCTTCAGCCACCATTGAAGCTCCTGGCGACAAAGTAGAGCGGAGTATTGCTGCCGTAACCAATGGTGTAGAGATTTATCTGCCTTTGGCCGATCTGGTGGACTTGGAAGCTGAGGCCAAAAGAATTACCAATGAACTGGCCAGAGCAAAACAAGAACTGGAACGAGTGCAAGCTAAGCTTGCCAATCCAGGCTTTGTCTCTAAGGCGCCTGAGGCGGTGGTGGCAAAAGAGCGGGAAAAACAGGAGCTTTTGACAGATACCGTTGCCAAACTGACTGCTTTGTATCAGGAGATTGTTCGTGAATAACCAACAACCTTTTAGTGAACGTCAGCGTTTCACAAGTCATTTAGGGTTAGAGCGGATTGCCGGGCTGTGTGCAAGGCTCGGCAATCCGCAGCACCAGTTCCGGGCTATTCATGTTGCCGGTACCAATGGCAAGGGCTCAACAGCAGCCTTGATTGCCAGCGTGCTTCAGGCACATGGATGGCGGGTAGGGCTGTTCACTTCTCCCCACTTAATTGATTACAGGGAGCGCTTTCGGATCAATGGACAGATGATTCCCCTGGAAGAGCTGGCCCGAATCGGTGCTGCCGTCAAAGAGCAGATGCAGTACATAGAAACAGAGTATCCCGAGTATGGGATCTTTACACAGTTTGAAGCGGCCACAGCTGTTAGCTTTACTTATTTTGCCCAAAACCAAGTAGACTTCGGGGTTATCGAGGTTGGCCTAGGCGGGCGCCTGGATGCAACCAATGTTCTAGCGCCTGAAATCGGTATCATAACACCGATTGGCCATGATCACCTGGAACGGCTGGGGCCAGCAATTGAAGACGTTGCCCGGGAAAAGGCGGGGATTATCAAGGCTAACATGCCGGTGGTTGCTTCGGCACAGCTTCCCCAGGTTGATTACGTATTGAGATCAACTGCAGCCAAGCTTAATGCCCCGTACTACTCTCTTGATGACACCCAGTGGCAGCCGCTTAAGTGGAGCCTGGAAGGCGGCGAGCTTAAGTTTCCGCTGCTGGACGAGGCCCCATTCAAGATTCAACTGCTGGGCAAGCACCAACTAGCCAATGCCGCAACAGCCCTGCTGGCTTTGAAGGTATTAAAGGACAGGGGGCTTCAGCTGGATCTGCCTTCGATTCACAAAGGTATGGCCGATTGCCAATGGCCCGGAAGGCTGCAGATCATCTCCAGGCAGCCATTTGTCCTTTTTGATGGAGCCCACAATCGGGAAGGGTTCCTGGCTTTGGCTGAATCACTGGAGCATCTGACAGAGAAGAAATTTTCTCTCATCCTGGGCATGTCGGCTGATAAGGAACTAGAGATCATTGATCCCTTACTGCCCTTCGCCAGGAAGGTATTTGCCACTGAATCCCGAAACAGCCGGATTGGGGTAACGTCAGCTTCGGAATTGACAGATTATATCAGAAGCCGGGGAGTTTTGGCAGAGTCTGTCGATTTTGCTCAGCTCCCATCTATACTCAAGACGAATGATCCCGTCTGTGTCTGCGGTTCATTATATCTAATCGGAGATTTGCATGCGCTAATTCTTAAGGAACATGAAGGATATCGGCAGTTAAAAACCTAAATATATCCATAGTGTTGTTAGCGGCAAGGAGGCAAATGAACGTGGGAGAGCGGCGTGCAAAAAGCCAACGTGGATTTTTGGCAGGTGAAGGCATTTCTTTTGTGATTTCATTGATTTCTGTCAGTGCACTATGCATTTTTATTGGTTATCTGTTAGGCCAGTATGCGCTGCAGTGGTTGAATAATCCGTTCACACCTGTGAATCAAGCGCAGATCGATGCCCTTAATGATTCCATCGATCAGCAGTTGGCTGACATGAGCCAGTCGAATTCGCAAGCAGATACGTCTGAACAAGTTGATGAAGTTCCTGGGACTGCACCACCATCTTCTCAGTTTTCAGGACTGTATCGGGTTCAGGCTGGAGTCTTCTCTCAGCTCAGCAATGCCCAAGCATTAGTCAGTTTGTTGAGGGAGAAGGGGTTTGAAGCCATGGTCAGTACAGGGCCGCCTTACCGGGTGCAGACTGGCGCCTTTTCCAGCTTTGAAAATGCACAGAACTATGCGGACCAGCTGCGGGAAAAGGGATTTGAAGCAGTTGTGATCAGCCCTTGACAGTAGTTGGACAGTGTGATAGATTTTACAAGGAATTGGGGAGGAGGGAGGTAAGAAAATGGCTCATGTGATTAATGAAGAGTGTATCAAATGTGGCGCATGCGAAGCTGAGTGCCCAGTTAATGCTATCAGTGAAGGTGCTGAGCACTATGAAATCGATCCAGATACATGCATCGATTGTGCAGCCTGCAGCGATGTCTGCCCGGTTGGTGCCATCAGTGAGGCTTAATCCTACTACTTATCATTTTACTTAGCCATAAGAAAAGTCGAAGTTCGGCTTTTCTTTTTTCTTTTGGCAGGACTCTGTGTTAAGTTCAGGGAAAATTCCCGCATGTAATCAGGATCAAGGAGACAAGGCCGGGCAACCGGCCTTTTTCTTGTAGCTTTTTTATGGGCATAACCATCCATCCCGTTTTCATATTTATGGGAAGTAAGGGTGGTGCTCATATGAGGCGTAGAACGAGGAGGAAACGGCTTGTTCTTTTGAAGTGGATGACGGCCATGGTCTTGTTGCTGATTGGAATTCCCCTGCTCTTTGTGTACGGCATTAAATTACCTTGGAAAGCCAGACAAGTGCCCATCATCAACCTGTGGGACGTGCAGAACTCCCAGCTGCTGACCATGACCTTGGAGGAGTATGTCAAAGGAGTTGTGGCTGCTGAGATGCCCGTCCATTTTCATCTCGAAGCTCTAAAAGCGCAAGCAGTGGTGGCCCGCACCTATGCTTACCAGCGGATTGTCAACAATGTGAGGGTCCCGGATCATCCGGAAGCGCACTTGTCGACAGACTATTCCACCGGCCAGGCCTGGATTTCCAGTGATGAGCTCAAAGCCCGGTGGGGCTTGATGGATTATCTGATCAACTGGAAGAAAATCAGTAAAGCAGTAGCGCAAACCCAAGGGATAATTGCCACCCATCAGGGTAAACCAATCTTAGCGGTGTACCATTCCACCAGCGGGGGACGGACAGAAAACTCTGAGCATTACTGGTCGGAAGCACTGCCTTATCTGCGCAGTGTGGCTGATCCTTATGGCAATCATTCTCCTTATTACTACACAACTGCGGTTTTTAGTGCCACAGAGTTTTTGAAGCTGATGGAAGTGAGTTCGTTGGGCAAAGTTCAGGTGCTGGAACGCTATCCATCGGGACGGGTAAAGACCATGGAAGCGGGTAACAAGTGGTTCAGCGGCCGTGATGTAAGGCAGCGGCTCGGGCTGCGTTCAACCTGGTTTACAGTAAACGTAAGCGATGATCAAATCCAGTTTGCTGTCTGGGGTTATGGGCATGGGGTCGGTATGAGTCAATATGGTGCGGACGGAATGGCCCAGGCTGGGTATGATTACCGCCAAATTCTCCAATACTACTACCAGGGTATCTCGTTGGAAAAGCTGTACTGATGGTGGAGGAGGTATACTGTTGCCTTACTACAAGGATCATGATTATGAGCTGCATAAACACGAACTTGAAACACAGCTCGAGTCTGGCTTGGACTGGGATGATTACGACCCTGAGCATTATGGTTGGTGGCGGGAACTGCACAGCCGAACAAACCGCCGGGCCAACTTGGAGCTGGCAAAAGAACTGACTATGTTTTCCATTCCCCATAAAACGAGACGCTTTAGAAAACCTTGACAACGATGGCGCAATAAACCTAAAATAGCCTCAAGGAGGGAGAGGGATGCGAACAGTCAACAGTATTCTTGATTTGGTAGGGCAGACTCCCCTGGTAAGGCTTAACCGGATTGTCCAGCCAGGTTCAGCTGAGATTTGGGCTAAGCTGGAATCTTTTAACCCTGCCGGCAGTGTCAAGGACAGAATCGCTTTAAGCATGGTTCGAGCAGCAATAAAGGACGGGCGGCTTAAACCTGGCGGTGTGGTTGTGGAGCCGACCAGCGGCAACACAGGTATCGGCTTGGCTATGGTCTGTGCTGCCCTAGGATATAAACTGATCTTGTGTATGCCCGACACAATGTCTCTTGAACGGCGCAAGCTGCTGCAGGCCTATGGGGCGGAGTTAGTCCTTACACCAGGTAGCGAGGGCATGCGTGGTGCCATCAGCCGTGCCATGGAAATTGCAGCGAACACCCCAAGGGCGTTCATACCACAGCAGTTTGAAAATAAGGACAATCCAGAGATTCATCGGGATACTACTGCCGTGGAAATTCTGCAGCAGACCGAAGGAAAACTGGATGCGTTTGTATCGGGAATTGGCACAGGAGGAACCATAACTGGTGTAGGTGAAGTAGTCAAAGCACAGCTCCCCAATGTGAAGGTGATTGCAGTCGAACCTGACAACTCGCCTGTGTTATCAGGAGGCCAGCCCGGGCCCCACCGGATCCAGGGCATCGGTGCCGGATTTGTTCCCAAAGTCTTGAATACAGCAATTTATGATCGAGTGATCCGTGTCACAGACAGCGATGCCATTGCCACTGCGGGACGGTTGGCTAAAGAAGAAGGAATTCTGGCCGGCATTTCATCAGGGGCTGCCGCTTATGCTGCTCTAAAGGTAGCGGAGGAACTGAGCCCCGGGAAAAAGGTGGCCGTAGTCCTTCCTGACACGGGAGAACGGTATTTGAGCATACCGGACATGTTCAGCTAGGCATGAGGGAACTGGTTCGAGAGGGAACAGGTTCCCTCTTTTTTATGGTACTCTTCTTTAGAGTGCCTTGTTTTATTCCGTTATTGTTCGATATCTCCGTCATTTCTTGGAGGAAAATCTGCCCGGATCCGGAAATTTAACAAGAGGTTGTGAACTCAAGAGGTCGTGAAATCATGGAGATAGTTTTAGCATCCAAATCACAGCGAAGAATCGATCTGCTCAAGCAGTTTGGCCTTAAGTTTCAAGTCGCTGCTGCCAATACTCCGGAATCATCCGGAGGAGATCCTGCAGAGACAGTAATCAATAATGCGGTTTTGAAGGCAAAGGCTGTTCTGGCCCGGTTCCCCGGCAGTCTAGTAATTGGCGCTGACACGGTGGTCGCCATCGCCGATCAGATTTTGGGCAAGCCCCGAGATCGACGGGATGCTTTTGCTATGCTGCGCTTATTGAGTGGTAAAAAACACCAGGTTTTGACTGGAGTAGCCTTGCTTTCAGCCAAGATGGAGCGAAGTTTTTATGCAGCCACGGATGTTTACATACGCGAGCTCGAGGATTACGAAATTCGCACATACATTGATACGCAGGAACCATTTGATAAAGCAGGTGGATATGCAATCCAAGGAATTGGCGGTGCTTTTGTCGAATCTATATCAGGATGTTACTATAACGTGGTAGGATTGCCGATGCCGAGGTTATTGCTGGAATTGCGCACTTTTGGAATTGATGTCTTTGCCCGGGGGAGCGGCAAGGAGGAATAGCGTGAGTTACAATGTCATGATCAAAGACTTGCCTGTTCAGGAACGCCCGCGGGAAAGACTGCTGCAATATGGCCCGGAGCATCTGTCGAATCGTGAGTTGTTAGCCATCTTACTCCAGACTGGAACCCAGAATCAGTCCGTGTTTAATTTAGTGGATCAGTTGATCTCTCACTTCGGATCTCTGCGAGACCTGGCCTGTGCCACGTACGAGGAAATGGCAACCATTAAAGGCATTGGTCCGGCCAAAGCTGCTCAGGTACTGGCTGCTTTCGAGTTAGCCAAGCGGTTGAGCAACTCAAGCCTGGAAGTAAGAGAAGTGATTCACAGCCCTCAGGACGCTGCAGAAATCGTGATCAATGAGATGAGCCTGCTCGATCGCGAACATTTTGTGATTCTGATGCTCAATACGAAGCATGCTGTGATTGCCAGAAAGGTTGTTTCCATTGGTCATCTCAATGCCTCCCTGGTCCATCCGCGGGAATTATTCAAAGATGTGATCAAAAAAAGCAGCGCGGCTGTGATTCTGGTGCATAATCACCCCAGCGGAGATCCTACCCCTAGTGATGAAGACATCCGTGTAACAAAAAGACTGTGTGAAGCCGGAGAGTTGTTAGGGATTAAAGTCTTGGATCACATTATTATCGCAGACAAAAGCTATCTCAGTTTTCGTGAGCATGGTTTAATCTAAGTATCATAGGGACAAGCTGAAAGGAGATACAAACATGTTTGGTCGCTTAGGAAGAGACATTGGCATTGATTTAGGAACTGCAAACACATTGGTTTACGTACGCGGTCGCGGGATTGTGATTGATGAACCGTCGGTGCTGGCGCGGGATCAAGAGACTAAAGAAATTCTGGCCGTTGGCAACAAAGCCAAAGAAATGGTCGGTCGGACTCCCGGCAATATCGTGGCCATCAGGCCTTTGCGCGACGGAGTGATCGCCGATTTTGACACCACCGAGCGGATGCTCCGCGACTTCTTGGTCAAGGCGAACAGAAGAATGAGCTGGGTGCGGCCACGTGTAGTCATTGCTGTCCCTTCCGGGGTTACAGAAGTGGAAAAACGGGCGGTTATTGATGCAGCCATCTCAGCAGGAGCCAAGGATGCCAGGGTGATTGAAGAGCCTATGGCTGCTGCCATTGGAGTTGGCCTGCCAGTACAGGAACCGACAGGGAACATGATTGTCGATATAGGCGGAGGTACTACGGAAGTGGCTGTCATCTCGCTGGGGGGCATTGTCGCTCATCGTTCCATCAGAATTGGAGGCGATGAAATGGACGATGCAATCATCCAGCATATTCGCCGCAATTATAATCTCCTGATTGGCGAACGGACAGCAGAGACAATCAAGAAGACTATTGGTACAGCTTGTCCTCAAGAAACAGAGAGTTCGTTGGAAGTACGCGGCCGTGACCTGGTGACCGGACTGCCGAAAACCATAACCATCACTTCAGAGGAAGTGAGGGAAGCTTTAGCGGAGCCAGTGGCCAGTATCTTGGAAGGTGTAAAGGTAACATTGGAACAAACCCCGCCGGAGTTAGCAGCTGACATCATGGATCGGGGTATTGTGATGGCAGGAGGCGGAGCCCTCTTGACCGGGTTGGATCAATTGATAGCCGGTGAAACGGGAATGCCGGTCCATGTGACCGAAGAGCCGTTGCAGGCAGTGGTGAAAGGTACGGGACTTGTTCTGGAACATTATGATTTGATGCAGCGGATCATGATTGGGCCGAAACGGTAAACAACCGGAGGCGGTAGTGAGGAGGTGAAGTGGTTTTGTCCCGAAAAATCAGGCGCGTAAGAGTAATCGTGATCCTGATCATGATTGTAGCCATTGCCGGGAGTATCCACTTTACCTCTCGCTCCCGTCCCCAGGTGACTGTCGGCGAGCAGGCAGTTCGTGATCTTCTGGCACCGATCCAAACACTGTTCATGCGCATCTCCCAAACAGTCCATTCATTCTTTGCATCAGTGGGGCAAATTGGCAGCCTTAAGCAGGAAAATGCCCGGTTGAAGGCTGAATTACTAGAGCTTGAGCGTCAGTTGTACCAGATGGCAGAGTACAAAAGAGAAAATGAGTGGCTCCGGGAAGCGCTGGAGTTTAAGAAACAAGAATCCTATCAAATGTTGGTATGCGAAGTGGTTGGCAGGTCGCCGACCAATCTCTTCAATACTGTTACCATTAACCGCGGCAGTAATAACGGAGTAACCCAAGGCATGGCGGTCATGTCCGGCAACGGGGTTGTTGGCACTGTGCAAAGTGTTACAGCCACTACTGCCACGGTGATTCTGGCTACCGATGCCCGCAGTGCGATTGGGGGCATGGTTCAGCATTCCGGCGATCTGGTGCTGATTGAGGGTGATCCGGATTATTCTGGGATGCTGTTGGCCAAGCCTTTGTCCAAAGATGTACAATTACAGGTTGGTGATGTTCTTGTCACATCTGGACTGTCGCAATATTTCCCCAAAGGACTACCCATAGGCAAAGTGGTGGAGATCGTCCCCAGCCGCTATCAGCTGTCTTTTACAGCATACATCCAGCCTTTTGTGGATTTCAGCAGACTGGAGTACGTTTTAATCTTGCTTGGTGATCCGAAGTAGGTGCAGACCGATGGCAGTTTTGATCTATACGGTGATCATTATCCTGGCTTTAGTGATTCAGACAACCATCTTTACCGCATGGCCGATTTTTGTGGTCATTCCTGATCTGATTCTGGTATTGGTTGTCTTATTTAGTTTAATAAACGGGCCTGGTTTTGGAGCTAAATTTGGCTTTTTGGCTGGCCTGGGTTTGGATCTGTTCGTGGGAGAACTAATCGGGCTCCATGCACTGACCAAGATGGTGATTGGTGCCGTGGTCGGCCTTTTAGCCCTGCGATTTTATAAGGAAAACTATGTCGTTCCCCTGATCAGCGTCTTGGTGGCCACCATCGCTGATCAGCTTTTGTACGGATTGGGAATGGCTTTCTTTGGTGTGACAGTGCCAGTGAAGTATCTTCTAGAGCAGATCTTGCTGCCCTTGCTGTTGTATAACGGAGTGCTCAGCCTGCTGCTGTATGTGCGCTTATATTATTTCAACAAGAAGATCTTTTACTGGGATGAGATTTTCAGGCGATCGAGGTGAACACAAAATCTTGGAAGATAAGACACTGGAACAGCGTCTCCGGGTATTTTGGGTGCTGATCATCATTATCATCTTAATTATCTGCGGCAGGTTGTGGGAGCTTCAAATCCGCCGGGGAGGCCATTACGCAAACTTGGCCGAGGGCAATCGCATGCGCCGGATTCGGGTAATGCCTACCAGAGGTGTCATCTACAGCCGTGATGGCAAAGAGTTGGTCCGCAGCCGTCCCGCTTTTACAGTGGCTTTGGTACCCGGCGGGATTCCCCAAAATGCTGAAGGTGTGCTGGAGTACTTAAGCGAGATTTTGTGCCTCACCAGCGAAGAACTGCAGGCGGCCATCAATAAAGGGCGCCAGAACTTGTATGAACCGGTTCGCATTGCCCGTGATGTTGATTTGAGTACAGTCGTGGCTATTGAGGAAAACCGGATGAAGCTGCCGGGAGTTTTTATAGAAGAAGAGTGGGTGCGGGATTACCTTTATCCCAGCTTTGCCAGTCATCTGATTGGTTATTTGGGTATTATCAGTGAGCAGGAGCTGCAGCAGCTCGGCTCGGGATATGCCAGTTCTGACTTAGTCGGCAAAACTGGATTGGAAGCAATCTATGAACAGGAACTGCGGGGAGTCCTGGGTTCGGTCATGGTGGAAGTGAATGCTTTGAGCCGGCCGGTACAAACGGTGAGCTATGTGGAGCCGATTCCAGGCTACAGTTTGATACTTACTCTTGATCGTGAGCTGCAGCAGGCAGCGCGGGAGGCATTTATTGCCCATACGGACACGCTGCGGGAGGAAGGTGCCCCGCCATTTAAGGGGATAGTGATTGCTTTAAACCCAAAGACCGGTGAGATTCTGGCGTTGGTCAGCATGCCCGACTATGATCCCGGAAGATTGCTGGATGCCAGGCAGCGGAACAGTTATTATAAAAGTTTGGTCAATAACCCTGATTTGCCGTTATTCAACCGTGCAATTCAAGGACAGTACGGGCCCGGTTCAGCATTCAAGCCGTTCATTGCCGTGGCTATGCTGGAAGAAAAGGTGGTAACTCCGGACCAGGTGTTTAATGCCACCGGTACCAGCGAATACGGGATCCGGGACTGGGTGATAACCCAGGGCCTCGCGCCTTTCGGCCCGATCAAGCTTGTCGATGCTCTGGCAGTGTCCAGCAACCACTATTTTGCCGAGTTCGGCAAACAGGTGGGTATTGATCGGCTGTCAACCTGGCTGAGAAAATTTGGCTTCGGATCTCCCACTGAGATGATCGGGGTCACTCAGGAAGCATCAGGTTTAGTGCCGGACCGGGAGTGGAAGCGGCAGCGGTATGCCGGCTACCCCACCTATGAGCAGGCTTGGTACCCTGTGGATACAGAACAGATCTCGATCGGGCAAGGTTTTGTCACTGTGACGCCTGTCCAGTTGGCAGCTGCGTACAGTGCCATCGCTAATCGCGGGGTGATCTATCAGCCGACGGTGGTCAAACAGATCATTGATCCGGAAGGCGAAATTGTCTTTGAGCATACACCCACGGTAAAAACTACTATGGATGTGGCTGAGAGCACGTGGAATGCGGTAATCCAAGGCATGGAGGCTGTAATTACCCATCCCAGGGGGACAGCCCGCCGGGCTTTTGAAGATTTCCCGATCCGGACGGCCGGCAAGACCGGTAGTTATGAAATACCAGGCCAAGAAGGGCACGGTCTTTTTGCTGCCTTTGCCCCAGTTGAGGATCCGGAATTGGTGGTGGTGGTGATTGTCGAGCACGGAACCGGGGGCGCATCTAGTGCAGCACCGATTGCACGCATGGTATTTGATGCCTATTTTGGGTTAAATAGGCAGGAATAAAATTTGAGAAAGCGAAGTTGTAAAGGTAGGAATGAAAGCATTCGAGGAGAGACCCATAATGAGCAAGGAAGCTTGTATCATTAAAGGTACGAAGCATGGATTGTCGATTTTGATTCCCAGCGGATTAACTTTTTCCGAAGTCTTGGCACAACTGAGGGCACGACTGGCTTCAGCTCAGGAGTTCTTTTCCGGTGCAACAGTGTACGTTTCCACAACGGATCGAGAACTGAAACCGGAAGAAAAGCGGCAGTTAGAGCAAACAGTGGAAGAATTTGGGATGGTGATTGGTGAAAAGGAAGTTGCGGAGCCGCCAGTTGCTGTGGCTGAACGCAAGGATGAGCCACGAGATGAAGCCAGTGAAGACACATTGCTGGTGCGCCGTACGATTCGCTCCGGCCAGCGCATTTGGTATGACGGTAATGTGGTCATCCTCGGCGATGTGAATCCGGGAGCTGAAATTGTCTGCACCGGTGATATTCTGGTTCTAGGGTGTCTCCGGGGAGTTGCCCATGCAGGCTGCAACGGCAACGTCAACGCATCGGTCTTTGCCTTCCGGTTAGAGCCAACTCAATTGCGAATTGCCAGCTACATATCTCGCTCCCCTGATGAGAAACTGCCTAAACCGCTTGGACCGGAAGTCGCGCGCATTTGTGATAATGTAATTCAGATTAGTGCTTATCAGAGTAATCAGAGTTGACGCTAAGTAGGGGAGGTGTTTGAATGGGAAAATCCATTGTAGTAACAAGTGGCAAAGGCGGTGTTGGCAAGACTACCACAGCTGCCAATATCGGAACCGGGCTGGCTCAAATTGGGAGAAGAGTATGTTTGGTCGATGCAGATATCGGGCTGCGCAACTTGGATGTGGTCATGGGACTGGAGAACCGCATTGTCTATGATTTGATTGATGTGGTTGAGGGGCACTGCCGGGTACGTTCAGCTCTGATTAAGGACAAGCGTTTGGACAATCTGTTTTTACTGCCGGCAGCACAAACCCGTGAAAAGGATGCTGTCAACCCGGAACAGATGAAGGTGTTGATGGAGGAGCTCAAGAAAGAGTTTGACTATGTGTTGGTTGACTGCCCTGCCGGTATTGAACAGGGATTCAAGAATGCTGTCGCCGGTGCTGATGTGGCGATTATTGTCACTACACCGGAAGTATCGGCCGTAAGAGACGCTGATCGAATTGTCGGTTTGCTGGAAGCGAGTGAATTGTACGAACCACATCTAATCATCAACCGGATTCGCCCGGACATGATTCGTAAAGGCGATATGATGACCACTGACGATATCATCGATATCCTGGCGATCAAGCTGTTGGGTATTGTTCCTGATGATGAGAGTATTATCATCTCGACCAACCGGGGAGAACCGGCTGTCCTGGATAAGAAGTCGTTGTCAGGACAGGCATTCCGTAATATCGTACGCCGATTGGAAGGGGCATCTGTTCCATTCCTGCCATTGGAAGAAACCTCTATGGTCAAACGAATACTGCGCTTGTTCGGCAGAAGTTAGGAGGGTCGGCCGTGTTAGAGTGGTTATCAAGGCTGTTTGGTGCTACGGAACAAAGTAAGGATAAAGCCAAGGAACGGTTGCGCCTGGTTCTGGTTCAAGATCGGGCGATACTCTCCCCAGGTTTGTTGGATGCCTTGAAAGAAGAAATGATCAATGTACTGTCAAAATATATGGAGATAGACGAGCAAGGTTTAGAGGTCAACTTGGACAGCAGCGATGACTCAGTGGCATTGGTGGCCAATATTCCTGTGCGTAAAGTAAAACGGAAGCTGTAGAGCTTTTATCGTTCAGGTTTTTTTGGTTATGAATTGCTCCCGAGGCTAATATATTTAAATAGCAGCCGAGGGAGGTGAAACAATGACCACCCGTTCGTCCAACAGTTTGGTTACGGCGGTATTGCTGTTTGTGATTATTGGCCTGCTCGCTGAAAGTCAGATTCCGTTTGGAACAGAAGTTACTAACTACTTGGAATTTATTTTAACCACAGATTTTGATTTGCGTTTTGTCACCAGGCCCATTGAGCAGCTGAGGCAGGCTTTCTCAAGTTTTGACATGACGGCTTTGACTCAGGGTTTACCCCGTGTGCCAACGGGTTGGTGAGTCTATGAAAGTCGGCTCGTTTTTGGGGATTGTATTTAAAGTCAATCCCTTTTTTTTACTGCTTATTACGCTGGCCTTTGTTTTTGGGCAGCTGCTGCCGGCGCTGATCTTGTTTGCAATTGTCCTTTTTCACGAGCTTGCCCATACCATTACTGCTTTTGCCTACGGACTGCGGGTTATCGAAGTGGAGCTGCTTCCCTTTGGCGGGGTGGCTCGCATGGATCATTTGCTGGAGTTAAATCCAAAGATCGAAACTGTAGTGGCGCTGGCAGGGCCTTTGAGCAATTTGCTGCTTCTGGCTGTGTTGTGGGCCTGTCACACATACGGTCTGCTGGTTGCAGATTGGTTTTGGTTCCTTGCCCGGGCCAATCTCAGCATGGCTGCCCTCAACCTTTTGCCCGGGCTACCCCTTGACGGGGGCCGGATCTTGCGGAGCCGTCTGCTCTACCGCTGCGGATTCTGCAAAGCTACAGAAAGAGCAGCCAAGATGGGCCAGTTTTTGGCTGTTGGTTTGATGGCCTTAGGCTTAATCGGCAGTCTGGCGGCAGCGGATGCCAGTGGGGCTTTGTTGGTGGTTGTAGGGATATTTTTATTTATGGCGGCCAAAAAAGAAGCGGCACAGGCGATGTATGTGTTCTTGCGCTATCTGATTCAAAAGCAGTTCCAGGTAAGAACAGAGCGAGTGATGCCTGCCAAAGAACTGGTGGCCACTTGCGAAACTACTGTCGGCGAAGTTATCCGTTGTCTTACACCTTCGTTCTATCATTTGATCTGGATTATTGACCTGCAAGGCAGGCTGATCGGGGTTTTGACAGAGTTGGAATTGATCAACGGCTTGCTGGAACAAGGGATTCATGATAAACTTAATAAATTGGTTAAGCAACGTTTTAACCATAGGTATGATTAGCGGTAACGATGAGAGGTGCTATAGATGAAACAAAAGTTGTTGCGAATTTTGCCGGACGTGTCCAAGCCGGCTCGATATACAAATCAAGAATTGAATGCCTGCCATAAAGAATGGAAGCAAGTGGCGGTCAAAATGGCTTTGGCCTTTCCTGACACGTATGAGATCGGGATGGGCAATCTTGGTTTTAAGATTCTCTATCATATAATCAATCAGCGCCAGGATGCTCTGGCGGAACGGGTATACATGCCTTGGGTGGATATGCAGCAGAAGATGAAAGCAGAAGATCTGCCGTTAACTGCCCTGGAATCGGGGCAGCCTCTGGCTGACTTTGATATAGTCGGCTTTACCTTGCAGTACGAGCTAAGCTTCAGCAACATCATCAAAATGCTGGATTTGGCAGGGATTCCCCGTTTAAGTGCCCAACGGGACAATCGGTACCCGCTGATCATTGCCGGCGGCCCCTGTGGGTATAACCCGGAGCCCTTGGCGGATTTCCTCGATTGCGTGGTTCTGGGCGACGGTGAGGAGGTAATCGGCGAACTGCTGGAGTTGGTTAAAACCAGTAAGGAACAGAAGCTGTCACGGCAGGAAACACTTTTGAAACTAGCTCAGATTTCAGGAGTGTATGTTCCCCGGTTTTATGAAATAAAGTATACGGATCAGGGAACGATCAAAACGATCCAGAAAACAGAGAGTTCGGTTCCGGATCAGATTGAAAAACGAGTTGTGGCCGACTTGGATCAAGCTCCTTTCCCTGACCGGATGATTGTGCCCTACCTGCAGACCGTGCACGATCGGGTCATGGTTGAAGTGATGCGGGGTTGTACCCGGGGCTGCCGGTTTTGCCAGGCTGGCATGATCTACAGGCCTGTCCGGGAACGGAGTGTGGAAACCCTGAAGAAACAGGTGCTGCAGCTTTTGGACAGTACAGGCTACGAACAGGTTTCCCTTACTTCCTTGTCTACCGGTGACTACAGCAAGGTGGAACGACTAGTGACTGAGCTGGCTGCCGAATGCCGCCAGCGTGGGGTATCTGTATCCCTGCCTTCACTGCGGGTTGATTCTTTTTCCGTTAGACTGGCCACTGAAATTGAGAAGTTCAAAAAAACAGGACTCACCTTTGCGCCTGAGGCAGGTACCCAGCGCTTGCGGGATGTGATCAACAAAAATGTCCGGGAAGAGGACCTCTATGAAGCAGTGGATGCGGCGTTTGCTGCCGGTTGGTTTCAAATCAAACTGTATTTCATGATTGGACTGCCGACAGAAACCTGGGAAGATTTGGACGGAATTGCCAACCTGGCCAAAAATGTACTGGAGATTGGCCGGCGCCGGCTGCCCAAAGATGGCAAGAAACCGGTGGTCAATGTCAGTGTTGCATCATTTGTCCCGAAACCGGGCACGCCTTTCCAGTGGGAAGCGTTTACTGATCAAGAGTTGTTATTGGCGAAGCAGGATTATCTGCGGAAACAGCTGCGGCATCCAGGATTTAACTTCAGCGCCCATGATGTCCCCACCAGTTATCTGGAGGCAGTGTTTGCCCGCGGCGATCGCCGTTTGGGGAAGGTATTGGCCCGGGCAGTTGATTTGGGCTGCCAGTTCGACGGTTGGAACGAGCATTTCCGCTTTGATCTCTGGATGCACGCATTTCACGACGCAGGAATTGACAGTGATTTCTATGCCTACCGTGAGCGTCAGGCTGATGAGATCTTTCCGTGGGAACACCTTTCCAGCGGTGTGAGCAGGCAGTTTTTGTGGCTCGAGCGCAAGAGGGCTTATCAAGGCATTACCACCGAAGACTGCCGTTTCAATAATTGTGTAGGCTGCCGCGTGTGTCAGGACCTGGATGTAACCAACAGACTGCAGGGTGGTGATGGGATTGAGTAATAATGTTCGTTTGCGTTTTGGTGTCGGTGAACCGGGAAGGTTCATTTCCCATCTTGATATTTTGCGCCTGATGGGCCGGGCCATTCGCCGGGCGCAGCTGCCCATTGCCTATTCTCAGGGTTTCAGCCCCACTCCCAAACTGGCATTTGCCTCCACACTGCCTGTTGGGGTGACCAGTGAGGCGGAGTATGTTGATCTGCAGCTGCAGACCAGCCTGGACTGTGAAACGGTGAAAAGCCGTTTAAATGCAGTTTTGCCTGATGGATTCCAGATTTTGGAGGCCGCCGCTTTGCCCGTAAAATACCCGGCCTTAATGTCGCTGATTACGACAGCCTGCTATCAAATCAGGACCCTTGGTGAGGTCTCTGATCTGGAACCTCGGATTACAGATTTGCTGGCCAAAGATGTATTGATGGTTTCAGTTAAACGTAAACAAAAAGAACAGCAAGCAAACATCCGGAGCTTGATCGACAAAATGGCCTATGATGCGCTCAATCAACAGATTGAGCTGCAGTGTGCCAGCGGTGTTAAGGCAAACCTGCGGCCTATGGATCTCTTGCCTCTGTTGGGGCTGGAACTCAGGGATGTATTGATTCACCGGACAGCACTGTTGATCAAGGCCGAGGCTGATCAGCTGCTGACGCCATTCGATGTTTTAAAGGGGTAAAGGATAATATGCTGCGGAAGGTTGTTATCTCTTCTTTTTTGAATCAGGTTTTGGTTGGTATTGTTGAAGAAGGACGATTGGCCGAGTTCTTTCGTGAAAAGGACGAAACCAGCCGTATTGTTGGCAACATCTATAAAGGCAGAATCGAAAATGTGTTACCGGGAATGGCAGCGGCATTTGTTGACTTAGGACTGGAACGGAACGGTTTCTTATATGTGGCTGACTTGAAAGGGGAGAAGGAGCGCCCCATCAACGAACTGGTCAAAAAGGGGCAAGAGATTCTGGTTCAGGTGGCCAAGGAACCGGAAGGAGCCAAGGGAGCCAGAGTTGTGACCAGCATTTCCCTGCCGGGGCGATTCTTGGTGCTGATGCCCCAGGAAAACAGTATTGGTGTTTCCCGCCAGATTCCCGATTCCCAGGAGCGGGCCCGGCTGCGGGAGCTGGCCAGTGAACTTAAGCCGCCAGGGATGGGTCTGATTATCCGAACAGCAGCTTCCGGACGTTCTGAGCAAGAATTGATGGAAGAAAGGGACCAACTGCTGCAGCTGTGGCAGGGCATTGTGGCGCAAAGCCGGAAGTGTTCAGCTCCGGCTCTGCTTTACCACGACCATGACTTGATCTACCGGATCATGCGGGATGTGGTGACTGATGACACCGAGGTTATTATCGTGGATCAGCCCTGGATCTATGACCGAATCATCGATATCCGTGCCAAGCTGCGGATTTCGCCAACCACCAAGGTTGAGCTGTATCGCGGTGAAGTTGCTTTGTTTGATCAGCTTGGGTTGTCCCGGGATCTGGAAAAGGCGACTCACAAGCGTGTTTGGCTGAACAGCGGCGGCTATTTGATCATCGACCAAACCGAAGCCCTGGTCAGCATCGATGTCAACACCGGCAAGTATACCGGCAGTAAGAACCTGGCGGAAACAGTGCTCCGTACAAATCTGGAGGCGGCCCAGGAAATTGCCAAACAGCTGCGGCTGCGCAATATTGGCGGTATCATCATTATTGATTTTATCGACATGAGCAGCCCACATGATCGCCAGTTAGTATTGGATGCTCTGACCAAAGCCTTAGCCACCGACAAAACCAAGAGCCATGTCCTTGGATTCACCCAGCTGGGTTTAGTGGAAATGACCAGGAAAAAGGCGAAGACGAGATTAAGCCATATTATGGAAACACCGTGCCCCCACTGTGGAGGCACTGGCAGCGTGCTATCCCAGGACACGATTGCTATCAATACGGCTCAGCAGATCTATTCTCTGGCCAGAGAAAAGGACGTGAAATCGATCAAAGTGGCCTGCCATCCACTGGTGGCGGCAGTTTTGGTCGGAAACAATAAGGAGAACATTAAACTGATGCGCAAGCAGACAGGCAAGAGAATTACGATCAGAGGCTGCGATCAGTTTGAACTTGATTACACCGAAATCAGCTGTCAGCGTTGACAAGTGCAGTTTTGGGTGTTAAAATTATTGAAGCGGGTTTGGATGTGTTGTGAAACCGCATGGTACAGGCTTTTTAAAACACAGCATGTGTGCCTGGGACCAGCGAGTCTGAGCAAGGAGGTGGAGTAATGTACGCTGTTATTGAAACAGGCGGGAAGCAGTATCGAGTTACTGAAGGTGACGCCATCTATGTAGAGAAGTTAGCCACACCCGTCGGCGAACAGGTAGTACTGGATCGCGTTCTCCTGGTAAGCAAAGATGGTGATGTTACAGTTGGCACTCCAACTGTAGCCAATGCCAAAGTTACTGCCAGAGTCGAGGATCAAGGTAAGGGCAACAAAGTGATTGTATTCAAGTATAAGCCCAAGAGAAACTACCGCAAGAAGACCGGTCATCGTCAGCCGTTTACCAAGTTGGTAATTGAAAAGATTGAGGCTTAATGACTAAGATTGCAGTTTTCAAAGTAGGGAAAGATATTGTTGGTTTTGCTGCTGAGGGCCATACGGGTTTCGCCCGGTATGGCGAGGATATTGTCTGTGCAGCCGTATCAGTACTGACCCAAACCGCAGTGATTGGCTTGCAGGAATTATTGGGAATAGCAGTCGATGTCCAAATCAAAGATGGATTCTTAAAATGTACGTTACCGCAAAAACTGCCAGATCAAGTTTGGCAGCAGAGCCAGTTAATCATGCAAGTGATGTATGCAGGCTTGAAAGCCGTGTTCCAGGAATACGGAACAGCCTACCTGGAGATTGAGGAGGTGGAGCAATGAGAATAAATCTGCAGCTGTTTGCAACTAAGAAGGGTGGAGGCAGCACCAAGAATGGTCGCGATTCCATTTCCAAGCGTTTAGGTGTGAAAAGACACGACGGACAATATGTCAGTGCCGGCAGCATTCTAGTAAGGCAGCGCGGTACCAAGATCAGGCCGGGTGCCAATGTCGGGCTTGGCAAGGATGATACACTATTTGCCAAAGTTGATGGATATGTTACTTTTGAACGCTGTGGCAAAGACCACAAGCAAGTAAGTGTTCTGGCTGAAAGGGAAGTCGTTACAGCGTAAACTGAAGTGTCAAACCCTTTTGTACACAAGTGCAAGAGGGTTTTTTCATGATTAGGCTAAAGGCCCGGGGGATACGCTATGATGGTAATGAGGGAAAGTGAGGGTGGACAGTGTTTATTGATCAAGCACGGATTTATGTCAAAGCAGGCGACGGCGGCAATGGCTGTGTCAGTTTTCGCAGAGAAAAATATGTTCCGGCTGGAGGGCCTGACGGTGGCGACGGAGGCCGGGGCGGCAGTGTTATCTTAGAGGCTGATCAAAACCTGACAACACTGATTGACTTTCGGTACCGCAAACATTTCAAAGCTGAGAATGGACAACCGGGCCGGGGCAAAAACCAGTTTGGCAAAGATGGTGAGGATCTGATCATCCGGATTCCTCCAGGCACTGTGGTCACACATAGTGAGACTGGCGAGTTGATTGCCGATCTGGCCCAACCGGGGCAGCGATTGGTTGTCGCTGTCGGTGGGCGGGGCGGCAGGGGAAATACCCGTTTCACCACCTCCACAAGGCAAGCTCCTGCCTTTGCCGAACGGGGCGAAAAGGGCCCGGAGTTGTGGATCGATCTTGAGTTGAAACTGATTGCCGACGTGGCTTTAGTAGGCTATCCCAATGCGGGGAAGTCAACACTGATATCTGTCGTTTCTGCTGCTAAACCAAAAATCGCCGATTACCCGTTCACTACCTTGGTACCAAATCTCGGTGTTGTTTCCCTGGGTGAAGGTGAATCGTTCGTGGTGGCTGATGTTCCCGGGCTGATTGAGGGTGCCCATCGTGGTGTGGGTCTGGGCCATGATTTCCTGCGCCATATTGAGCGCACCCGGGTGATTGTCCATGTGGTTGACACGGCCGGCATTGAAGGCCGCAATCCCGTGGAGGATTATCAGCAGATCAACAAGGAACTGGCATTGTATAATCCCAGATTGGCGCAGCTGCCCCAAGTTGTTGCTGCTAACAAAATGGATCTGCCAGCTGCCCGCCACAACCTGGAACAGCTTCAACAGGCTGCTGCCCAGGAGGGAAGAATGGTATTTCCCATCTCTGCCGCAACCAGGCAGGGAACGCAGGAGTTGATAGAGCATGTGGGGCGGCTGGTGGCGGAAATCAAGGCCCAGGAACCGGCGGAAACTGCCAGCGATGATGTCATAGTCTATCAGCCAAAATCACAAACAGCCTCTGTGGAAGAATTTACCATCCGCAGGGAAAACGATGATTATGTGGTGGAGGGAGAAGGGCTGCGGCGGTTGTTGGAACGGCTCGATCTGGACAACGCAGAAACCCTCGAATACCTGCAGCGGCTCTTTGAGAAAATCGGCCTGTACCAAAAACTGCGGGCAATGCAGGTTCCAGACGGAGCAACGGTACGGGTGGAAGGCCTGGAGTTTCAGTATCAGGAATAAATGTTTTCAAGGCCCCGAGCCTTTACTTGAAAAGGCGAAGGGTCTTTGTTGTATGCAGCAGGAAATTGCCACTTATTTCCAGAACAAATAAGTGAAAATTAACAAAGGAAGGTGGCTAGGTATGAGTGAGGTTTTCAAGGGTATAGACAGGATTAAATACGAAGGTCCCGATTCCAGGAATCCTTTGGCCTTTAAACATTATAATGCTGACGAGTTGGTTGGCGATCGAACCATGGCTGATCATCTGCGGTTTGCGGTAGCCTATTGGCATACTTTTACCGGAAAAGGTGTCGATCCCTTTGGTGCAGCCACTATGATCCGCCCCTGGGATCAGCCGAGCAATCCGTTGGATCAGGCAAAAGAACGAATGATCGCTGCCTTCGAGTTCATGAGCAAACTAGGAGTACAGTATTTCTGCTTCCATGACCGGGACATCGCCCCGGAGGGAGAAAACTTGCGCGAGACCAACAAGAATCTCGATGTGATGGTGGATTTGGCCAAGCAGTTGATGGAAGATACCGGTATCAAACTGCTGTGGGGTACAGCCAACCTGTTCAACCATCCCCGCTATGTTCACGGTGCTGCCACTTCATGCAATGCTGATGTCTTTGCCTATGCCGCGGCCCAGGTCAAGAAAGCTTTGGAAATAACCAAGGAGCTGGGCGGTGAAAACTATGTCTTTTGGGGCGGCCGGGAAGGCTATGAGACTTTGCTCAACACCAACATGCAGCTGGAACTGGATAATTTTGCCCGATTCCTGCACATGGCTGTTGATTATGCCAAAGAAATTGGATTTACCGGACAGTTCCTGATCGAACCAAAACCAAAGGAGCCAACCAAGCATCAGTATGATTTCGATGCGGCTTCAGTCCACGGCTTCCTTCTGAAATACGGTTTGGAGGAACATTTCAAACTGAACATTGAGGCCAACCATGCCACCTTGGCCGGCCATACTTTCCAACATGATCTGCATTACGCCCGGATTAACGGACTGTTGGGCAGTGTCGATGCCAATCAGGGAGATCTGCTGTTAGGCTGGGATACGGATCAGATGCCGACAGATATTTACACAACCACACTGGCTATGTATGAAATCCTGAAAAACGGTGGCCTGCAGCCTGGAGGATTGAACTTCGACTGCAAGGTCCGGAGAGGTTCGTTCGAACTGGATGATCTGTTCATCGGCCATATTGTTGGATTTGATGCTTTTGCCTACGGCCTCAAGGTTGCCCATAAGCTGCTGCAATCCGGAGAATTGGAGCAGTTTGTCGAGAACCGCTATGCCAGCTATACATCAGGCATTGGCAAGCAAATCGTGGATGGAACCGCTGACTTCAAGCAGTTGGAAGCCTACGCACTCCAGATGCCGGAAATTACCAACCAATCCGGACGCCAAGAAGTGCTTGAATCGATTATCAACCGCTATCTACTTCAAGGCTGACAAAATCCGGTTCAACAGGAACCGGCCAATTGATGCCGAATATATATGAATAGGCTCTGGAACCCACCAAGCCTGGGTTCTTGGTGGGTTCGAGCTATTAATCCAAAGAACGGAGTTGCTATGGTTACACAATCTAAGCCTTGCAGAATTGGGGTTATGGGTGGTACATTCGATCCGATTCACTATGGCCACCTGGTGACGGCAGAAGTCGTGCGCGGTGAGTTTGATATCGATTTGGTTTTGTTTGTACCATCAGGCGTACCTCCGCACAAAGATCCTCGTCAGGTCAGTTCTAAGGAACACCGTTATTTGATGACAGTGTTCGCCACCCTGACCAATCCATTCTTCGAAGTCTCCCGGGTTGATATTGACCGGGAAGGGGAAACCTATACCATCGATACTCTCCGGGACTTGCGAAAGCTTTATGGTGACGAGGCTGAATTGTTCTTTATTACAGGTGCTGATGCCATTGCTGAGATCATGGATTGGAAAAATGCGGCGGAGTTAGTGAAACTAGCTGAGTTTGTCGCCGCTACCCGGCCGGGGTACCAGTTCGACCGGAAATTGCAGGAGTGGTTTGAACAGCACGGGAAAAAGCTGCATTTGCTGCAGGTTCCGGCAATGGCGATTTCGTCGACGGATATCCGCAGGCGTGTGCAGGCACAAAAGTCGATTCGCTATTTTGTTCCCGAAGCTGTGGAGCATTATATTCGCAAGAACAGTTTATACCTTGAGCATCACACCCATAGCACGGCAGATAATAACGAAATTTCTAGTTAGGTGAAGGCAAATGTGCTAGTTGCTGCGGATTTCAAGTAGCACTAGCTCTTTTTGTAAGGGGGTTGCATGGGTGCTTAGTCCCGAAGAAATTGCCAGGAAACAGCAGGAACTAGTAGAAAAACGGGCCTGGAAAAGAAGGCGCAGACGGAAGAGGATTATCTCCACAGTCTTTCTGTGCCTTTTAGGGGTGTTTTTGATCTTTGTTTCCGCCTATTTCAGCTACCAGCGAGGGCTGGCAAAAAGAAAAATCTCTACGCCGCGCGGTTCGATTGCCTGGGAGGCTCCAGAGTATCAGCGCACTCATATTTTATTCCTTGGCACAGACAGCTCTGAAAATGCGCCATCCAGAACGGACACTATTTTTTTAGCAGCTCTTGATCCAAACACCGGCCATGCGGGGATTATCTCCATCCCGAGAGATACCCGCGTTTATGTCCCTGAACGGGATCGCTGGGACCGGATCAATGCTGTCCATGTTTATGGCGGCCCTGAGTTGACCGTAAAAACAGTGTCTGAATTCTTAGGTGTGAGGATTGACTATTACATCGAAACTGATTTCGCCGGTTTCAGCAAGATTATTGATACACTTGGCGGGGTAGAAATCGACGTGGAAAAGGATATGAAGTACACAGACGTTGCCGGAGGGTTGTACATCGACATCAAAGCCGGCCTTCAGGTCCTGAACGGAGAAACAGCTCTGGAATATGTGCGCTACCGAGATCACCTCGGGGATGTAGCCTTGGTCAATCCAAACTACGAAGTCTACGGCGGCAGGGTCGAAAGGCAGCGTAAATTCATAGTGGCTGTGATCAAAGAGGTCTTGAAGCCCAGTACCATTTTGAAGCTTCCCAAGCTGTTGGGGCAGATATGGGATGCGGTGGATACGAATGTTCCCTGGACACTCGCCTTGAAATTGGCCTTCGCTGCGGATCGCTTCACTGTGGACAAGATTGAAACGGCAATTGTTCCCGGAACCTCGGAACAGATCAACGGTGCCTGGTACTGGATCGCTGATACTGAACGGACCAAACAGGTGGTGGAATGGGTTGTCCACGGAGCGCCCATGCCGCTGACTGCAGAGGTTTTGAACGGTTCAGGAATCCAAGGAATTGCCGCTGCCGCTGCGGAAGTTTTGCGTAATCAAAACGTGGATGTTAAAAGGATCGGCAATGCTGATCACTTTAACTATCCGGTTTCAGAGATTATAGTAGGTTCGCAGGACGTGGCTGACCAAGTAGCGGAATTGGCCGAGTTGATTCAAGCGGAAGTGTTGATTGATCCATTCAGGGAAGAAACGGTGGATGTGACGGTTATTGTTGGCAAAAACTTCACCAAATAGGGAGGCGATTGTTTGAACAAACTGTCTGGCAAAGACACAGCCATAGCCGTAGCCAGGGCAATGGATGATAAAAAGGCGGAAGATGTGCAGATTCTGCGCATGAGTGAGAACATGGCGGAGACCGATTACTTTGTGATCTGCAGCTGTACGTCTTTTCCACACATGCAGTCCATTACCCAGGCGGTCAGGGAAGCAATGGAACAGCACAACGTAGACTTAAGGCAGCAAGAAGGTCGGGACAATAATCACTGGATCCTGTTGGATTATGGCGCAGTAGTGGCCCACATTTTTTTGGAATCAGAGCGGAAGTATTACAACCTGGAAAAATTGTGGGCCGATGCCGAAAGGATACCGTTTCAGGAATGAGCAGAGTAGATTCAGCTTACACCCACCTGGCGCAGTACTATGATCGGTTGATGGCTGTGGATTATCAGAAGTGGGTCAGTTATCTGGTGGAGATTTGGGCCAGAATGGGTGTAAAACCAAGACGGATTTTGGAGTTGGGTGCCGGCACCGGCGGCATCACCATCCCATTGGCACAAATGGGTTATGAAATAGTGGCAGTTGACCGCTCACCGGAGATGCTGGCTGTTGCCAAGGAAAAGGCGGTAAAAGCCGGTGTCACGGTTGAGTTTATTACTGAGGCTATGGAGAGAATCGATTTAAGGCAGGAGTTTGATCTAATCCTGAGCTGCTGTGATGCGGTCAATTACCTGACCACCGAGGAACAGCTGGCCCGGTTTATGCACCAGGCCTATCTGCATGCCAAACCAGGTGGTTTGCTGCTTTTTGATTTAAACTCAGAGCTGAAGCTGAGAGAAATCTACGGCAATCAGTCTTATGCCGAGTTGTTCGATGATTTTGGTTACTTTTGGGACAACTGGTTTGATGAGCACCGAGAGATTTGCACGATGAAGCTGACCTTTATGATCAGGGAAGCCAACGGGTTGTACCGCCGGGCCAGCGAGATGCACCAAGAGAAACTGTGGCGGCCGAGGCAGGTTTTTCTAATTCTGCAGGAGCACAACTGGCAGATCAGTGGCTATTACCAGTTTCCTACTTTTGCTGAACCCACCGGTGAAGAAGAACGGTGGCAGTTTGTAGCCCAAAAGGCGATTGAGTAGCAGTTAGAAAGCAAAATGACGCCAGGAGACTTCCGGCGTCATTTTTTGAGTCGTTTAATTATCGACAACAGCCCCGTTTACCATATCCTCGTTGAGCAAAGTACTGTGCTGCTTTGGCAACTGAGGTCGTCATTGATAGTTGCTGATTGACCGGGTTAAGGGCTTTTTGCATATGAGGTTGATATCCCGTCATCTGGTGCCGCATCTGGGCTGATGCTTGTTGAACCCACCTTTTATTAATCCGTTGATAAGCCAATGGTCCATCACCTCCGTGATCTCCTTTCTATAAGATATGTAGGATCAGGGAAGGCGGTGAGGGATCGAGAGGCAAAAGAACGAAAGGCTGTGTTAATCACAGCCTTCACTTAAAATCAATGCGTTTGGGTATGGTTATTGTGGGCGGAACGTATTGCCAAGTGTAGTCGCTTGATTAGCAAGAGCCTGCTCTGCCGATGCAATCATCTTTCTGACCATATGGCCTCCGACAGCGCCGCATTCCCGGGAAGTGATGTTACCCCAGTAACCGGTTTTATACTCCGGGTTTATATTCAGCTCTTGAGCAACTTCGTATTTAAATTGGTTCAACGCGTTGTAAGCTTGCGGTACCAGTTTTTGATTTGATGAACCGGAACCTTGTGCCATTGCTTAACACCCCTTTTTGAAAATGATTTGTTTTGTGCTTATATATTGCCCGCAAATCATACTTTATATCAATGATTGTATTGGCAAATCCGGTAATTTCTTGTATTGAACACGGGTAAATCTGATGCAGGAAAAGGAGTGTGTGTGTTGAACATAATAACCGACGTCTAATAAAGGGTTTTTCTGCTAAAAGGATTGTGAAAGGATTCTTAAGTACAACCAAATAAGCGAGTGTAAGAAAGGGTGTGTTGAGTTGTTGGTCAAGACATTTCCCCGCGGTGGAGGCCATATTCCGCATCGTAAAGATGCGACACAAAATAAACCGGTTATGGTAATGCCCGCCCCCAAGCAAGCCATCATCCCTTTGAGCCAGCATGCCGGGGCTCCCTGTCAACCAATCGTTAAAGTTGGGGATCAGGTCAAATTGGGGCAAAAGATCGGCGAAGCTGAGAAATATATCTCAGCACCTGTCCATGCCAGTGTGTCGGGCCAAGTCGTGGAGATCGGAGAAAGGACATTGCTGGATGGCACCAAAGCTATGTGTGTGATTATCGAGAATGACGGCCTTGATGAAGCTGAGGCAGCAGTTCAACAGGATTATACACGCCTGTCGTCAAGCCAGATAGCTCAACTGATCAAAGAAGCGGGAATTGTCGGCTTAGGAGGGGCAGGGTTTCCCACCCATGTCAAGGTTGAACCGCCGAAGCCCATTGACACAGTATTAATCAATGGAGCTGAGTGTGAACCGTATTTGACCTGTGACCACCGTTTGATGATCGAACAACCGCACAAATTGATTGAGGGCTTGAAGATCTTGATGCAGGCTGTCGGTGCAAGTCAGGGTATCATTGGTGTAGAAGTCAATAAACCTGATGCCATTCGGGTATTGGAGCAGGCTTGTGCCGAACAGTCTTATATTCGGGTTGTAGGTTTGAAAGTCAAGTATCCGCAGGGCGCAGAAAAGCAGCTGATCAAGGCGGCTCTTGGCCGGGAAGTGCCTTCAGGGGGCCTGCCGGCAGAAGTAGGATGTATTGTCCAGAATGTCCAGACTGCCATAGCGGTTGCAGATGCAGTTGTTCGGGGCATTGGGCTTTATCAGAGAGTGATTACTGTGGCGGGAGCGGCAGTATACGATCCCCGTAATGTACTGGTAAGGATTGGCACGCCGATTCAAGAAGTGATTGATTTCTGCGGCGGAATGGGCAATCCGGCGGCGATCGTGGCCGGTGGGCCGATGACCGGGAAACTTGTTCAAGACTTGACAGCACCGGTAACTAAGCCGCTGTCCGGAATCTTAGTGCTGGCCAAAGATGAGATCAGCTATGAGTTGAATCATCCATGCATCCGCTGCGCCCGTTGTATTGATCACTGCCCAATGGGTTTACAGCCGAATTACCTGGCGGATTGGAGTAATAAAGGATTATATGATCAGGCCCAGCGTAATTACATCATGGATTGCATCGAATGCGGCCTGTGCTCATTCGTATGCCCGGCACAACGAGGTTTGTGCAGGTCGATTCAAGCAGGTAAACAAGCAGTAAGAGCTGGAAAAACAGCAATCTAGCGGAGGTGAGTCACATGAATACAAAAGAGCAATTATGGGCACCCGTTATTAGAGCTAAAGATACCATACCCCAGATCATGTTCGATGTGGTCTTAGCCCTGTTGCCTTGTTGGCTGGCAGGAATCATCTTTTTCGGCTTTCCTGCATTCTGGATAGTACTTTTAAGTGCTGTTACCGCAGCCCTGGTCGAGGCTCTGTTCATGCGCTACCCCTGGCGCCCGAAAGGGCTGATTGGTGACGGAAGCAGTTTGGTAACCGGACTGCTGGTGGGCTTGATCCTGCCGCCGACTGTGCCGTGGTGGATTCCCATCGTTGGGTCAGTGCTGGCCATCACCATTGGCAAGCTGGTGTTTGGCGGTTTAGGCAATAATATCTTTAATCCAGCTTTGGTGGGGCGGGCGATTCTGCTTTTGGCCTTTACGGCTCCCATGGTTAAGTATGTCAGGCCTTTCGATGCTGTTACCGAGGCCACACCGCTGCTAACCATGCGGTCTTTTGACTGGGCTTTGGTATGGGGCAATGTCAGCGGCAGTATTGGCGAAACATCGGTAGTCGCCATTCTGATCGGCGCAGTCTACTTGCTGTTCCGCAGAGTGATTGATTGGCGGATCCCGGTTGGCTATGTGGCCACCGCCTTTGCAGTGGCCTATATCTGGGGGCTTGATCCCTGGGTGGCTGTTACCGCAGGTGGCTTGCTCTTTGCTGCTGTCTACATGGCTACTGACATGGTTACATCACCGGTCAATCCCATGGGCAGGCTGCTGTTTGGGTGCGGCTGTGGTGTGTTGACAATTCTGTTAAGAAAATACACTTCGTTTCCAGAAGGTGTCACCTTCGCGATTCTAACCATGAACGCACTGGTTCCTTTACTGGACATGTTGACTGTTCCTGTCATTTTCGGGGCCCGGCGCAGCAGGGAGCAGCGTTTTGCCGCTACAATCGCTGTGGCGGTAGTGATCTGTCTGGCCTGGGGCGTGTTGGCCGTCATCAACCAGACAGTTCCTGAAGAAGTGCCGGTGACAGCTGAAGGAGTTTATTTACCGTTGATGGAGACTCTTGGTACCGATGCCTATGAGACCGAGACGATTAATGACAAGGTCTATTACTTCACCGGCACCCGGGAGGCCCCTGAAAAAGTGGCCCTGGTAGGTTCAGAACAGGGATACCACGGACCGATTTACTTCTATTTGGTTTTGGATGGGTCCGGCAAGATTGAGCATATCCAGATCCTGACCCACAGCGATGATCCCGGATTGGGCAGTCTGGTTACAAGGCGTTCATTCTTGGATCAGTTTATTGGGCTGGATACAGCAGAATTGACCATGGATGTTGATATCCAAGGCATAACAGGAGCGACCATTTCCAGCCGTGCTGTGATCAGAGGTGTTACCAATGAATTAGAAAGATTCCAGGACGCCTTCTACGGCAGCGGTGCTGCTGATGCCGGTGCAGGGTATGTAGATGGTGTCTATGTAGCCGAAGCTTCTGGTTTTGGCGGCCCTGTCAAAGTTGAGGTTTCCATTGATAATGGGCAGATTGCCGCTGTGATGGTTTTGGCTCATGGAGAAACGCCGGGAATTTCTGATGAAGCGCTGAAGGTTATGCCCCAGCGGATTGCGGCAGCAAACAGTACTGATGTGGACTTAGTCAGCGGGGCAACCTTGACCAGCAAGGCAATCGTGGCTGCTGTGGATAAGGCTTTGGCTCAGGCAGTTCCGACTGAAGCGACTGGTGCAGCTGCTGAACCGGGCGGCATGGCAAGCAATGTTCCTGACGGTGTCTATCGGGGTAGAGGAGCAGGTTTCAACGGTGACGTTGTGGTCGATGTGACCGTCGCCGGCGGCAAAATTACCGCCATCGAGGTAGTGGAATATGCCGACACACCGTTCTATGCTCAGGCAGCTTTTGCCCAATTGATCCCGGAGATAATCGAGCAGCAGGGATTGGTGGATACTCGCTCTGGCGCTACATTCAGCAGTAAGGGGTTACTGCAGGCAGTGGAAGCTGCTCTCAGCGGTGCAGCAGCACCGGTTGGGCAAGGCTTGGCGAGTGATTTGCCTGATGGTGTCTATCGGGGCAAAGGAGCAGGTTTCACCGGTGATGTCGTGGTCGATGTGACCGTCGCCGGCGGCAAGATTACTGCCATCGAGGTAGTGGAACATGCTGATACGCCGTTCTATGCTCAGGCAGCTTTTGCTAAATTGATCCCGGAGATCATCGAGCAGCAGGGCCTGGTGGATACAAGCTCCGGGGCGACATTCAGCAGTAAAGGTCTGTTGGAAGCAGTGGAAGCTGCCTTGACAGGAAAGGAGGCACAATAATGTCACTGGGAAGGGCTTTTGTTAAAGGGCTTTGGAGTGAAAATCCTGTTTTACGGTTGGCGATCGGGCTGGTACCGGCGCTCGGGATTACCCATTTGGCGATTAACGGTGTTTATCTTGGTTTGGCAACTACGGTCGTGTTGCTGGCGGCAGTTTTGGTAAAGATTCTCGTCGCTGAATTGGTCTCCAAAGATGTAAGCATCTTTGTTGATTTTGCCTCCTTGACCATATTCACAACGCTGTTGTACCGCTTGACCGGAGTCTATCAGCCTGAGCTGCTGGTCCAACTGGGAATCTACCTGCCTTTGGTGGCAGTGAATGGATTTGTGCTGCAAAGGCTGTCTGTGGATCAGCCGCCGACAGCCCGGGTCCTTGATGCATTGGGCATGGGACTGGGCTACACCGCTGTGTTAACCGTGGTTGGCATCATTCGCGAGTTTGTCGGTTTGGGGCAGTTCTTCGGCAAGGCAGTCCTCAATGGGTCATTGACACCATTCTCGCTGGCAGCTACGGTGCCTGGCGGATTTGTAATCGTTGGTTTACTGATAGCGCTCTACAATGCCTTAAGTGGAACGGGAGGGGAAATCAATGAGTAATGGGCTGAAGCTTTTGGCGGAGGGTGTGATCACCCACAATTTGATCTTGTTTCAAGGTCTCGGCATCTACGCACTGCTGCGGTACACCAAATCGATCTGTACAGCATCGAAAGCAGCGCTGGTGATGCTGGCTACTACCCTTACCGCTTGTGCCCTGGTCTGGGGTGCAGGCCCGCTGATGCCAGTCAACTACAGTATGCGCCTGCCGTTCTACCTGCTGATTGCCTTAGCGTCAGGATTGTTCTGGTATAAGCTTTTGGCGCCAACAATTGCCAAAAATGCTTCTGTAGATTTGTCGGCAGCATTTATCAACTCGGCTCTGGTGGGTGTGCTGCTGACAGTACCTCAAGGGCTGCCGGAAGGTCCAGAGATCATCAGTTTTGGCCTGGCCTATGCCGTAGGCTACGGGGTGGTCTTGATCATTATGGCGGGAATTCGGGCCCGTTTGGAACTGGTGAATGTCCCCAAACCGTTTCGGGGCGTGCCGATTCTATTGATCTCGGCGGCCTTGCTGGCCTTGGCATTAATGGGGTATAGGTTATAGAGCAATATATGTATCAAGTGATATGGATTTCGTGTTGAACCTTTTGTGATGCTGTGGGGAGTTAATCCCCACATTTTTCTTGATTTAATGTCAGAAAACGAAGTAAAAAGAAGGAAAAATAGGCACAATGGCGAATCAATAGAGTACGAGGGAGACGGGGGAAAGGAGCAATTACAGTGAGTGCACGGCAGCGTGTGTTAACCCTGATCCTGATTTTACTCGTTTTGTTTGGCAACTGCGTCAACCTGTTCATTGCCCGTCAAAGGGCGATCAGCATTGTTAAGGCGGCGGAACCTCCTCAAAACGCAGCTGAGAATAGTGACGCCAATGAGCCCAATGTGGGGATTGGCCAAGATAGTGAACAGGAAGCAGTCATTGTGACTAGAGCTTTCAATGCTGATGGTACCGAGCATGATTTGCAGCAGTGCAAACTTCTGCACATTAATTGGGCTACAGAAAAAGAGCTGCAGCAGCTGCCGGGAATTGGCCCGGTACTGGCCAAAAGGATCATCGAAAAACGCACCGAGCGGTTTTTTGTGGAGTTCAAAGACCTTTTAGCAGTACCGGGGATCGGCGAAAAGCGGCTGGCTCAAATCAAGCCTCAGATTTGTGTTGCAATTCCCCATGTTGCTGACTAAGAGCCGACCGCTGCTGCCTGTATTTCCCCTTATAGCCCTGGGAATTTACTTAAGCCAGTTTGCAGTCAATGTGCAAACTGTAGGTTTAGTGAGCGCCGTTCTGGCAGTACTGTGGCTGTATCAGGAGTATAGAGGGCATGGTTCCGCTCCTTTCTGCTTCTGGCTGTTATTGGTCCTGGCAGGCTATTTGCTGGCAGTTACGGATGGGGGCCATCTGCCTGACTGTGATCATCCCCTGGCTTTAACCGGGCGAGTTTTGGATGTGCGCCAGTTGAGCTACAATCAACGGGTGATTGTCTATGTGCCGGAAATCAAATCCCGGCTCGCCCTGCACCTGCCAATCGATCTTGAACTCAGGCCCGGAGCCTGGCTGTGGTTTTATGGCCAAATCGAAAAACCTGATCGAGCCCGCAATCCCGGAGAATTCGACTATCAGGAATATCTGCGGAGTCAAGCTGTCTATGCTGTAATGGAGCCAACGAAATTTAAGGTGCTGAGCAGGAAAAGCTGGCTCATCCACTTGCTCACATCGCTGCAGGACTATGTCAGGTTGAACTATATCCGCCACATGCGCTTTCCAGAGCTGACCACAGCTCTGGTATTAGGTGACCGCAACGCACTAGGCAAAGAGCAGCAAGAATTATGGGAGCGGTTGGGGATCACCCATCTGCTGGCGATCTCAGGAACCCATATCGGGCTTGTGGCTGCCATCCTCTGGTCTGTAGTCCGGTATGCACCTGTTTCCAGGAATTGGAAATCGGTAGTCGTCTGTGTGGTTTTGCTGTTCTATGTGCTTCTGAGTGGTGCTAAACCTTCGGCCTGGCGTGCCTGGCTGGCTGCAGTGATCGTCATGGGCGGGGCTAAGCAGCGGCATTTGGATGGACTGCACATCTGGAGTTTAGTAGGCGTGGTCATGTTGGTAGCCAATCCTGCCTACTTGTGGCAGATTGGTTTTCAACTGTCGTTTGTTGCCAGCGGTGCGATCATTCTCTGGAGGCCGGCGATCAGAAAATTGACCGTCATGTTTCCACATGGCTTCATCGGCAAACTGCTGAGCAATTTTTTCACGTCCATAGCTGTTTCTCTGGTGGCTCAGTTAAGCCTGGCGCCCCTACTGCTCAAATACTTTTCGCAGATTGCCCTCCTGGCTCCCATTGCCACTTTCCTTTTGGTACCATTCGTGGCCGCGTTGGTGGTAGGGGGACTGCTCCTGGGAGTGTTCGGTGCTGCAGCAGCACCTGTCGGCTGGATCCTGGATGCGGTTACCAGGATAGCCAGCCGGCTCTGCAGCCTGCTTGCGAAAGCGGATTATCTGATCGTGGCTCCACCTATACCCGGGAATTTGATTTTTGCCTGGTACCTGTACTTCGTTGGTGCCGGCAGCATTGCCCGGAGGAACTACCTGCGCCTTGGCAAACCAACATGGTGCCGGTGGGTTAGCCTCAGCCTTGCCATTTTGCTCATTGTCAGTATGCCGAATTCTATTATCCGCCCGTTGGAAATCACTTTTCTCGATGTGGGCCAGGGAGACTGTATCTTGATCCGCACACCGTTTCAGCAGCATATCCTCATTGACGGAGGTGGGGACTCTGTTTACTGGCAGCAGCGGGGACGCAACGTTGGCCTCACTACGGTTGTTCCCTATCTCAAATACCGCGGTATCGAGCATCTTGATCTAGTAATTTTGAGCCATCCTCATGAGGATCATCTGCACGGCCTGCTGGCAGTGCTGGAACACTTCTCGATCGGGATGGTCGTTGATAATGGACAAACCCATACTACCCCAAGCTATGCAAAGTATCTGGAGTTGATCTTGGCTAAGGAGATTCCGTACCAGCGCTTGAATGCCGGAGATCAGCTGCGTTTGCGAGGTGGCGTAAACCTAACCGTTCTCCATCCTCATACATTTCGGATGGGAACCAGTTCGGATCTGAACAACAACAGCCTGGTAATCAATCTCAGTTACCAGGGACGAAATGCCTTGTTTACCGGGGATATCGATTGGGAAGGCATGGAAGCTTTACTGCACAGTGGAACCCTGTCCAAGGTTGAATTGGTCAAAGTGCCGCATCACGGCAGTAAAGCAGCGCTGGTGCCGGAGTTTTATCAAGTAATCCAGCCCCGGTATGCTGTGATCTCTGTTGGCAAAAATTCGTTCGGGCATCCCCATCCCGATCTCCTGGCGCACTTGGAACGGGCGGAAATAACTGCTGTACGTACTGATCTGTATGGGGCAGTTTCGTTTTATGTCTGGAATGGGTTCTTCGGCAGGTATTTGCGGCCGCGATAGAGAAAACTTGACATTGAGACTGATAACCTGTAAGTGCTGGAATACCAACGTTAAAACGAGTGGAGAATGAGGGAAGCTTGATGATCAAGATTAAGCAGGCCATACTCAATGAACCGTTAGAGCAGCTCTACCTGATTTACGGTGAGGATCAATATTTGCAGAATGATCTTTTCCATGCCCTCCAGCAAAGGGCGGAACAAGGCGGCATGCCGGATTGGAATTGGATCAATTTTACGGCAGATCAGGACTTGCAGCCCGCTGATCTGATCAATGAATTGCTCACTCCTCCCTGGGGAGCAGGGCCAAGAATAATCACTCTTCAAGATGCCCATCAGCTGAACGCTGATTTCTTAAGAAAGATCGCCGACCAAATTGCTAAAATGCCTGAAACCAACTGCCTGGCTATGTTTTTTGGCCGGCTGGACAAGAGGGTGAAGCCGGTGCAGCAGCTGCTTAAAACCGGTGTCGGCATTGAGTGTCAAAGCCTCAAGGGGGAACACCTGGTGCGCTGGGTTCAGGATTACCTCAGCCTGCGCCAAAAAAAGATGGCTCCTCCGGTTGTGCAGCAGTTCTTGAACAAGGTTGGTACGGATCTGAATCTGATCAGCAATGAATTGGATAAATTGATGATCCTCACTGCGGAAAAACCTGCCATAACTGAAGATGATGTGGTAGCAGTCACGTCGTTGGCGCCGGGACAGCTGGAACATGGCGGCATCTTTGATCTGGTCACAGCTATTGCTGCCAAGGATCTGAAACAGGCACTGACGATTCTGGTGCAGCTTCTTGACGCCAAAGAACCGCCGCTGCGGATCCTGCCCTTGATCGAACGGCAGCTGTACCTGCTGATAGCGGCCAAGACAAGGGGAAGGGCGAGTACCAAAGCTGTTGCAGCAGCCATGAATGAGAAGTCGGACTATGCCCTGCGGCAGGCAGAGAAGTACACTAAGAACTTCACCCTTGACGAACTCTATTTCGGCCTGGAGCAGATTCTGATTGCCGATGGCGAACTAAAGTTTGGAGCTGAACCTGAACAGATTATGGAGCAGCTGATCATCAACATCTGCACTTGAACACAAATAAAAAAAGCGCCCTGCACTGCAAAGAGCGGGCGATTTTTTTGCGGTTGTCTGCCACCTGGCACGAACTGCCAGCAGCTATACTCTGCCACATATAACTTGCATCACGCTGGATCCTGCTTTGTTCTGGTAATGCTTTAGCCTTGGTTGGCAGCAATCCTTTTCATCAAACGTGATTTCTTACGTGCAGCTTTGTTTTTATGAATCAAGCCCTTGGCGGCAGCTTTGTCCAGCGATGTTATTGTGTTGTGCAAATGTACTTGGAGATTAGGATCGTTCTCTGCGATAGCCAGTTCAGCGCGCTTGACTGTTGTCTTGAGCGCGGATTTCTGTGAACGGTTCATTGCTCTTTTCTTCAGGCTTGTCCGTATCCGCTTCTCTGCAGATTTGGTATTGGCCACTTAGTTCACCTCCGTTTGATTAATCACCGCCCGTTATTATATCATTATCTGCCCAGGATTTCAATACATGATTCTCAGGTTTCCCGGATATTCTATTCACAGAGTGTTTGCGAAAGGAGGAGCGGCAGATGGATCAGTTGCACGATTCTTACCAGCAGGAGTTTCACAGTAAATATGGAGTAAGAACCGATTTGGCGATTGAAGCCCATGAGGTGATTGTGGAAAGGGAAGGCCCTCCAGAGATACCTGGTGTGATTGTCGATAATGAACAGACCGAGCATGCCGAAATCTGCAGGGTGACGATTGAAAATGAAGTGGGTGCCAGAATGATGGGGAAGGCGCCTGGACACTATTCGACTATCGAAGCCCCAGCCCTGCGCCAGCATAATCGCGAGGTTCATGAGGAAATTGGCGGGCTGTTGGCCAAAGAGATCAAGTGGTTTATCGAACAAAGCCAATTAGGGCCTGAAGCAGTGATCTTAGTCGTTGGATTAGGTAACTGGAATGCAACTCCCGATGCCCTTGGGCCCAAAGTGGTAGGCGAATTGATGGTAACGCGGCATCTTATCGAGCTTTCCCCTCCCGAACTGAGAAAAGGGCTGCGCCAAATCGCAGCCATTGCCCCGGGAGTTCTCGGGCTGACCGGGATCGAAACTGGTGAGATCATCCGGGGGATTATCAGCCAAGTCAAAGCTGATGCCGTAGTTTGTATTGATGCTCTGGCAAGCCGCAGCGTGAGCCGTTTAGGAAGCACCATTCAAATCTCCGATACGGGTATTAATCCTGGATCGGGTGTGGGCAATAAAAGAATGATGATCAATCAAGAAACCTTGGGTATTCCCGTGCTGGCTATCGGTGTCCCAACAGTTGTGCATGCGTCAACCATTGTTTCTGACGCCTTGGACATCATCGGCGGTGAAGATCCGGACCAAAAACGCCTTGCCGAAGAAATGCCCCAAAGAACCACTTTCAATCTTGATCCTCAGGCTATCATGGGTTCGGCACCCCAGGCGGAAACCGTAACAGAGGCACCTCAGACACTACCCAAGGAACAAAAACGGCAGATGATCAATCAAGTGCTTGAACCGTACATGGGCAGCCTGATAGTGACTCCAAAGGAAATCGATGAGATGATCAACGATGTGGCCAATGTTATTGCCGGGGGGCTGAACGCCGCCTTCCATGAAGGAGTCGATTACAGCGAGATCTTTCAATACCTGAGTTAAGGTGTAGGGGAGACAGGGGACGGTTCTCTGTCCTCTCAGAGGACAGAGAACCG
>DUVS01000001.1 GCA_012840925.1 Bacillota bacterium
GCGAACGCAAAGATTATTTCTTTCGCGCCAAGAAGTTTGCTGACCCCGTTTTTTTAGTTGCAGAAGATGAAGAGGAAAACATGATTCTGGGTATCATGGGCGTCGGCCCTGTGACGGTGAGGCTGAACAACGAAACGCGGCGGGCTGGTTTGATCTTTGACTGGCGCTCAAACCCCCTGGCCAATAAGGGGCTGCCTCGGCATATGTTCCGGCTCTGGCAGTCCGCGCATCGCGAGATTGTCCGCAGGGATCTGGACTTCCTGTTCGGCTACGTCAAAGAAGATAATGAGCGTTCCATCAGCATCATCACCAGATCCGGTGCTCAAGTGGTGGAAGGCAAGGATTTCCTAACCATGCCGGTGCATGCCAGCTTTTGCCGTAAGCGGAGCGAAGTGGAGAGGGTCACGTTTACTATTAAGCCAGAGGAGGAACAGGAAAGAGAAGCTGTGGAAAGCAGTTTTGGCTATCTTGATCTTTTCCCGGACTTAACCCAACGGGAGGCCACACGCGAGCAGCGGGAACGATATCTTTACGGCAAATTCAGCTATAGGGGCTCCTCTGTAAAAGTTTGGGATACAACGGAGGAATACACCCAGCGTGTTTTGAACATCCCACGGTTGTTTAAGCTAGCCCGCCCCATCTTTCGGGTTGGCTCAAGAGTACTGCCTCTACCACATATTCCTAATCTGGGCGAAGAGATCAAGGTGTGGCAGCTTTTTGACCTGGTGTTGGACCAGCACGAGGATTTGAATCCTCTCTTGGAAAAAGTAAGGCACGCTGCGTTGGAAAAGGGCATCTATTACTTGGTTGCCACTTTGGGTCCAGACGACAAGGGTTATGAACAACTAGCAAGAAAAGCCTGGGTGCGGCCTAGATATCACCTGTTTGCCATGCCTTTAAAGGACGGCATTCCCTTGCCTAAGCCGCCTACCTATTTCGACGTGAGTTATCTCTAAAGGCTGGGATTGACCTATCCTAGGACAAGCTTCCTCACCGACAAGCCATCTTGGTAGAGATGCCGGAAAACAAAACAGATAATTTATTGGAGGCAAGTACAATGAAAGCACTAGTGACGACACCCGCCTCACCAACCAGTCTTTTTGTGGTGCGCCGTTTAAAAGAATTGGGTTACAAAGTGACAGTGGTCGATTCCCACAGTCGCAGTTTTGTCGCACACTCCAACACGGTAGATAAACGCATACTGGCACCTTCACTCCGGTACAATCCCCAGGGTTTTGCCCAAACGGTGATTGACGAGCTCAAGAAGGAAGAGTACAGCTTTTACTTCCCTGTTCTGGAGTGTGGTTTTTTGATGTCATATTACAGGGACATCATCAGACAGTACACGAAGATGATTTCCATGTCCTTTGAGGAGATCACTTATGCCCATAATAAAAACGCCATGCGGGAGTATGCCAAGGCAGCGGGCGTGAGAATACCCCGCACTGAAGCTCCCGATTCAGTCCAAAGTGCCTTCAAACTGCTGGAAGAATTGAATTCGCCCGTGGTAATTAAACCTCGCGTTGCCTGCAATGCCCATGGACAGAAAATTTTGACGGAGCCCAAAAACGCCGCTTGGGAGTATGGTCAGATCGTAAAGAAGTACCAACTGGAGGAGCAGCCACCCCTTATCCAGCAGTACATCAAGGGTTCGCTTATCTCTACAGTTAATCTGGCAGTGAACGGGGAGGTTAAAGGCAATATGGTCTTCCGTGCTCTGCGTACCGTGCCTACAAGTGGAGGTACCAGCTCCTACCGGATCACGGTCGATTCACCCGAAGCTGAGCTGTTTGATGCTCGGATCATCAAACATCTTAACTGGACAGGGTTTATCAGTTTGGATTATATGGAAGACGAAGCCACAGGCCAGCTTTATCTCATCGACTGCAATCCGCGCATTGCTCCCGGTGTGATTCTGGGGTATTTTGCCGGTGTGGACTTGATGGGCGCCTTTGTGGATCTGATAAACGGCAAGGAGATCGAGCGTTTACCTAAACAGAAAATTGGCGTCCGTTCCAAGCTCCATTTTTTGGACTTGGGTTGGCTGTTGTATAATCTGACGGACAAGAACCTGACCAGACAGGAAAAATGGGCTTGTTTCCGAACTTGGGCCAAAAGGGAGCCCACCCATCTCGATATAGAAAGCATTAGGGACATGGAGCCCTGGTTTGCCCTCTGGGCCTTTCTGCTCCGCAATCTGGGCAGACTCCTCAGCCCGGAAGGGGGCGAAATATTCCTGGAACACGTCTTGTTCGATGAAGCGGAGTTTCGGAAAGAAGTTGTCCTAGCGAAAGCGGCTATATTTAAAATTATATGAATAGACAATGACCGCCCCGGTAGCAGGTGGGACAGATCTGGGACAGGCGGCTGGGACAGAGGCTGGGACAGAGAACCGTCCCCTGTCTGCTAAAAGGCGGTTTATTATTCGGCAGAATTTGGGCAGAATAGTGGCAAATGCAGGTGGTCATGGTACCAAAATTCGAGCTAAAGTGAGGGACAACTATGACTAAGAAGGTATATATTGAAGGTATGAGCTGCCAGCACTGTGTTAACAGGGTTAAGGATGCTTTGAATGCAGTAGAGGGAATTGCTGTGATTAATGTAGATCTGGACAATAACGTTGCCATGATTGAGGTACCGCCGTTTATGGATGAAGTAAAGATCAAAGATGCAGTGAGTGAGGCGGGGTATGAGGTAAAGAGGATTGAGTAAGAGGATTGAGTAAGAGGATTGAGTAAGAGGATTGAGTAAAGGAACTATGACAATTAGCTCTAGAGATAACGATAGGATAGAAACGTGCAGTTGCGGATGAATACTAAAGGCCGTTTAGAGAGGTAGATGGGGACGATTCCCGGTCTACCTCTTGTTTTTGCCGTAGTTTTAGGTATTGCGCTCTATACTGCACAAGGTCAACTATTTCGCTGACCAACGTTCCAGGAAGAAGGAACTGATTATCCAGGCAACTACCCATATGCCGAAGTCAAGTACCAGATCAACTATTCTAAAACTTCTAACGCTAAACTGAGTAATATTGAATGCACTCATGGTTAGTTTGTAGATAATATAAGCCAGGAGCGTGACTTTCAGATAATGGATAAGTTTTTTTCGCATCATTATCTCTCCTTCCGTGTGTAAAGCGATCGAAGTCGATCTGCTAGAACAACCGTTAACTTTACTTCCTTTTGAGACACTCAGTTATTATCTAGAATTACACGCAATCCAGCTATTTCCTTCTAACTTGTATATTAGCAGGTATGGTATCTATCGGTGATATCTACATTTGACATTTACATTGACAGTTGGGGAATTTGCCGTTACAATAGTTAACATAGATAACAATTAAAGGTAATAACGAAATTAGCGTTGGAGGTAACGGCTATGAATCAACACAGGGGATTGCGCTTGCTGCAAGCCAGCTTAAAGATGCGCAGGCAGCTGAACAGGCTGTCAAGGTCAGGCTACTTAACTCAAGGGGAGTATCTTGTCTTACGCCACATTTGGCATGCTGATCAAGTTGGGGAAAGCAGGGCGAAACAAGGCTCGATAAAGGCTGCGGAGCTGTCGAAACGGTTAGACAGGCCGCGCCCTGCCATCACCAGGATCCTCAATGACCTGGAAAGGCGGGGACTGATTACCCGCTCTATTGATCCAACCGATCGCCGCAGCATCGACATTGCATTGACTGAAGCCGGTGAGGCAGCATTGAAACAGGCAAACGAGACAGTTTTGCAGGTTGCTGACCAAATTGTACTATCATTGGGAGTATCTGATACGGAAAAACTGATTCAACTTCTGGATAGACTGACCGAGATCTACAGGGAAATCCTGGGTGAAGCAGGAGGAAACAGCGGTGAGTAAGGGAGGAAACAATCGATCTAAGATATGGCTTACAATGATTGTAATGACCGTAATCGTATTCGGAGGACTCTTGTCTATGGCTGGGTGTAACGCGGCAGGAGACCTTTTGCAGAGCCTGTTAGGTATTGGTGACAGTGACAATATTGAACTTTTAAACAAGCTTAATGCCAGCTGGGTTTTGGCTGAGGATTATTTGTTGGAAACTATTGAAGTCGGCGGGATCACAATGGAATGGCTGCAGCCAAAGGATTCCAAAGTGGATCGGGTGATACTCCAGCTGCATGGAGGAGCTTATATGCGCTCCCTGAAAGACAATGGAGCCACTTATCGCCGGTCGGCGCTCCAGTATGCAAAACTCAGTCAGGGTGCTGTCTTAACCGTAGATTACCGCGTTGCACCGGAGCACCCTTATCCAGCGGCGCTGGAGGATGCTATCATGGCGTACACCTGGCTTTTGGACCAGGGATATTTGCCTGAACAGATTATTATTGCCGGGGATTCAGCAGGAGGCGGGCTAACCCTGGCTACCGCTCTTTATCTTCGCGATCAACAAATGCCGCTGCCAGCAGCATTGATTACCATGTCTGCCTGGACTAATCTCAACTATAGATTGTGGACTCCAGCCTATGTGGGCACTGCCAGTGCGGACAATCCCTATATTTCACCTATCTATGGGGAGTATCATGGGCTACCGCCGATGCTGATGCAGGTAGGGGGAGCGGAACGGCTGTTAGGCGATACACTCGCCGTTGCAGAAAAAGCAAAGGAAGCAGGGGTAGATGTACAGCAGACAACTTATCCTTGTATGTTTCATGTCTTTCAAATGCTGTTTCCGGAGCTGCCTGAGGCCAATGACGCCTGGGCTGAAGTGGAAACATTTATCCGAGGGAGGTAGACAGGGTCCGTAGACAGGGGACGGTTCCCTGTCTCACCCCCGTCCTCGGTTTACCCCCTGTCTCACCCACGCTCTGTCGCGTGGTGTTGACCCTGTATGATCGAGGTTTTGATGACAGGCATGACCGTGGCCAGACAGGAGTAAAACAGGGCAAGACAGAGAACCGTCCCCTGTCTCAGCGGCGTAAACAGGGAAGACAGGGAACCGTCCCCTGTCTCATCCACCAAAATTAAGTGAGGTGTCTTAATTGAGTATAAAGCCTAGGTTGGGGATCCAAATTCAAATTGTCGTTGTTTTACTAATGGTGAGTCTCTTGTTTTTTGTGTTTGCAGTATACGCGCAAGGTAAGGATAGGCTAAAACAGGTGGAGATCGTCCGGGATAGTTGGGGTGTAGCCCATGTGTATGCTGAAACAAATGCCGGTGTATTCTTTGGAGCCGGTTTTGCCACAGCCCAGGACAGGATGCTGCAAATGGAGCTGTTCAGGCGCGCTGTGCAGGGACGTTTGGCGGAAATCCTGGGGCCTGATTGGCTCGAGCACGACATACGTACCAGGACTTTAGGCTTGTACCGCCATGCGCAGCTGATCGTTGAACATCTGGCCCCGGATACGCGGGAAGCCCTAGAGGCTTACGCTGCCGGCGTCAACCATTGCCTGCAGAATGATAACGAGAATATGGCGGCAGTCTTTGCTAAACGAGGTTGGGTACCTGAGCCTTGGACAGCTGCCGACAGCATTGCCGTATGGATGCGCTTGTCTGAGTTCTTTGATCGGTCGTGGCAGAATGAGGTTCATGCGCTGCGTATATACCAGGCGGGGACCCAGCGAGGGGAATCAAAAGTTCCGGTGATTGATAACGAAGCCGCTGTGGTTGAGGAAGAGGATTTTGCCCGTACCAACCCAGCCGTATATAGGCGTCTTAAGGCTAAGGCCAAAGAGACGGTAACGTACGTTCCTGGCTTTGAGGGCATCAAGGCCAGCCATGCCTGGGCAGTAGATGGAAGTCGGACGACCACTGGAAAACCATTGCTGGAGAGCGATCCTCAAATCGCGGTCACTTTGCCGTCGCTCTGGTACGAGATTCATCTGCACGGAGGGGATTACAACACCCGCGGTATTGGTGTTGCCGGTGCACCTGGATTTCTGATCGGCTGGAACGAACATCTTGCCTGGGGCGCGACCGCCCTTGGGTCGGACAATGCTGATCTCTTCCTGGAGCGGATTGATCCAACCGGTAAGTATTATGAATACAAAGGTGAATGGTATCCGCTAGAGATTCGCACAGAGGAAATCAAGGTGTTGGGGAGTAAGCCGGTATCCATAGAAGTGCGGGAAACCAATCATGGGCCGCTGGTGGACGATTTGCTTCCCAATCGCCGTCCAGATGAGCATTTTGCACTCCACTACGTTGTGACACAGGAGCTTCATACATCGATAGAGGGCCAACTGGCTATGATGCAAGCGGCTGACTGGGAAAGCTTTTTCGATGGTGTGAGCCGGTATCATTCTCCTGGTTTGCACATTGTCTATGCCGATGTTTATGGAAACATCGGGTATCATACAGCAGCGGCGATTCCAATTCGTACCGGAACCTATGGGCTGCCCCAGATTGGCTGGACTGGTGAGGAGGAATGGGCTGGATATGTCCCCTTTGATGAGCTGCCACAATCCCTTAACCCTGAGCGGGGCTTTATTGCCAGCGGAAATCACTTGCCCGTGGGCGACTGGTATCCCCACAACCTGACGGTAGCCTCTCCAGGCCATACTCCCCGCAGCTGGCGTCTTTATGAGTTGTTGAGTGAAGGGTCTGGTTTTTCTGTCAAGTCATTTGAAGAAGAGGTCCATCGCGACAATATCTCTCCTGTTGCCAGAGATTTTGTAGCCTTGGCAAACCTGCTTGCCACGAGGAACCTATTGACACCAGACGCAATGCGTATCCTATATTCTTTTACCAACTGGGATGGCAGGATGATTGAAGGGGATCCTCAAAGCACGCTGGCGCAAACGCTGCTGGCTGCGATCCACCGCAGCCTGGGCTCTATTCCTGGTACTGAAGACCTTGCAGCCAGGTTTGGCGGCGGTTATCCAGGAATCATCCATCTTTTCCGGGTTGTGCTGGCTGATCATGAAACCACTGGCTCAAGTGTCTGGGATGAGGATGTAGCAGTATGGATAAATGCGATCCTTGCGCAGATAGGACCGCAGCGGGGCAGGGCAGGGGGAACAGACATGGTGCGAAACACACGGCCCGATACAGAGCCTGACACGCAGCGTGATCTGGAACCTCCAACTCCACGCAGCCCTGAGGTTGACACAGAGCCGGGAAGCCGCCTTGATACTCGCGTTGGAACGGAGCGCGGTACAGTTCGCAATAGTACACCAAGCACTCCGTCACAGAAGACTGGGCAGCAGCGGGTGATGCTGTATCAAACCAATCTTGAAGGTTTTGGTTCATTGGATCCAAGCGCAGATAGAATCATACCTGAGCTGACAACAACTTTCGTTGACACGATTTGGTCGCAGCTTGGCAACTCCTATACACACATAGTGGATTTGAGCAATATTGACAACTCCAGGGCAGTCCTGCCGCCTGGCATTTCCGAGAATCCCCAAAGCCCTCATTACTTTGATCAGGTTGATTTATGGGCTCAAGGTGCAACTCGTCCCGCCCCACTGAGCAGGGAAGCGGTAATGCGGTATGCTGAGTCGGTGCAGGTGCTGGAGTATGACCGTGATAACTTCAGGCTGGATGGAACAGTCCCAAGCCTCGACGTGTCCCGCATGACAATTTCAACGGAACGCGTGGGGACGATTAATAGACGCCTGGACAAGGTTGTCGGTTCCAGGGCGGCTGGGGAAACTGGGGGTAGCACAGCCCTTGCTCTTTTGGAGCCTCCAGATGGTTACGTGTATCATGGCACTTCTCCGTATGCCAAAGATGTGGATGCTTATATTGCTGCACTGGGAGAACCTAGCTTGTATCCTGCAGTGGAAGGTATTCATCTGGCAGTTCCCGGTACCCGGCCCCAGAGTCTTGAACTTATGGTTAAGAGTTTCTTGGAACGGGTAAGTGCTACAGGCAGGATACCGCACTTGTCATTTTCCATGAGTATTGGCGATGGGGAAGCCGTGGATGATGTGATTGCCTTGACAGACACCTACGATGAGCTGATCAGGGCTGTGGGCCGGATCATCCGTGATTATGGCGATCCGGTGTTTGTGAGGATTGGCTTTGAGTTCAACGGAGCCTGGAACCGCTATCATTCGGGGCTCTACCCGATTGCATTTCGCAAGTTTGTGGATTTGCTCCGTGAAGAGGGGGCCCATAACATAGCCACCATTTGGTGCTACGAACCAAACAGCCCTGGAGATTTTGATGCTGTGGGGCAGGATGGTGAGCCGCTGTGGTATCCCGGTGATGACTATGTGGACTGGTTTGGGCTTGACCTGTTCTACCACAGCTATTTTGTGCCCGATGCCAATTTGAGCCGCACTGTTTTGGGAGCGGACGCAGCGGGGCGCTTGTCCCAGGATGGAAACCGTACAGGCAGCCGCTTATTTGAACTGCAGTATGAACGCTCGACTCGCTTCTTGGAGATGGCCCGGCGGCATGGCAAGCCGGTGATGCTGTCTGAAGTGGCAGCGGTTGATGCCCACTTGACACCTGACAGCGATGACCCGGGTTTCGCTGATGGCAGAGGGGACTGGGAATTCTGGTTTGAACCGTTCTTTGCCTTCTTGGCTCAGCATCCTGAGATCAAAGGTTTTATTTACATGAGCCAGGATTATCGCGGCACCCGTTACGAAAACAATGGCTGGGGCGATTCCAGGATCCAAATCAACAGCTATATCCTGGAACAATGGATTGAGGCTTTGCGGGATGAACGGTTCATTCATGCTAAGTAGAGTGGACAGGGGACGGTTCTCTGACTCACCCACCCTCCATGTCTAGGATCTACAGATATGGCTGCTGGGTTGAAGACTATTCTGTGTCAAAGCTGCAGGACAGAGCAGTGAGACAGAGTGAGACAGAGAACCGTCCCCTGTCTCCCTGTTGACTACACGGACTGGTGTGGTAAAATATCCCAGAGGTGAATGCGGTGCCAAGAAGTGCAAGACGACTTAGTTCAACGGGAATTTACCACGTCATGCAACGAGGTGTCAATCAACAGCAGATACTGGAGGACAGGGAAGATAATGAGAAGTTCATCCGAATCCTAAGGAAATGCAAGTCAATAAGTGGATTCAAGCTGTATGCGTATTGCCTCATGGGAAATCATATCCATTTAGTAATGAAAGTCGAAGATGAACCACTGGACAAAATACTTAAGAGAATTTGCATTCGGTATGTCTACTGGTATAACGCAAAATACCACAGGGTTGGGCATTTGTTTCAAGGCAGGTTCAAAAGCGAGCCGATTGAAAGTGAGCGTTCGTTCCTAAGAGTGCTTCGATATGTCCATCAAAACCCGGTGAAAGCAGGGATGGTGAAAAGGCCAGGGGAATATCAATATAGCAGCTATAACTGTTATCTGGATCCCCAAAGAGATTCTCTGGTTGATACTGAATTTGCGCTTGGCTTGATGAGCAGAGAGCAGTTTGTTGAGTTTCATAGCCAGGCGAACGAAGATAAGTATTTGGATATGAAAGAGCGATCCTTTCGACTAACGGACGAACGTGCAAAAGAAATTATCAGAAAGGTGACACAATGCGAAAATGCGTCTGAGTTCCAACGATTAGAAGTGAAAGTGAGAAATAGTTATATAAGCCAGCTGAGGGCAGCTGGTCTATCGATAAGGCAGATTAGTAGATTGACAGGGATTAGCAAGGGAGTTGTCGAGAAATGCAAACTGTGAGAGAGAAA
>DUVS01000016.1 GCA_012840925.1 Bacillota bacterium
AGGCTCATGCTGCACCGCCCTTCATTAACGTCCAAGAACCTCGTCTAGTCTACATTTAGTTATTGCTTAATTACTTTATTCGCCCATAACTTGGATTATCCTCCAAAACTTGTAACAAAGATATATTTAATATCTAAAAAAGATTAATATACCTCTCCTTTATTTACTTGACAATTTTGTCAAAAACCTATATTGTGATAGTGGTGGAAAAGCTTGTCAGGAGGTGACAATCGCAGTCAAATGCTGTGAACTGCCTATGTTAGATAAGAACGTGAGGATCTTTACCTTGAGCAATAACAAAATTACATGTGAGATCACTAACTATGGCGGCATTATCCGTTCACTGTCCGTGCCGGATCAATCAGGATATTGTGCAGATGTGGTGCTTGGCTATGAGCATGTGGGCGAGTATGAGACGGACTCATATTATTTTGGCGCTATAATCGGCCGCTATGCCAACCGGATTGCAGAGGGCCAGTTTGAACTCAATAACGCACTCTATCAACTTGCCCAAAATGATGGCCACAACCATCTGCATGGCGGCTTCCGCGGTTTCGACAAAGTGGTCTGGACACCGGTTGCCCAGAGCCATAATCAGCTCAAACTCGAATACATCGCTGCAGACAAGGAAGAAAACTATCCGGGCCGTCTCTATGTGCAGACAACCTATACGTTGACCGACCAGGACGAGCTTCGGATTGATTACTGGGCAACAGGCGATCAAGACACTATTGTCAATCTCACCAACCACGCCTACTTCAACCTCAAAGGGCATGACCAGGGAGATATCCTTGATCATCAGCTCAGGCTGTATGCCGATTACTACACTCCGATTGACGGGCATACAATTCCGACCGGCGAGATCGTTTCAGTTGCAGAGACGCCAATGGATTTCCGTAAGTTGACGGTTATCAAAGACAATCTCGATCTAAGCAGTCCCCAGATTATCAATGGCAGCGGTTTTGATCACAACTGGGTGTTAAACCGAAGCATAACTTATGACAACACGCCAGGAACAAACCTGTATCTCGCTGCCGAGCTGTTCGATCCTGTGTCTGGCCGCCTGATGGAAGTCTTTACCACTAAACCGGGGGTCCAATTCTACTCCGGCAACTTCCTCACAGGGCCTATCGCAGGTAAGAATGGCGCAAAATACCAAAAGCACAGTGGTCTGTGCCTGGAAACGCAGTATTTTCCAAACTCGCCGAATTACAGTCATTTCCCGACACCGTTCCTAAAGGCAGGCACAATTTATAACCACACCACCATTTACCGCTTCAGAGTCAAAACAGAATAGAAAAGCCAAAGAGTCAAGTCAGGGGTAAAAGAAACAAGAAGATCTAAAAGGAGTTAGAAGATGTTAAAGCAGGAAATACTGTCGCTGATAAGGAACCGGATCCATGAGTTGAAATACCAACAAGTCAACCTCAAGCCATTTATCCAGTCTGATCAGATTAAACATGAGCAGCTGGAACATACCATTCAGGAACTGGAGTTAGTCCATGATCGAATCCAACAGTTGCTTGGTCAATCCAGTGAGGCCTGCTAGACCTCCTGGATTGATTTTTTAATATTTCGTTTACAGCACTTTTTGAGCTAGTTCCAATGGATCAAGGAATCTGCCGTTATGGTAGACCCGCATATTGCCTCCGGAGATCTCATCGATCAAGGCAATTTCCCGGTTTGAGCCAACCCGGCCGAATTCCAGCTTCAAATCATACAGTTCCAGTTGTTTCTGCGCCAAGTCTTCCTTGATCAGATCAGCTATCCTCCGGGTGTGGGCTTTGATTGTTTCATACTCATCCCCCGATAGAATGCCCAGCATCACCAGACCGTCTTTTGTGATAGGCGGATCACCAGCGGCATCATCTTTGAGAGTAAACTCAATAAACCCCTCCAGCGGCTGCCCTTCTTTAACATAGAGCCGATAGCGGCGTAGAAAACTACCCCAGGCACGGTAGCGGCAAATCACTTCCAACCCATTGCCAAATGGAGAAGCCGGTTTCACTTTCATGGTAGCATCAGCGATCGAAGCCTCAAGGTAATGGGTGGGGATGCTGTGTCGATGCAGCAGATCAAAAAAATACTGGCTCAACCGCAATCCTGCCTTTCCCGCACCCTCAAGTTGGAGGCCTACTGTATTGGCGCCTGGATCAAACACACCGTCACTACCAGTGAGATCATCTTTGAATTTCAGCAAATAGTTACCATCGTCCAAGCAATAGACATTTTTGGTTTTGCCTTCATAAACCAGCTGCATGAAATCACCTTCTCCAAACAGAGTATTAGAATATTTACTTTAGTTCCGGATCTAGTTTCAGATTCCTGCCGGGTTTTTTGGCAATTTGAGAGGGAAACTTGGTCGATCCTCTAATAATATGGTAAGGACTATGTGAAAGGAAGGACAATATGGCTAAAAAGCTTATATTTGTGGTGGCGGTATTATTCGCCTTGGCTTGTAACGGGGGGGTTGCCCAGACCCTCGTGGATCAATCGGTGTTTGTAGTTGAAGAGAATGGAACGCCGATCAGCATCTCCAATGACGAATTCTATCAGACTGAAACCGGTTACTTGTACACATCGGATTTTCTGATGGTGACTGATTTCTTGGGCACAATTGCCACAGTACAATACGAGATGGAAGTGGAACTAGGTCACGATTACGCTATTGTCGCAGCTCGGCAAGAACGCAAACTGGGCGATCAACAAACAGAGTTTGATCTAACCGTCGACTACAACTCTCCAGAGCCCCTGGTTTACATAACCATCACCGAGCAAGGTACGTCCCGGACCGAGATCCATGTGCTTGAACCGGGGCAAAAGCTGTACTATCCTGACCCCGCATTATTCATGATCGCAGCTTCGGGTGGAATGATACCTGGTCAGGAATATGCATTTTTGTTCCTGCAATCTACCGAATTCACACTGGCGCCAGGTTCATTTCTGATCGGTGACTACGGTACTTACACTATTGCTGATGAGCATTTTGAAGGCTATTATGTCCAGTTTACCCTCCAAGATCTCCTGTCTTTCGACATGTATGCCGACGAAGCAGGCAGGGTTTATTACAACACTAGCACTGACCTGTCCGAAATAGTCGGCCGCCGTATTGAAGATGAGGAACTGCCGGAATTGACTGCTCTTCCAGTGGAACTTACAACACTGGAAGCCAATCTGTTTGTTGCTCATCCATATCGGAGCATCCGCACCCGACTCTCTATCTCGATCCAAGATTTGGCTGCTGTACAGTTGGAAGATAACCGACAAAGGATCATTGAACAGAAGGCCAGTGATGGTAAGCACCAGGTCTTGGTTGAGATCAACAAAGACAACCGCAGCCATTCAGGGAAATACCAGCTTCCCATAACCGGCTCCGAGTGGGAACCGTTCTTGGGATCCGATCGCTATATCGATCCCACTCTACCGGAGATCCAGCAGTTGGTGACAGAAATCCTTCAGGGTGAGACAGACGCTTGGCAAAGTGTAGCCAAGCTTGTTAAATGGGTATTTGAATATCTGGACGCTACAGCCACTATAATACCCAAAAACACTGCCCAGATTTTGGCCGATCCGGCAGGAAACTGTAAAGAACACGCTATCCTCTTCGCCGCCTTGGCCAGAGCAGCGGGAATTCCTACCCGAGTAGCATTAGGTTTACGCTATTACGGAGGCTATTGGATTGGTCATATGTGGAACGAAGTCTGGATCGGCGAATGGATCGCAGTGGATCCCGGCTACGGGCAGATCGCTCCCGACGCAATGCTGGTCAAGCTGATCGATCAAGATTCAGCTGCCGGACTGATAACCAGAGCGGGTCATACTTTGTCAAATACCGAACTGGCGATTAAGCTGGTGGATACTCTGTCCAGGCGCCCAAAGGGGCCGATGGAAACCGGTGTTTCCGGCCAAACCTTTACCAACGCTGAATTCGCCTTCTCAATCACGATTCCGGATCAATGGTCATTTCTACTGGTAGATGATCAGTCCTTTTCAGCCCTGGCCGATAATCAACTGGCTAGTGTCATTGTGGAAGTGTATACTCTGGTGTCTGGGATTGACCTGCAGCGACTTATGAAATACCAGTTGGAAAGTGCGTTTCAAGCATTGCCGGAGTATATCGTCTACGGCCCGGATGATATTGAGATCCGTGTTATCGATGGTTATGAAGCTTTCACAGCCAGCTGGGGCTTAGAACTCGAGGATCTGATGATATACCAGGAGCTAGTGATGCTGATGATCGACGATATGTGCTATACGGTTGCTTTCACTGTACCAGCAATGTTTTACGATCACTTCTCAGCTACCTTCGAGCAAATTCTGGACAGTATTCAAATCCATTGGTAGTCTCCTTTACAGCCTTCGCAAATAGCTCAGCTCGACGCTGATCTTGGATTCTACTGCCATGTATATAAACATATGAAAAGCCGGTGCCCCGATGGACACCGGCTTGTTCATTTGCATTCCATCAATTCAGAACAGCTTCACACAACCGCTTAACGGTACTGCCCGTATAAAGCGCCAAGAGCTTTACATGCCCTAAAGTCTGCCCCCTCCAAATCCTGGGTTCCGAAGGCTGACCAGTAACTTGGCCTGAAGAGCTTTGCCTCTGGTACGTTGTGCATGGCCACTGGAATCCGCAGAATCGATGCCAAGGTGATTAGATCGGCGCCGATATGGCCATAGCTGAAAGCACCGTGATTTGCACCCCAGTTTGCCATCACTGAATAAACATCTTTGAAGGCGCCTTTACCTGTGGTGTTTGGTACGAACCAAGTTGTAGGCCAGGTGGGATCAGTGCGATCATTGAGAATCTGATGCACTTTATCCGGCAGATCCACAGTATATCCCTCAGCGATCTGCAACACTGGGCCTAAACCTTTGACAACGTTCAAGCGCATAAGCGTAACCGGCATATTGCCCCGGGATTTGAAGTTGGCAGAAAAACCACCACCGCGGAAATAGCCACGGTTTGCAGGGCGCCATGGAGTTGCCGCCAGGCATTTTTTCACTTCATCTTCGGTAATCTCCCAGAATGGCTTGATTACCGGCTGCCCATCTCTGCTTTGCTCACCGGAACCATCAAGAGCAGCAGAACCGGAGTTAATCAGATGGATGACTCCATCAGCTGCCCTGCCAGTGAGCTTATGCCCTGTAACCCGCTCAATAGCCTGGGGGCTCCAATAGGTACGGACATCGGCAAAGACTTGGGCTGTGTTGGTCAGCAGATGGCCAAAAGTCATACAAATACCGTTCAATGAATCATTCTCAGTCGCCATGATAAACGGTTGCCGGAGTCCGTTCCAGTCAAATGATGAATTGAGGATGGATTCCATGAAGTCGCCATTGGGGAAATGATCAGTCCACTGCCTTTGCCCCTGAAAACCAGCGGCTAACGCGTTACGCCCCAATGCCTCTTCGCCAAAGCCCAGCTCGTCAAGCTTGGGATTGCCTACCATCAGATCGCGGGCAATCAAGGTCATCTTGACTACAAATTCCCAATCCTTATCCTTTTGCTCGCGGGATGCTCTCCATTCAGGCGGATTGACATCCGGGCCTTCCTGGCAGTTAGCTTTGACCCAGGCCAAAGCCTGCTCATACTCTTCCTGATCATAGATTCCAACTTCCATCCGGCGGAGGAATTCAGATTGGTCAATGTACTCATTGCGCATACCCAAATAACATTGAAATAAGTCCTCATTGACCATTGAGCCTGCAATCCCCATGGAAACTGAACCCATGGATAAATAGGATTTGCCCCGCATAATCGCAACAGCCAACCCTGCCTTTACAAACCGGAGAATCTTCTCAGCCACATCCTCAGGGATGGTGTTGTCGCTTGCATCCTGGACGTCCCGGCCATAAATGCCAAACGCAGGCAGCCCCTTCTGATTGTGAGCAGCCAATACTGCGGCCAAATATACCGCTCCCGGACGCTCCGAACCATTGAATCCCCAGACGGCCTTGGGCATAAACGGATCCATATCCATGGTCTCACTGCCGTAGCACCAGCATGGGGTTACACTTAAAGAAACTCCTACCCCTTCCCTGGCGAACTTATCTGCCGCCATGGCTGCTTCAGCCACACCACCGATACAGGTATCGGCAATAACACACTCTACCGGACTGCCGTTAGGATATCTCAGGTTCTCACTGATCAACTTGGCAGCGGCTTTGGCCAAACCCATGGTTTGATCTTCCAATGACTCTCTGACACCTTTGCGCCTACCATCAATCACCGGGCGGATGCCCACCTTGGGCAGTTGCCCTCTTAAGCGCCACTGATTTGAAGCTGACATCTAATCTTCCCTCCCGCTTGGTAACTATCTTTGCTATAATATTATAGAAGTCAGCAGGCAAATCCTGCCAAGCTTTCATCTATTCAGGTTATACACCGTACGTGCCCACACAATCAACCATAGGAGGATAAATAATGGTTATCTTAAACAATGATTGGGATCAGCTTCTAGAAGATGAGTTTCAGAAGGATTACTATCAAAAACTGCGGGTGTTTCTGATCCATGAGTATCGCTACTATACAGTCTACCCCGATATGTACGAAATTTTCACTGCCCTGAAACTAACCTCGTATGCTGAGACTAAGGTGGTAATCATTGGCCAAGACCCCTATCACGGCCCAAACCAAGCCCACGGCCTGGCCTTTTCCGTCAAGCCTGGTGTAGCCATTCCACCGTCGCTGCTTAATATCTTCAAAGAACTGCAGAGCGATCTTAACTGCGAAATTCCTGATAACGGCTATCTGGTACCCTGGGCCAAACAAGGAGTTCTGCTCCTCAACGCTGTGCTCACTGTCAGGGCGAATCAGCCTAAATCCCACCGTAATAGAGGCTGGGAGCAGTTTACTGACAGAGTAATTGCAATTTTGAACGAAAAAAATGCCCCAATCGTATTTCTCCTTTGGGGTAATGATGCCAAGCAAAAAGCTCAGGCGATTACGAATCCGAAGCATTTGATCCTTACTGCAACCCATCCAAGCCCCTTCTCCGCTGCCTATGGTTTCTTTGGGTGCAGGCATTTTTCAAGGGCTAATCAGTTTTTGGAGGTCAATGGCCTCGAACCTGTTGAATGGCAGATTCCCATGATTCACCGCTTGGGATTTGAACGATCGCAATAACCTACTGAAGCTCAAAGCGGTAAGTTGTCGACTTGCCGCTGTAAGTTACAGTGAGTGCACCCCCTACTTCTGAGGCGATCTGCTTACAAATCGGTAATCTCCAGTTATACTCGTCAAAGCTGTTATCTGGCAGACTGTAACTGCATGATTCCTCTGCGGCCATGGGCTCTACCGAGTTCTTGTCCCATTCTTGCTGGTCGCTTTTTACTTCCAGAACCGGCTTTCCATCATCAAGGTACCAGCGCAGCCAAACATGACGGTTTTTGATTTTCAGTACCCTCTGGAAAGCATCATCGATCAGATTGGCCATCAATCTGGCCACCAAACGCTTCTTGGCTTCGTCTGTGGGTGGCCCCAGTTTCTGTTCGACAGTAAACAGGATCCCATGCAGGAGTGCCTGCTCCTGCTTATGCTCGAGGATCGCCTTCCAGGGGTCCTCTAACCACACTTTGTTGTGATAATCAAATTTATCCAGCTGATCTGCGGCAATAAATTCCAGGTATTGCTGGGCTTGGTCATATTTGCCAATTTGAAGGTATGCTGTCACCACGGAAATGGCATTTAGGATGTCATTCCGCTGCTCTTCCATTATTTCCACAAGCTTCTCCACATATTCAAGCTGAGTTTCTTCCAGTCCCCGCTCCAGCTGCTGCTGGCGCCCAACCTTGTGCAGGTGCACCAGAGTCCAAACAAAGAAGATCAGTAAACAAAGGCTTAAGCCCATCAGGATCGCTATCGTGGCGCTTCCTGCAGATCCTGTTTTAAAATAAGTTACATTTAGCATTACATATACGATTGTGATCATAGATAATGCACATGGAATTGCGAAAAATCTTGATAGTAGTTTTTCTTTGATTCTGTAATACCCCTTCAACAATGATCCTCCTAACCTTCTTTGTGCAGGAATTCTGCTGCAGCCGAACGAATCAAACAAGTAACTCATCAAAACAGGGAGCGATTGTATTATGTGGCCAGCAAATGTATCGTCCTCGCATATTGTAACCTTTATCATTGTCGCATTACTCATGAGCCTGGGTGTAGCCGCACTTGTCAACAGAAACCCCAGTCTAATCGGGATGTCAGGTATTGTCTATGTAATCCCTACTGTCGTTGCCATCGCCCTGAATATTCTCCACCACAAAGCGGTCTCTAATGTATATCAGCCGGTGTTTAGCGGAACAACGAAGCAATCAATCCTTTTCGCCATCCTTTATCCCGCTGCATTTGTTATTGTGATTGCTGCCATCGCACTGGCAAGCGGCAAGGCAGCCTTCGCCAGCGGGAACCTGCCTTCCATGCTTGAAATGCTGGCTGCACTGGTCTTTACTATATTGCTGATGGTCATGGCCTTCGGTGAGGAATATGGTTGGCGCGGTTTCCTGCTGCCAGCACTGGCGGCCCGCTACGGCCAACTGCGGGCAACCATCATCGTTGGCCTGATTTGGGCTATGTATCATCTGCCAGCAGACATTCTGGTAAACAAAGGCAGCGCAAACCCCTGGCTTGCTTGCCTGGTTCAAGTCGCTTCAGTATTTATTATGGCTTTTCCCCTCTCCTACTGCTACTTCCAGACAAAGGGCAGCATTGCCGGTGTGATTTTATTCCGCGCCATCTGGGATATTGCCCACATCCTGGTGTTAGGCTCCGAGAACAGTGAAGCCCGCACTGTCCTTGCTGGGAATTACACACTCTTTAACATCATTCCCCTTGATCTGGCCTTAGGCGTAATTGCAGCCATTGCCTTTGCCTGTATACTAGCCAGAAATGATGTTGCCGCTAAGGAAAAAGCCTGATTCTCTGGGAATCAGGCTTCACTTATCGTTGAACCCGCCCTGATGCATCTCCCCCAGCTAGTGCTTCCACCTCCGCTATGCTGGCGTGGTTGAAGTCACCCGGAATCGTGTGTTTTAAAGCTGAAGCTGCTACCGCAAATTCCAACGCTTCAGCCATGGATTTCCCGGAAATCAATCCATAGATCAGACCTGCAGCAAAGGAATCCCCACCGCCAACACGATCCACGATATGCAGTTTATAGACTCGAGAACGGTAGTACTCTTCCCCATTATAGATCAGGGCTGACCATCCGTTATCCGAAGCGGAATAACTCTCCCGCAGTGTTGACGCTACATACTTGAACCCGAATTTATCCTTCATCTGCTTAAATATTTCTTTATAACCTTCGATATCCAGCTCACCTTTAGTGATGTCACTCTTGCCCGGTTTAAAGCCTAAAGTTGTCTCCGCATCTTCTTCATTACCGATACATACATCTACATACTGCATCAGCTCTGTCATTACCCTGCGGGCCTTTTCCGGAGACCACAGCTTCTTCCGGTAGTTAAGATCCACGCTGACTGTAACGCCATGTTTTTTGGCAGCTTGCAGAGCTGCCCTAGTCAGTTCTATGGCCTTGTCACTGAGTGCAGGTGTAATCCCGGTCCAGTGAAACCAGTCGGCTCCCGTGAAGATTCTGTCAAAGTCAAAGTCAGACACATCGGCGTCGGCAATCGCTGAACTTGCCCGATCATAGATCACCTGGGAAGCCCGCACCGACGCGCCCGTTTCTGCGAAATAGATCCCAAGCCGATCCCCGCCTCTGGCGATGTAATCGGTCCGCACACCATAACGGCGCAAACTGTTCAGTGCCGCCTGCCCTATTTGGTGTTTGGGTAATTTGGTCACATAATAAGCGTCCAAGCCATAGTTGGCCAGGGACACCGCCACGTTTGCCTCGCCACCACCGTAAACCACGTCAAACGAATCTGCCTGTACAAAGCGGAGATAATTTGGTGGAGACAACCTCATCATAATTTCTCCCATTGTAACTACTTTCTTTGCCATCTTCACATGCCTCCTGCTTTGGATAATCGAATGGGAGCGAGACTAACTTGATTACGATCTCAAATATGTCGATCTATTCGGCATAAATCAAAATTATCCTGCCAATCGACATACTTATCTCAGTTTTTCTCCCTTAGTTTATGCTTAATCAAGTTAATCTTGCCGCCCATTAAAACCACAGTCAATTCCTTATCAGTCAATTCGCAGCGCAGCCGGTATGCACAACCCTGGGTTTTGTTTTTAACCACGATCTCCCCACCGGAACGGAGCTTCGTTGGTACATCCTCAATTTCCAGCAGATCAAACTCCTGCAGTTGATCATACTGGGATGGATCAACAAAAGTTAAGGGAATGATCCCGCTGTTGATTAAATTCGCCCGGTGAATTCTGGCAAAGCCCTTTGCCAGTACTGCCTTGATACCCAGATACAGAGGAACCAAAGCTGCATGTTCCCTGCTGGAACCTTGCCCGTAGTTCTCACCGGCTACTATGACCCCACCCCCGTGTTCCTCCGCCCGTTGAGGAAACTTAGGATTGCATGGAGTCAGGCAGTACTGCGCCAGGTACGGGATATTCGAGCGAAACGGTAACAACTTCGCATTCGACGGCATGATCTGATCTGTGGTGATATTGTCACCGAGCTTGATTAGAACCTTGCCCGCCACACCGTCCGCCAGAGGAACGTTTTGTGGAAAAGGCTTGATGTTTGGGCCTCTGATTACTTCCACTACTGCAGACTCGGGTGCCGGTGGAATAATCATGTTATCGTTGATCAAAAACTGCTCCGGCATAGGCACATCCAGATCTACATCCAGGCTGCGGGGATCGGTCAGTACCCCCATAATGGCACTGGCAGCCGCGGTTTCCGGGCTCACCAGATAAACTTCTGCCGACAGTGTACCGCAGCGGCCCTTGAAATTGCGGTTAAACGTCCGCAGCGAGATGGCATTGCTTGCCGGTGCCTGGCCCATACCGATGCAGGGGCCGCATCCCGCTTCCAGGATCCGCGCTCCGGCATTGATCAGGTCAGCCAAAGCACCATTAGCAGCCAGCATGGCCAAAACCTGCCGCGATCCAGGCGAGATTACCAGGCTGACTTTGGGATGGACCGTCTTTCCTTTCAGGATTCTGGCAACCTTCATCAAATCCTGATAGGAACTGTTAGTGCAGCTGCCGATGGCTACTTGATCAACTTTGATCTCGCCGATAATCCTCACCTTTTCCACATTATCTGGGCTGTGAGGTTTGGCAGCCAGTGGTTCCAACTGGCTCAGATCAATGGTAATCACCTGATCGTATGCAGCATCAGGGTCAGCTTCCAATTCCAACCACGCCGATTCCCGCCCTTGGGCCCGGAGAAAATCGCATGTCACCCCATCACTTGGAAAAACCGAAGTGGTTGCTCCAAGCTCAGCGCCCATATTGGTAATGGTTGCCCGTTCCGGGACCGACAGATATGCCAGGGCATCGCCGCTGTATTCAAACACCTTGCCCACGCCGCCCTTGACAGTGAGACGGCGCAGAAGCTCCAGAACGATGTCTTTTGCTGTTACAAAGGGAGCCAGCTTGCCAGTGAGTTCAACCTTGATGACTTCAGGCATAGTCAGATAATAGGGCTGCCCCGCCATGGCTGCGGCCACATCAAGGCCACCTGCGCCAATAGCCAGCATGCCAATGCCGCCATTAGTTGGAGTGTGACTGTCTGATCCTAACAAGGTTTGGCCAGGTACGCCAAAACGTTCCAGATGCACCTGGTGGCAGATGCCATTGCCCGGCCGGGAAAAATGAATCCCGAATTTCCTGGCTACAGTCTGGATGTATAAATGATCATCGGCATTTTCAAAGCCTTCCTGAAGCATATTGTGGTCAACATATGCCACCGATAGTTTAGTCTTGACCTTGTCAATATCCATGGCCTCCAGCTGTAAATAAGCCATGGTTCCGGTAGAATCCTGAGTCAATGTTTGATCGATCTGGATCCCAATTTCCGCTCCCGGTATCATTTTACCATCAACCAAATGTAATTTTATCAATTTCTGTGTCAGATTCAAGCCCATTTTGCCAAGCCCCTTCTGCAGAGTTTTTTCACTTGGTTATTGGCTTTTTGTCTGACTAAATCCTGCATTGCCCACTATTTCTAACGCTTAGTTAACTTAGTTAACCTAGTTAACAACTACGCCTATCATTTTCGCATTCAATATGATTCTTCATCGAGCACCCGCCCCCGCAGTAAAGCTGGCCGCATCAACGAGGACATAAGCGGCCAGTGCCGGCACGGTCACATAGGGTACATTGATGGTCTCCACCGGCAAAACTCCCGCTTGGTCCTTGTTGACCACCACCACCCAACTATCTCCCGGAAGAGCTATGGTCTTGGGAACCTGGTTGGCATTGAAAATAACTACAATCTGCTGCCAGGGTTCCTGATCAGCATCAGTAATGGTATAGCCGACCATATGGCCGGCAGGCATAGGCAAAAACCGCAGCTTTTCCCGGATGGCTTCCGTGGTCCGCATTCGGAAGGCTGGATGTGTTTTCCGCAGCAGAATTAGGCCTTGGACATAGCGAAAGACATGGAAATAACGGGCCTTTCGCGACCAGTCGATTTTATTAATCCTGTCACCAGCGTTGTAGCTGTTGTGGTTTCCGTATTTGGTGCGGAGAAACTCGGATCCAGAATGAAGGAAAGGGATCCCTTGTGAAGTGAGGACGATTGCCAAAGCCAGCTTGTGCATTGCCACCAAGTTCTCGTGGCTTTCTCCCGGATTGGTTTTCTGCAATTTGTCCCACAGAGTGAGATTGTCATGGGAGGAATTGTAGTTGATGGACTGAGCCGGTTCTGCCGCCCAGGCAAAGTGGGAATACAATACCTGTGAATAGTCAACCTGATCATGATCCGTGGCAGCGACAACCCCGCACTTGATGCTTTCCTCCATGCCAGTGGCACCATTGACAAAGCCCGGTTGATCATGGAAGAAGACGTGGCCTTTGATTGCATCCCGGAAATCATCGTTGAATACCCCTGTCCCCGGCAGCTGATGTACATTGCCTTTGATGGCCTTAACGTGATCCGGAAGGGGCGAGTGGCCGCCAACCCACCCCTCACCAAACATGATGATCCCGGGATCAATCTCATTGAGCCTGCCGCGGATCTCATTGACAGTGACAATATCAAACAAGCCCATCAGGTCGAAGCGGAATCCATCGATTTTATACTCCCTGGCCCAATAACAAATTGAATCAATAATCATTTTCCGGACCATAAACCGTTCAGTTGCCAGTTCATTGCCGCAGCCCGATCCGTTGTGGAAATCACCGTGGGCATCCTGACGGTAGTAATACCCTGGTACAATGATATTCAAATGGGAATCACGGCTTAGATAAGTATGGTTGTAAACTACATCCATGATTACCCGCAAGCCTTGCTCCTTCAGAGCTTTAATCATTTGCTTTAGCTCCCTGATTCGAACCACGCCGTGATAAGGGTCGCTGGCATAGGAACCCTCAGGAACATTGTAGTTTTGCGGATCGTAGCCCCAGTTGTATTCCGCATTCGTCAACTTGCTTTCATCGACAGTGAAGAAATCATAGATGGGCATGAGCTGAACATGGGTGATCCCTAGTTCTTTGAGATGGTACAACCCTGTGGCCAGCTTTTGGGGACTGTAAGTACCGTGTTCAGTCAGGCCCAGGTACTTGCCTTTGTTGATAACGCCTGAGTTTTGGTCAATGGTATAATCGCGGATGTGCAGCTCGTAAATGACAGCATCGGTAAAGTGCAGCAGCGGTGCTGCCTGCAGCTGGTGCCAACCTTCAGGGTTGGTCCGCTCCAAATCCACCACCATGCCCCTCATTCCGTTGACACCGCACGCTTTGGCATAGGGATCCACCGCCTCAGCGCTGATACCATCAATGGTCACCAAATAATTATAGTAAACCCCATGTAGATCCCCCGGCAGATCCAGCAGCCAGGTGCCCTGAGTGCTTTTCTGCATCGGATGGTATTCACCGCTGGAATCATTGCCAGTTGGATATGTAATCAAAGTCACACTCTCAGCAGTAGGTGCCCAAACCTTGAAACTGCTTCCAGACGGATCATATGTTACACCCAGATCATCACCATGATAGTGATACTTCTCGGCAAACTCCGGGCTGGAAAAATTGAGCTGTACCGCTTGCATAGGCCACCATTCCCCCACTAGTCCTTAGTTTCTTTTAGTGTGCCTTGAAATAAGTATAATAAAACACCATTTACCGGACATTTAGCATCCAGGTAAATGGTGTCAGTCAGGATTGTATCACGCTTGACCCATTACTGCGGCAGATATGTTTTTACAACCACCGAGCTGCGGATCAACCCACGCCCTTCTTCTAGACTGTTGATTTCCCCTTTGGCCATCAGCTGCCCCAGCATGTTGCCCATGGCCGTAGCCTCGATCGGGCCGGTGATAACTTTACGCTTAGTAGCATTGGCCGTAAACTGGCACAGAATCTCGGCTTGGATTCCACCGCCCACCATATGGATAGTTTCGATCTTTCTACCAATCATTTCTTCAAGCTTGGTAATGGTTTTCTGGTAGCTGGCCGCCAGGCTCTCATAGACACAACGGGCAATTTCACCGTAGGTGTCCGGAACAGCCTGGCCTGTCTCACGGCAGTAAGCAACAATTGCCTCTGGCATATTGTCAGGATTGAGGAATCTTGGATCATCGGGATCGATCAAGGCTTTCAACGGAGCTTGTTCCGCCGCCTGACTGATTTGATCCCATGTCAATGCCAACCCATCCCGCTGCCAGATCCGGCGGCACTCCTGAATCAGCCATAATCCACTGATATTCTTTAAAAAGCGGACCGTCTTGCCCACTCCACCTTCATTGGTGAAATTCTCACGGCGAGAGTGCTCATTGATCACTGGTTTTTCCAGTTCCATTCCCAACAGTGACCAGGTGCCGCTGCTGATATAGATACTGGTTTCGCTGGCTGTAAGAGGCACAGCTGCTACGGCTGAAGCTGTATCATGACTGCCAATTGCAATGACAGGAATATCGTAGCTGATTCCGGTCTCCGCCTTGATCTGATCGGTCAAGGTGCCGATCACCGCTCCAGGGAAAACGAGAGGCTGCATTAGATCAATCGGCACGTCCAGGACTTTAAAAATCCGTTCCACCCACGCAAAGGTTGTAGGATTGAGCAGTTGTGAGGTTGAACTAATAGTGTACTCGTTATATTTCTGCCCCGTTAAGAAGAAATTCAACAAATCGGGAATAAACAGCATACTTCTGGCATTGTCCAAAACCCAGGGCCGCCAGCGGCGTTCAGCATAGAGCTGTACCAGGGTATTGATCTGCATGAACTGGATACCGGTATTGGCATAGATCTCCTCAGCGCTGATTTTGGCGAAGATCTCATCTAAAAGGCCATCAGTGCGCTTGTCCCGATAATGATAGGGGTTGGCAAGCAGGCTATCGTTAGCATCCAACAAACCATAGTCGACACCCCAGGTATCGATGGCCATGCAGTCAATCTTGCCATCCACAGCCGCACAAGCCTTGACCAGCCCTGTCTTGATTTGGGCAAACAAATCAAGGATGTTCCAGTAAATATGGCCATGGACATTCTGGGGCCCATTGGGAAATTTGTGCACTTCGATTAGATTCAGGCGCTCACCATCATACTGGCCCACGATCGCTCTGCCGTTGGATGCACCTAAATCAAAGGCAAGTAAATTCAACTTCGGTGCCATATCATCACCTCGGCCTATTCATGTTCGCATACGCCAATTGTCACTAGAATATTGGCGTACTTTCTCGTATCTCCTGATACTAGAACCAAACATAGATCTTCATTCTTGACAACGCGGTCATAGAACTCAAACCGCCCCAGTTTGCTAAGCTCAACACCATTCGGTAGGATTCTTGTAAAGTCATCAAAGATATCTGGCATTGGTCCTGCTTCTGGAGCCATGACATAAGCAGCTTCGATCTCGATCGTATCAGCCAAAGCCTGCAAAAGGTCAGTTACCGAAACCAGGCCGGGGCAGATGTTCAGATAGATTTTCTCTACTTCAGCCGGTGTCTTGGTAGATGCGGGATAATGGCCGTCGGTGATTAGGACTTGAGCCCCATGGCCAGCCGCAGCAAGGACCCGGATTATGTCCGGATGGATTAACTTCGTCTTTAACATATGCACACAACCTCCGTTTTAGATTGCATTTGCTTTCTTGAACCGGATAACGTTCCAGGAAAGCGGTGCCAGAACAGAATGTATCCCATCCTGTTCCACACTTGTCTTCCCATCATGGCGGGGGACTACATTGCCAGGATTGTCCATGGTGTTTGTGGCCTTACTGTCGTGATGGGCCAGGACAATGTGGCTGTCCAGTCGCAAATCACCATACCCCCGCAACTCCATGGTTAGATCCAGCTCTTGATCCAGATGACGATTCACTGCAAAGACTGTGACATAATCATCCTCATTCTCTACTGCAATAGCCTCCAGATAAGGTACGTCTTTGAACCGCCTGCTGTCATATCGCGGTGAGTCAATGACCGGCAGTAAGACTGTCCCTCTGCCAAACCGGGAAGCATGCTGGAACGGGTAAAAGATGGTTTGGCGCCAGGCAGGGCCCTGATTCTGAGTCATAATCGGTGCAATGACATTGACCAGCTGCGCCTGACAACCGATCTTAACCCGGTTGCAGTGCTTCAAAAGCGAAATCAGCATCGTCCCGACCACAATTGCGTCTTCATGAGTGTAGACGTCCTCAAGCTGCGGTGGAGCGATCTGCCAGGGCTCCAGCTTCCGGTCAGCCTGATGCGAATGGAACCAGACATTCCATTCATCAAAAGACAGATACAAAGTCTTGCGGCTCCGCTTTTTGGCTTTGATATAATCACAAACGGCAACCACCGTATCGATAAACTGATCCATATCCAGAGAAGAAGCCAGAAAAGCAGGAGTGTCATTGTCTGGATTTCCGTAGTAAGTATGCAGCGAGATGTAATCAACATAATCGTAGCAGTGATCTAAGACCGTTGCTTCCCACTCCGGAAAGGTTTTCATGCCCCGGTTGGAGCTGCCGCAAGCGACCAACTGAATGCTGGGGTCTAACATTTTCATCACTTTCCCCGTTTCAGCCGCCAGCCTACCGTATTCATCGGCAGTCTTGTGTCCCATCTGCCAAGGGCCGTCCATTTCATTACCTAGACACCAAACTTTGACTCCATGGGGCTGTTCATAACCGTGGGATCGGCGTAAATCGCTCCAATAACTGCCCTGTGGATGGTTGCAGTATTCCAGCAGATTGCGGGCAGCATCGATCCCCCGTGTTCCCAAATTGACAGCTAACATCGGTTCGCTGCCAACCTTTCTGGTCCAGTCCACAAACTCATTGACACCAACTTCGTTGGTTTCGATTGTGCGCCAGGCCAGTTCCAGCCTCCTGGGCCGATGCTCCCTGAGGCCGATTCCATCCTCCCAGTTGTATCCTGAAACAAAGTTGCCTCCCGGGTAACGAACAATCGGCACATCAAGTTCCCGGACCAGTTCCATCACATCCTGGCGAAAACCTTGTTCATCGGCAGTAGGATGGCCAGGTTCATAAATACCGCCATAGACACAGCGGCCAAGATGCTCCACAAAGGAACCGAACAGTCTCTTGTCTACCTTTCCGACTTGAAAGTCCTTTTCAAAAACCGCTTTTGCCTTCATGTCAACACCTCGATTCTATCCGTACTACGACAACTATTCCCAAATCAAGGCTCAGATTCCTGCATTTTCGCAGTTTTTCTGCACACAAACAGTTGCTGGCAGTTTAGAGCACTGCCAGCAACTTACCTGCTGCAAATCTATTTGAATGGATTGAATTCAGTCAATCCCTCCACATTGACAGCTTCCGTGGGATGGGCCCATTCCACGCCAATATCCGAGAGCAGTTTGGACTCTGAACAAGCCCGATTCATAAGTTGGACAATATCTTTGCAAAGTGTGCGCAGCTCGCCTTTTTCAGGGAACTCGCTGATGTATTCTGCAGGAATCTCCCTAATTTTCTTTGACGAGAGATACATGCCGTTTACAGCAACTTGGAACGAACGGGTATTATCCAAGGTTGACGGCAGCTGATCAAGTTCACCGCGGAATTTGCGGGCTGGTATCCTAAACACTTCAAGATAGGGATCAGTTCCTTCACCGTCAAAGACTTCCACCTTGCCATCATGGTAAGTGATCTTGGTGTTCTCCTTATTGTCCCAGGTTACTACAGCCTGGTCAGTGTGGATTTCCATGATCGGCCCCCAGTTTACATCGGAGCAATGAGTGACATAGAAGTAAATCTTGATTCCATCAACCGTCTCAATCTCCAGGCAGGTAGTATCGTCGGTTTGGATATATGTATGGCCCCGGTACATCTCGGCTCGGACTGTCTTGAGCTCGGCGCTGTCTTGCGGAGTCTGGCCAGCCAGGAAAATCATGTTCTGCAGATAATGGGCCAAGGCATTGTGGACAGGCCCGTCCAATACCAACTGACTCCGCCAGATCACTCGCCCAGCCCAGCCGTTACGTTTGTAATAGGACTCCAACCGCGGCCAGTATCCACGGCAGGTAATTTTCTGGAGTTTGCCCAACTCACCTTCCAAAAGCATCTTTTTCAGCTTATGGATTGTAAGGCTGTGCATGAATTGAAATCCCACTGAACAGAATTTACCGGTCTCTTTTTCCACCTGGCGCAGATAATCCATCTCATCAACAGTGGGAACAGGTGGTTTCTCCATGATCACATCATAGCCCGCAAGCATAGCTTTGGCTGCCAGCTCGCCGTGGGTTGGGATTGATGTTGGCAAAGTAATGATATCCACCTTACCCTTGCCTTCCCGCATCAGCTGCTCAAAACTGTCGTAGATGGTGATCCCTTCTGCTTTGAGTTCTTCTACCCGCTTAGCATTTTTGACGGGATCACTGACTACTACCGCAACCAGCTTGCCTTCGCCGATTTCCTCCAGCTGCTTAATCCTACGGTAATGGGAATGAGCATAATTCCTGACACCAACAATGGCAAACCGTACTGTCATTTCATCAACTCCTATTTTGGATTATTTTAATTTTCAAAATGTGCCGGATACATCCAGTGTCCGATCAGCTTCTTTTTTCTTGAAAGTAGATTTGTTGATGTGATCCTGCAGCATCTGATAAAACAGTTCTTCATCAATAGGCAACTCTACCCATGCATCAGTCCAGCTGGACAAATGCATGGCATTGGATAATTCGAGTCCGTAAATACCTTCATGCCCGGGGGCCAGAAGGGGCGTTCCCTTCAAAATGGCATCGATCCAGTTTGTTAAGATCCCCACATGCTGACTGTTCTCACCCGACACCGGGATTTCACACTTCCAAGCCTCAGGGCTGCCAAACCCGCCTTTATAGGTAGCATTAAACTCCCTTTCGGGAACACGCAGACGCCAAAATGTCAAGCGACCATCTTCCACCACAATTTTGCCCCGATCGCCGGAGAGTTCGAGACGGTTAGTCCCCGGCGCTTCTCCGGTGGATGTTACAAACAACCCAGTGGCGCCATTTGCGTACTCCACATAGGCTGTCACGTCATCTTCAACCTCAATGTCATGGTACTTACCGTAATAACAAAAAGCCCGTACCCTTTTTGGCATCCCGCAGATCCACTGCCACAAGTCCAGTTGATGCGGATCCTGATTCAACAGAACTCCTCCACCCTCACCAGCCCAGGTGGCACGCCAGCCCCCTGAGTCATAATAGCTTTGGGAGCGGTACCAGTTGGTGATGATCCAAACCACACGTTTCAGCTCACCAAGTTCGCCACTGCGGACCAGTTCCCGCACTTTCTGGTACAAAGGGTTGGTGCGCTGATTGTACATCATACTGAAGACTTTGCCGCTTCTGGCAGCAGCTTCGTTCATTGCCCGTACCTGTTTGGTATAGACACCAGCAGGCTTTTCCACCAAGACGTGCAAGCCATGCTCGAATGCGGTAATGGCCAAAGGCGGATGATCATAGTGGGGGGTGGCGATGACAACAGCATCGACACACTTAGCCCTGTAAAAATCATTGGCATCGGTAAACAACTGCACATCAGGGCCTAAGTGGGCTTTGGCCCAATCAAGCCGTTCCGGGTTCACATCACAGACTGCTGTCAGAATTGCGCCGGGGATCCTTCCGGCGGCTAATCGTCTGGCGTGACTGGAACCCATGTTACCGATTCCGATAACCCCTACCCGTACTTGTTCCAACACTGTCTCTCCTTTCATAGTCCTAACAGCTTTAGGTTGCGGTAACTGATTGCCAGGCTCTCAAAAGGGTCACGCTGGCAAATGTCTTGTTCCACAGCAGCGTACTCTACACCGATCCGCTGGCATGCTGCGATAATCTTAGGCCATTCCAGATTGCCTTCCCCGACTTCTGTCATGATCGGTAAATTATCCCCAGCATTGCCCATGTCTTTGAAATGAACCACCTTCATCCTGCCAGCGACCTTCTCAATCCAGGTCACCGGGTTACCACCTCCGGCCTGAATCCAATAGGTGTCTAGTTCAAAGTGGAATGCGTCCGGATTTGTCTCTTCTATCAGGACCTCCAAGCAGGTGATCCCATCAAATTTCTGAAATTCAAAGGCATGGTTGTGATAGATAAACTGCAGGCCTTGGTCCTTTATCTTCCTGGCAATGGCATCGGCTTCCCGGGCAAATCTGACCCACCCTTCCCGATCCTGCCGGTACTCGCCGGGCATAGCGCCAAGGCCAACATGGTCACAGCCCAACAGCTTGTGTTCAGCAATTAAATTGTCTAAATCCTGCTGCAACCGCCGCCACGGCACATGGGTAGCGCATACTGTTAGCTGCTCCCGATCCAACATCTCTTTCAAGAGTTCAGGAGCAATCTCTCCAATTCCCGACACCTGCACTGAAGGATAACCAATGGCCCGGATTTTGCCAAGTCCCTCAGCAATTTGCTCCGGGGTACGCATCTGTTCACGCACTGTATAAAGCTGGGCTGCAATGATCGGTCTCGTCATTATTCAATCTCCTCCTTGCCCTCTCTAACTATATTATCTTCCGGCCGTCTCTTTGAGGAACCTCTGGTAAATCGGTGCATAGACTTCTGAATCTCTGACCACACACCCGGTTAACCAGGCTGCCCCTTTCAGTTCTGAGCATTTGCTGCAGCTGATACAGACTTTCTTCGGGGACATTTCACCAGTGGTGAAGATATCTTTGGCGAAGTCAGGATAGGCAAAGCCTCCGCGGCCAAAGCCGCAGATTGAAGCGCAGCCTTCGTTTACCATTCCTGCTGCCACATAGGGAGCGATCTGCCTTAACCAGCTGAACCCGGTTCCGACGATCGTACAACCTGGTACTGTTTTCTGGATTTCTTTGACCACATTCATAATCCGGGCCACACCAATCAGAGGATGCTCCGGTTGCGGATAACCATTACGCCCCGGTTGATCATAGGGCCGGGATAAATGAGGTGTTAAATAGGGTGTTGCAATCGTGATATTTATCATGTTCAACCCTAGATCCACAAGTTCCTGAACAAGGCGTTTCGGTTCGGCCAAATCAATGCCGCCTTCACTGTCGCTGCCCCAGCCATAGGGGTGCGGAATGGCATCATAAGCGTTCAACCTGGTGGTAATCTCTATGTCAATCTTGGCATCCTTAATCTTAGTGATCACATTCTTTAACCAGCGCGTGCGGTTTTCGTAACTGCCTCCGTATTCACCGGGACGGTTGTGGGCACCCAGCAGCTCACTGATGAGATAACGATGGCAAGCTTTGATATCCACCGCATCAAACCCGGCAGCTAACGCCAGCCTGGTTGCCTTGACAAAATCATCCTCCAAATTTCGCAGTTCATCATCGGTAATCACCGGTTTCTGAGGATCAACTCCAGCTCGTCTATCCAGTTCGGGCTCGTGAACGGCGATAATTTTGCCATCACCGTAGCGGCCAGCATGCGTAAGCTGCAGGACCAGATAGGGTGCTTTACCGGTGTTTTCCACTCCCGCTTGACGGGTTTGCTCTACCAGTCTGGCAAAGTTATCCACGTTATCATCATGGAGATAAAGCTGACTTGGCTTCCCCCGCCCTGCCGCGCTGGCAGCTGTAGCTTCAAACCAGATCAACCCTGCGCCTCCCCGGGCAAAGCGCTCGTAACGCCGAAACGTCAGCTCCCCTGGAGAGCCGTCTTCCAGAGCGTCACAGCCTTCCATGGGCTGGATGCTCAGTCTGTTAGGAATGGTCTTAGTCCCAACCAAAACCGGGGTTTGCAGAACCGACAGGTCTGTGTCAACTGGCACATCCAAGTCGAATTTTTCCAAATCGGCGGTGAAATCTTGTAACGTCTTGTAATAAAACCTCATTTGCTGCATAAATCCACGTCCTCCTTGTACAATGGTGATGCAGACATACCATGTTAATCAAAGTCATTGACCTTTGACAACCACATAGGAATTCCACTTCAGACAGTCTAATCTTCTCGTAACGGTAGGGCGTTCCGTCGAACC
>DUVS01000017.1 GCA_012840925.1 Bacillota bacterium
CGGGTGCGGGCGTTGATGTCTACGAAATAGAACCGCCACTACCGCAGGATCATCCGCTGCTTTCTGCCAAGAACATCGTGACACTACCACATATAGCCTGGTATTCTCACCAGTCATTGGACAGGCGGGCAGAGATAGCCTTTGAAAACATCCGTCAATGGATGGCAGGTAAACAGCAGAATAAAGTGGTTTAGAACCTGAAAATAACGAAAAAATAAAACCCCAGCATCTCTGGGGTTGGTTTCCATCTGGTGCCGAAGGAGGGAGTCGAACCCTCATGGGCTCAGCCCACACGATTTTGAGTCGTGCGTGTCTGCCAGTTCCACCACTTCGGCATGAATATAATTTCCTTGCTGACAAAGATTATTTTAGCATGGATGATACAGTTTTGCAAGGGGGTATTTTTCATAAACCGGTTCTCTTGACAGCAACCGGTTCTAGCCATAAAATAATAATAGTAGTAGTATTTATCCATAAGGAGCGAGTTTCGTTGAATCCCAAAGGTTTTATCCGGAAAACAAAGCAGCGGGAATTAATCCTGTCAGTACTGCGCTCGACCAAATCTCATCCGACCGCTGATTGGATTTATCAAGAGGTCCGGAAACAAATGCCGAACATTAGTTTAGGTACGATTTACCGCAACCTGAAAACCTTGACCGAAATGGGGGAGATTCTGGAATTGTCTTATGGCAGTACATACAGCCGGTTCGATGGCAATCCCGAAATGCACTATCACTTTGTTTGCGAGCATTGCGGCACGGTATATGACGTGGACCTTCCTGTTAATGAAGGGATCAATACTCAGATAGAAAAGAATTATGGAGTGAGTGTCAGCCAACACAGGCTAGAGTTTTACGGCACCTGCAGGCGCTGTCTTGCTTCAACCAGTCCTGATGTGGCTGCAGTCAAGTAGAAAAAGGTAGAAAAAGCGGGTTTTGGTATTTTCTTCCAATTCTAGGTTGTCTCGCTGATGATAACCTAGAATTTTTTATTGGACATTTTCCCCAACATGTAGTATATTAAAATGGCAAACTAACAAAATATGGTAGGTAAAGGAGGAGTGATGGATGGAGCTAAGCGAAAATGCTCGCACGGTACTGGAGCGTCGTTACCTTAAACGCAGCGATGGACAAGTTATCGAAACCCCTGAAGATATGCTGTGGCGAGTGGCAGCAAACATTGCTCAGGTGGAAGCGCAGTGGGATCCAGGCAAAGTCAGTGAGATGGAAGCGGAATTTTTTGCAATCATGGACAGCTGTGAATTTATGCCCAACAGCCCGACTTTGATGAACGCCGGCAGGGAACTGCAGCAGTTGTCTGCCTGTTTTGTCTTACCGATTGAAGATTCGATGGAATCGATTTTTGGGTCCTTAAAAGATGCAGCACTGATCCAAAAATCGGGTGGGGGTACCGGCTTTAGTTTTTCACGGATTAGGCCTCAGAACGATCGCGTGAAAACGACTGGCGGTGTAGCCAGCGGCCCTGTTTCATTCCTGAAATGCTATAACGCAGCCACTGAAGCAGTGAAACAAGGCGGCACAAGGCGCGGTGCTAATATGGGGATTTTAAGAGTCGATCATCCGGATATTCTGGATTTTATAAAGTGTAAGGCGGATAACAGGGAAATCACCAATTTCAATATATCAGTTGGGATTACAGAAGCATTTATGCAGGCAGTTGAAGCCGATCAAGACTATCCGCTGATTAATCCGCGCAACCAGGAAGAAGCTGGCAGGCTTAAGGCCCGTGAGGTATTCAATTTGATCGTGGAGATGGCCTGGAAGAATGGAGAACCGGGCATTGTTTTTCTCGATCGGATTAATCGGGCAAATCCCACACCGCATATCGGGGAAATCGAGGCCACAAATCCATGCGGAGAACAACCTTTGCTACCTTATGAAAGCTGTAATTTGGGATCAATCAACGTGGCCAAATTCGCCCGGAAAACCGGAGCGGGATGGACGGTGGATTGGGAACGCCTCGAAGCTGTGGTCCATACAGCTGTACGCTTCCTCGATAACGTGATTGATGCGAACCGGTATCCGCTTAAAGAGATTGAAATTATGACCAAGGCTAATCGGAAGATCGGCCTTGGGGTGATGGGATTTGCCGATCTCTTGATCAGACTTGGAATCCCTTACGACTCGGAGCAGGCGGTGGAGTTTGCCAGGGAACTGATGAGCTTTATTCAGAATGCTGCCCGTGCCCAGTCTGGCAAGCTTGCCGAGGAGCGGGGCCCATTCCCAAATTACAGAGGCAGTACTTATGAACAGCAGGGAATCGTACTCCGCAATGCGACCGTAACCACAATTGCACCAACCGGAACTATATCAATCATTGCCGGTTGTTCCAGTGGGATTGAACCGTTGTTTGCTTTAGCATTTACCCGCAATGTATTGGATAACGACAAACTTGTCGAAGTCAACCCTGTCTTCGAAGAGATCATGCGAGAGCATGGCCTGTACACAACTGAATTGATGGAATTGGTGGCTCAAACCGGTTCTGTGGCCAGCCTGGAGCAGATACCACTGGAAATAAGAAGGGTTATGGTGACAGCCCATGACATTGCACCGAAGTGGCATATTGCCATGCAGGCGGCATTCCAGGAGTTTACTGACAATGCAGTCAGCAAAACAGTCAATTTCCCCAATGAAGCCACTCCGGAGCAGATTGAAGAGGTCTACCGGTTAGCATACCAATTGGGATGCAAGGGCGTTACTGTATACCGAAGCGGTTCCCGTGAAGCTGAAGTGCTGACGGTTGGCAGTCAGCAAAGTGAGCCAGAATCGCCAAAATCCAGCCAAGGAGGAATGAGGCCGCGGAAAAGGCCGCCTGTCACGAGAGGCCAGACCGAAAGGGTCAAAACCGGCTGCGGGACTCTCTATGTCACCATCAACGAAGACGATGAGGGAGTATGTGAAGTCTTTACCACCATCGGCAAGGCAGGAGGTTGTTCGGCAGCGTTCTCCGAAGCTACTGCCAGGATGATTTCTTTGGCTTTACGGTCAGGCGTTGAACTGGAGCAAATAGTCCGTCAGCTAAGGGGGATTCGCTGTCCTCACCCGGTATGGCAGAACGGAAAGTTGATCTTGTCTTGCCCCGATGCCATTGCCTTAGTCCTCCAGCGGTATATTGACGAGAAAAATGGGAAGCAGCCATCCCAGGCAGATGTCAGTGCTGCCGGGACAAGAGCAGACGCTTGTCCCGAGTGCGGAGGCCAGCTTAAACATGAGAGTGGCTGTGAAACCTGTATGGATTGCGGATTCAGCCGTTGTGGGTAAAAAGCATATAGATGAGATCAATTAGACAAGCCCACTTAGACCAAGTGGGCTTGTCTTTGATTATCTTGCGTTGTTATCTTACATGGTCAATGCACTTAACAACCTTTGGGCAATTTCCATCTGGGCGTATTCATACAGCTTAGCCCAGTCTTGATTAACGGCGGCGTAGAAGATCTCAGGAGTAACACCAACGTACTCAGAAAGCAGCGTTGCTACACGATCCATGCCCATATCACCTAAAGCCTGCCAATCTTGCGACAATACTGCTTCCGCTTCCCATGGGGCCAGGCCTAATTCCACCAACTGGCCAAAGAGAGTGCTGCGGAAATTCTCACTGGCGTTGGTCCAGTCTCCAGAAACAATGGCCAGCAGTTGTTCGGGAGTAAGGATTTGCCCAATTGCTGCCATGGTGTCATCGTTAAGCAGATTCTCCAAATTGAATGACTGTACCCCCGAGGGTTTTTGCAGGTTCTTAAGCAAGTTTGCCAAGCCTTGGAACAGATTGCCGGCATTGCTTGTTGAATCAACGTTGACCAGGGCCAGGTTGCCTTGGATGTCATAGAAGGCCTGCAGTTGTTCTCCTGATCCAATCTGATCAATTTTCTGGGTTTCGCCTTTGACCAGAATCAAGGTGTCGGCTGCTACCGGCAGCGACCGGTACTGGTTATCACTGGTTTTGACAATAATCCGGTTTGTTTGTTGATGGATCTCCGCTATTTTTCCGGTAATTGTATCCAAATTTAGTGCGGCATCCAGCAGGGCGGCAGTTTCGGCTCTTGTTGCCAACCGTTCCGGTTCAAAACGATTGATGACATAAGTGGGAAGAATGTCTAGTTTGTTGACCAGTTCAACGGCAGCAAACAAGGGATGGTCGCGATCAATGTCATCAAAAGTAGGGTACCAGTTTTCTACATTAATGCTGTGATCGGTCAATCCTACAAGTTTTGCCACAATCGCAATCAATTCAGCACGGGTGGCGTAATCGCTTTCTGTGTCATCGCTTTCGGTCATAGGCATCAGATGATCAAGCCAGCTGTACAGAGTTTGCTTTTCCGTTGTTGTCAGATCGAAGCAGCGGGCGGCCAGCTCGATCATTTCCTCTCTGGTAACGTTTTGATTTGGCTGAAATGCTCCGTCATAGATGCCGTCAAAAATGCTGCGTTCAGCAAGGCTTTTGATAGCATCCCGGGCCCAGTTGCCTTCAATGTCTGAAAAAGTTGTAGCTGCAGATGCGTTTGCAGCGAATAATAATATGACGATCAATAAAACTATTGATAACTTCCTCAAGGTAATTCGTCTCCTTTCCTTGATAGGTAATATAATTGATGTTCCACACGGTTTGTATTATATTACACATGTATATTACACTTTTTAGTTCGCACTCTGCAATGGTATCCCTCCATGTAATAGTAACCGCTGCAGTCAAGGTTTGGAGCTGTTGGTCATGGCTGGAAAAATAAAAGGTATTTATATGAATGTGTGGAATTCTTTAGGGAAGAAACGGGGGATCAAGGTGGAACGGAAGCTGTTTTTAATCGATGGTAATAGTTTACTGAACCGGGCATATTATGCACTACCGCCGTTGACAACGGTTCAAGGTATTCCGACCAATGCCGTGTATGGCTTTGTCACCATGTTATATCGCTTACTTGATGATTACCATCCGGACAAGATTTATGTTGCTTTTGATGTTTCTGGACCCACCTTTCGCCATGAGGCTTATGACGAATACAAGGCCAACCGGAAAGGCATGCCAGATGATTTGAAACCACAGGTCAGCCTGGTCAAATCGGTGTTGGATGCCTGGGGGATTGAACGTTTGGAACTGCCTGGATATGAAGCCGATGACATTATCGGTACTACAGCAAAGAAAGGTGAGCGGGCTGGCTACCAAGTCTATATAGTGACGGGGGATCGAGATGCTTTGCAGCTGGTTTCGGATCAAATTACCGTACTCTTAACGAAACGGGGAATCAAGGAATTGGAAGTCGTCGATCCTGATGCCTTAAAAGAGCAATACCAGCTCAGACCTGAGCAGATTATCGATCTTAAGGGATTGATGGGCGACAGTTCTGACAATATCCCTGGGGTGCCGGGCATTGGTGAAAAAACCGCTTTGAAGCTGTTGGAGAAATATGGAACAATCAAGAGCCTTTATCAAAACCTTGATCGAGAAAAAGGCAAACTGAAAGAAACACTGGCAAAACACAAAGACCTGGCATTGTTAAGCAGGAAGCTGGCGACAATTGACTGCCAGATTCCAATCGAAGTCGATTTCCAATCTAAACCAGCCGGTGATGTGCACAAGCTTTTCACCTTGTTTACGGAATTAGAGTTTAAAAGTCTGATAGTCAGACTGCAGAAAGAATTGGGGATCAAGATAGATGGATTGGATGCTACTCCAGCCAGCCAGAACCTTGATGCATTAGACTACACATTTTTAAAGCCTGAGCTTTTGTCTAAGCTGTCCGCATCGCTAGCTGCGGCACAAAAATGTGGCATCTACTATGATGGACAGCATCTCGCGGCAGCTGCAGGGAGCGAACTGTGGTACATTGAGCCAAAGTACTGGGACTCGGTGATCCTGCTTATGCAGGAAAAAAGCACCCAGACTGCCATTTACTGCAATGACTCAAAAAGCCTGGTAAAACTGTGCGCTGATCACAAAGGCAGGATAGATCAATTTCACATTGCCGGAGATGTATCACTGGCTGCGTATGTCTTGGATCCATCAGGAAAAGGAGATTTGTCAACATTATCGGTACGGTATGGGAATTTGCCGCCGCTGATGGAAGTTGGATCTGAACCTGACCAGGCTGTGGAGAAGGCAATGCGGGTATTAGCTTTGGGAGATATTCTGGAAAAGGAAATAGAAGCTCAAGAGATGCTTCATCTTTATCACGATGTAGAATTACCCCTGGCTAAAGTATTGGCCCAAATGGAACTGATCGGTATTCACTGTAATCCGGAAAAACTGGAGCGGATTTCTGCAGAGATGGAAAAACAGCTGTCCCAATTGACTGCTGAGATCTATGAATTTGCAGGCAGCGAATTCAACATCAATTCACCAAAGCAGCTGGCGACCATCCTCTTTGATCAACTAGGACTGCCGGTTTTGAAAAGGACCAAAACCGGGCCTTCCACCGATGCTGAAGTGTTGGAACAGCTTAGTTTTCATCCTCTGGTGGAGCGAATCCTGGCATACCGCCAAGTCAACAAGCTAAAAACAACATATGCTGACGCACTGGTCAATTTAATCAAACCAGAAACAGGACGGATCCACACAACTTTCAACCAGTATGTTACGGCTACGGGACGTCTCAGCAGCGCCAATCCCAATTTGCAGAACATCCCGGTACGGACAGCAGAAGGGCGGCGAATTCGCAGCTCCTTCGAACCGGAAAGTGGCTGGTTGCTCCTGACTGCAGATTATTCCCAGATTGAACTGCGGGTTCTGGCCCATTTATCCGGGGATCAGGGCATGATCGATGCTTTTAGTTCCGGTATTGATATCCACCGCCGTACTGCGGCAGAAGTCATGGGGATCCCCTTGGAAGCGGTTACTGCTGAACAAAGAGATTCGGCCAAGGCTATCAACTTCGGGATTGTATACGGGATCAGCAGTTTTGGTTTGGCCAAAGGTGCGAATCTGTCGCAAGCTCAAGCCCAGAAGTATATTGATCAGTATTTTGCCCGTTACCCACAGGTTAAAGCCTACTTAGATCAGATGGTGAGCTCTGCGAAAGAGATGGGTTATGTGACAACGATCTTGAACCGCCGGCGCTACCTGCCGGATATAGCAAGCAAAAATTACCAGCGGCGCTCATTTGCGGAAAGAACTGCCATGAACACTCCAATTCAAGGTAGTGCCGCCGATATCATCAAGATGGCCATGTTGAGAATTGATCAAGCCTTGAAAGCCCGGAAGCTTCAGGCCCGGATGCTGCTCCAGGTTCATGACGAATTGGTGTTTGAAGTACCACCGCAGGAATTGGAAACAGTGGCTAGACTGGTTAAGGAAAATATGGAGTCTGTAATGGATCTAAAGGTACCTTTGGTAGTAGATCTGAAAGCCGGTAAAGATTGGGAGCATGTCGATTCGATTGAGGTGAAGTAAGTGCCTGAACTACCTGAAGTGGAAACAGTGCGCCGAACATTGGAGCCAGTTATTGTCGGGAAAACGATTGAGCGTTGTGAGATCTATTATCAGCGGTTACTGCCGCAAGCAGGCGCTAGTCAATTCTGCGGGCAGGTTAGGAACCGCACGATTAGAGAGATTGTGCGGAGAGGGAAGTACCTAATTATAGATCTGAATGGAGAGCTTGAGCTTATTGTTCATTTGCGGATGACAGGCCAGTTGATCTACAAGCCAACCCAGGATCTTCCGCTGCAAAAACACGTTTCAGCCCGTTTTTGGTTCCGGGATAACGGCGAACTGCGCTTTGTTGATCAGCGCAAGTTCGGGACCATGTATTTGACGCAGAAAGGCGATTACCAAGGAATCCACGGTTTGTTCACACTAGGGCCCGAACCCCTAGCGGATGGGTTTACCTGGCACGTGCTTGCTGAAAAGCTAAAATCCATGCGGGCTATCAAGACCATTCTGCTTGACCAGACTAAAATTGCCGGTTTAGGGAATATTTATGCCGATGAGGCTTTGTATCGGGCCGGGGTTCATCCGCTTAAGCCCGGCAGTTGTTTAGGAGGTACTGAGGTTAAGAAGTTACACCAGAGTATAGTTGCGGTGCTTAAAGAAGCCATTGCCAGTCATGGCACAACGATCAAAGACTATCGGACAGGGAGCGGGGATACGGGTAATTTCCAAAATAAACTGCGAGTTTACCGCCGGACTGGTAAACCATGCGGGAATTGCCAGACATTGATTGAACGAATCAAAGTCGGGGGCAGAAGCACTCATTTTTGTCCCAACTGTCAAAGGTGGGATCCAGAGTGTATGGATTGACTGGATCGATTGCCACAGGGAAAAGCACTGTCGCCAGGATGCTCAAAGTACACGGGGCGGCCATTATTGACGCAGATCAGATAGCCAAAGATGTGATCGCTCCTGGCCAACCTGGCTGGTATGGAATCTTGGAAGCATTTCCGGAAGTTGTTACGCCAGAGCAGGCGATCGATCGGAAGAAGCTGGCAGACCTTGTCTTTGACGATCACCAAAAACGCAGCCGTTTGGAAGCAATAGTCCATCCTTTGGTTTTCGAGCAGATCAAAAAGGAGGCCAATATCCTTGCTGAAGCAGGGAAAGTTGTCTTTGCGGACATCCCTTTACTGTATGAAACCAATTGTCAAAACTGGATCGATTTTGTCGTAGTGGTTTATGTGCCAGGGCCGCTGCAGCTGGAAAGACTGATGCAGCGGGATCGATTGACCAAAACAGAAGCATTAAAACGTATCAAAGCTCAATGGCCGATTGAGCTTAAACGGCAGCTTGCCGACTATGTCATCGATAACAGCGGGACTCTAGCAGAAACTCAGGTTCAAGTTGACAGGTTATGGCAGCGAATTATAGAATGAGGAAGAGAGTTATGCCCGGAGGGCTTTATTTGAACCGGAAGCTACGTGTAATTGTCACCATTGTGATTTTGGTGGTTGGCATCTGTCTTGTTGCCTCTATAAAGCCGATCATGCAAAGGATCTACCCACTGTATTTCAGAGATGTGATTTTTGAACAGGCTCAGCAGTATGATCTGGACCCCTATCTGATTGCAGCTTTGATTCAGGCTGAAAGCAAGTGGAACATCGAGGCAGTTTCTTCCAAAGGGGCTACAGGATTAATGCAGCTCATGCCTGAAACAGCCGCTTGGATTAGTGAACAGAGCGGGATTCATTACCAAATTGATGACTTAAAAGATCCTGTATTGAACATAATGCTGGGGTGTTGGTACCTTAATTACCTGCGCAATCATTTTCTCAGCTTAACAGCCGCCCTGGCGGCATACAACGGAGGCCAGGGTAATGTCCAAAAGTGGCTTGCAGAAAAGCAATGGGACGGTACTTATGCGGCAATTTCCGACATTCCCTTCCGGGAGACCCGTATCTATATGCAAAAGGTAGCTTATACATGGAGTATTTATCAAAAGGTCTATCAATAGCACAGAATGCCTGAGAGGAGAAGGGGCTCATGAAGAGATTGCATACGATTCAGGAAGTAACCAGGTATCGGGTTGGAGAGGATCGCCGGCTGTATTCTGCCAATCATGATGAGATACTGGCCGGTTTGACCACAGATGTTTATTTTGTCAAGACAAAACAGATTCTGGATAGTGAGGGTTACCAACAAACCGACGTGACAGCAGAGGTTTTCCCGAGGCGCGATGGGATTATTGCCGGAGTGGACGAGGCTTTAAGTCTTCTCAAGGATCTGGATGTGCAGGTTGAGGCCTTGCCTGAAGGCAAGGCATTTCGAGCCAAAGATGTGGTGATGCGCATCCGGGGTCATTATACAGACTTTGGTATATACGAAACAGCGATTTTGGGCATTCTAGCCCACTCCAGTGGCTGGGCAACTGCAGCTCGTGAGGTGAAACAAGTAACCGGAGACAAACCCTTCTTCTGCTTTGGCGCCCGCCATGTGCACCCGGCTGTAGCTCCGGTAATGGAACGGGCAGCCATCGTTGGCGGAGCCAGTGGAGCATCGTGTATTCTCGGCGCCAAGCTGGCTGGACTAGAACCTTCAGGTACAGTGCCTCACGCTTTGTTTCTGATCATTGGCGATACGGTGGCAGCAGCCAAGATGTACGATCAGATCATGCCTCCTGAATCACCGCGGACAATTTTGGTAGATACCTTCAAAGATGAGGTGGAGGAGAGCTTGCGCCTGGGTAAGGCTTTGGGAACGCGCTTAGAAGCGATTCGACTTGATACTCCCGGTGAAAGAGGAGGAGTCACAGCAGCGCTTGTGAGAGAGATGCGGGCCAAGTTGGATCTGGCAGGGTATCAGCATGTGAAGATCTTTGCATCAGGGGGCTTGGATCTGGAGAAAATCAAACTGCTGTCGCAAGCCGGTGTAGATGCCTTTGGAGTTGGTAGTTACATATCCAGCGCCACGCCTATTGATATGACCATGGATATTAAAGAGGTGAATGGCAAACCGGTGGCCAAGCGCGGGCGTCTGCCCGGTGTGACACTTAATGAGGCTTTGAAGCCGGTTTTGTAGGTTTGGTCTGGTTTCAAGTAACGTACGCGCGGTAACGCATCCAAACAGGATTGTGAAGATTGTGAGGGTTGGAGATGTCTGAGCAAACAATCAAAGCGAGGGTGATTCAAGTTGTGCAGAATGATCCTTTTTTAAGCATTGAGGAGATTGCAGCTGAAGTGCGGACAACCCCTCGTTATGTACGGACAATCCTGTCTGAAGCCAACATATCATTGATGCAGCTGCGCAAGCAGTATGCCAAGCATATGGAACACCAGCTGTACCGCACGAGAAGGCAGGTCTTGGTTCAGGAGATCGATCCCCAAATCAGGCTGGTCAAAATCAAAGATGCAGCAATTGCAGAACACCTTGGCCAGGACCCTGATACAGATCTGCTTCGGATCAGCAAACTGCAGCATTTACATAACAATCCCTGTTTTTGTCAGTTGACTACATATCTTGAGATTGAAGTTGGGGTTGAGGATTTCAGCGGGCCTTTGCGCCAGATTTTAGCGTCTGCTAAGGCAGTTGATCAGATCCAGCTGAAGCAGTCATGGGTTGAAGTTGTTGCCAATCAACCGAGTTTGAGTAAGCTGTTGCTCAACAGTGAAGACCAGCCGTTGTTAAAACTGTCGTATTTGCTCACTGATCATAATCTACCAATTGCGGTAGAAACACTATGGCTGCCAACGGAGGGGATCTTGCTGCGCAATCAAAGTGGTGCTATTGAGATAGCAGGTGAATCAAGTAATGGCTAAGGCCCAGCCTCTGTTACAAGTGGAAAACTTGGTGAAGCATTTCCCCATAACCAAAGGAATGCTCGTTAGCAAACAGGTGGGTGCGGTTAGAGCGGTAGATGGGATCAGCTTTGCAATCAGCCCCGGGGAGACTCTGGCGCTGGTTGGTGAGTCTGGTTGTGGAAAATCAACCACCGGTAAACTAGTGCTCAGATTGATTGAAGCCACTTCCGGATCTATTATCTTTGCCGGTAGAGACATTCGTGTTCTCAATCGCCACGAGTTACGGGAACTGCGCAGAGAAATGCAGATTATCTTCCAGGATCCATACGGATCCCTTAATCCCCGGATGACTGTAGGCAGTATCATTGCCGAACCGCTGCTTATTCACAAAACAGCAGCCGGTAAGAACCTTGACCAAATGGTCAGCAGGCTATTGGAACAGGTGGGATTAGATCCAAGATATGCGAAAAGGTACCCTCAGGAATTTTCCGGGGGCCAAAGGCAGCGGGTAGGTATCGCTAGAGCTTTAGCCCTTAATCCAAAACTGATTGTCTGTGATGAACCCGTTTCTGCACTTGATGTTTCCATTCAGGCACAAGTAGTCAATCTACTCCAAGATCTGCAGGCTGAATTCGGCTTGGCCTACTTGTTCATCTCCCACGATCTTAGCTTGGTCAGGCTTATTGCTCATCGTGTTGCCGTAATGTATTTGGGTAAAGTTGTGGAACTGGCTGGTCAGGAACAGCTTTACACAAAGCCTCTGCACCCATATACCCAGGCCCTTCTGTCCGCCATACCTGTGCCTGATCCAAAGATTGAAATGAAACCGATCTTGCTCCGGGGAGACGTCCCCAGCCCACTGAATCCGCCATCAGGATGTCGGTTTCATACCCGGTGCCCGTATGTTATGGACATCTGCCGCACTGTTGAGCCAGATTTCACCACGGTGGCAAACGGGCATGTTGTGGCATGCCATTTGGTTGGGCAGCCAGGTGTTTGACTGGGGTGGGAATACCCTGAGGATGGTGAGGACAAGATTAGATTTGAGGTAAACTAGCATCAGCAATCTGGACCGAGGTGCTGGTTTCTTTTTTTGTCAGCGAAAGAGATGAAAGGAATTTTGCAAGCAAAAGCCTAAAGTAAAACATTAGGGAAATATACAGGAGGGGGTTGCCAGCCGATGGGAAAGACGATGGATGCATTGGTGAAAAAACATCGAAAACCCGGTTTGTGGTTGGAAAAGGTACCAATACCGGAAATAGGCAGTAATGATGTGCTGATCAAAGTAATCAAGACATCAATCTGCGGTACTGATGTTCATATTTACGATTGGGATCAGTGGGCTCAAGATACTATTCCAGTGCCCATGGTGATCGGCCATGAATTTGTAGGCCGGATTGTTGCCATGGGTGAAAATGTCCGTGATTTTGAAATAGGAGATATTGTATCCGCGGAAGGCCATGTAGTCTGCGGCCGGTGTAGAAATTGTCTAGCCGGGCGGCGGCATTTATGCAACAGAACTGTTGGTGTTGGAGTCAACCGCCCTGGTGTTTTTGCGGAATACGTAGCCATTCCCGTGTCCAATGTCTGGTTGTGCAATCCTAAAATTGATTTGGAAGTGCTGAGCTGTTTTGACCCATTTGGTAATGCTGTCCATACTGCGCTTGCTTTTGATGTTTTAGGCGAGGATGTTTTGATTACCGGCGCAGGGCCAATAGGCATCATGGCTACCGCCGTGGCAAGACACGCCGGTGCTCGCTATATAGTGGTAACAGATCTGATTCCATACCGCCTTGAACTTGCCAAGAAAATGGGAGCCACTCTCACAGTTGATGTCCGCAGTGAACACTTAGCTGATGTGATGCCCAGGCTTGGCATGAAAGAAGGCTTTGATGTTGGCTTGGAAATGTCCGGTGCCAGGGAAGCTTTCCGAAGTATGCTTGATCTGATGTGTCATGGCGGTAAGATTGCCCTGCTGGGAATCATGAAGTCCGACACGCAGATTGATTGGAACAAGGTCGTGTTTAACGGAATCACTATCAAAGGAATTTATGGTCGGGAAATGTATGAGACTTGGTACAAGATGACAGCAATGATTGAAAGTGGCCTGGATATCTCACCTGTGATCACCCATAGATTTCATTACACAGACTATGAACAAGGTTTCGCAGTAATGAAAAGCGGTATGTCCGGCAAAGTGATACTAAATTGGGAGGAATAGCAATGAAGAGTGCGTATCAACACTTCAGGGAACAGGCGGCGGAAATCAAAGCCAGTGGTTTATGGAAAGATGAGCGCATCATTACCACACCGCAAGATGCCTACATTGATACAACCAGCCACCGTCAGGTATTAAATATGTGCGCCAACAACTATTTGGGCTTGGCCAATCACCCGAAAGTGATTGAGGCTGCCAAGCAAAGCTATGATCAGTATGGTTATGGTTTATCATCGGTGCGCTTTATATGCGGGACTCAGACTGTCCACAAGGAACTGGAAGCGAAAATATCCAGTTTTCTGGAAACTGAGGACACAATCCTCTACTCATCTTGCTTTGATGCCAATACCGGCTTGTTTGAAACGCTGCTGGGCCCAGAAGATGCAGTTATCAGTGACCAGCTTAATCATGCCAGTATTATCGACGGAGTACGCTTATGTAAGGCACAGCGTTTTGTATATCGGAACAACGATATGGACGATCTGGAAACCAAACTGAAGGAAGCCAGCTCGTGCAGGATTAGGATGATCGCAACCGATGGGGTCTTTTCGATGGATGGAATCATTGCCAATCTGGCTGCAATTTGCGACCTGGCGGAGAAATATGATGCGCTGGTGATGGTTGACGACAGCCATGCTACCGGTTTTATGGGAAAACATGGCAAAGGTACTCATGAACACTGCGGTGTGATCGATAGGGTCGACATTCTAACCGGCACCCTAGGTAAAGCGCTGGGTGGAGCCAGCGGCGGGTATACCTGCGGCAGAAAAGAGGTCATTGATCTATTGAGGCAAAGATCCCGCCCATACCTGTTTTCCAATACCCTGGCCCCTGCTATTGCCGCATCGGCTTGTGTGGTATTCGACCTATTGGCTGAAAGTACAACGTATCGCGATCTGCTTCATGCCAATACTAGTTATTTCCGGAATGCGCTGATGGAAGCTGGCTTTGACATTATCGCAGGTGAGCATCCGATTGTGCCAATCATGCTGTATGACGCTGTCGCTGCTCAGGAAATGGCCAGGAGGGTACTAGACCTGGGGGTGTATGTTACCGGGTTTTTCTATCCGGTAGTCCCGAAAGGACTGGCTCGAATCAGGACTCAAGTTTCAGCGGCGCATACCAAGGCTGATTTAACATTTGCTGTCAACGCTTTTGTGAAAGTGCGGGAACAAATGATTGACGAAGGTTTATGGCCAGCCGTAAAATAGTAATAACAGCTTATTGCTTTATTTCCTCCCTAACATATCTTGTATTGTGAGAAGTTAAAGCCAAGGCTTTAGGGGGGGAAATCGGATGTTACAGGAGTGGCTTAAGACAGTTCATACCAGTCCTGGATTAGGTTCAAAGTCATTGGATTATAAATTCGATCGGATTTTTCCGAACCGGATAAAGGTGGATTATACAGCATATTCAACTGTAAAACAATCAGCGGCGCATCGATGGGCGAGTACTTGGGGTATGAGATGGGGTATAACGACAGACAAACGGAAGTATAAGTAATCCGAAGGCTGGGCCTTAGAAGTCAGGCCTGGCCTTTTTTATGTCCTTAAAACTGATAAGATTACGGATATTTCTAATACAGAAGGATAATCTTGGTTATTAATAGAAACTTTATTAAATGAAGTTGTCTCGAATGCGGGGGGGGAGCAGAGCTGACATTCAGGAAGCGGTTAGGTGACATTCTCATTGAGGCCGGGTTTTTGAATCAACAGCAGATTCAACGGGCTCTAGAGTATCAACAAAGGTCAGAAGCAAAACTGGGGGATATTCTAGTGCGGCTGGGAATGATCACACCGGAGGCTATGGCAGATGCTTTGAGCATCCATCTTGGCTATCCCAGGGTTGATATGACACGTCAGCATGTTGATCCAGGTGTGATTAATCTGGTTCCGGACCAGTTTCTTCACGAGCATAATGTTTTTCCGCTCGGTGTTGAGAATCGTGTCTTGACAGTAGCCATGACTGATCCCCTCGATATATTCCTGATTGATGAGTTGCAAAGGATAACCGGCATGTCAATCTCGCCTGCGATCGCTACAGCAGAAGAAATCAAAACCGCCCTCAGCCGCAGCCGGGATATTGCATCAACAGCAAGAAAAGTGTTTGATCGGTACGCCGAAGATGACAGTGAAGAGGATGGCTTTGAGCAAGAAGACCAATACCTTGGTGATGCGCCGGGAGTACAGCTGGCAAACATGATCGTGGAGCAGGCCGTTTGTGAACATGCCAGCGATATTCACCTGGAGCCGACAGAAGAGGATATGGATGTCCGGTTCAGGATTGACGGAATCTTGCGAAAGGTAATGACTGTACCGGGGAGACTGCGTAACGATGTTCAATCAAGGATCAAAGTGATGGCAAATCTTGACATTACTGAACGCCGGCGTCCGCAAGACGGCCGGATTCAGTTCAGGATTGGCGATTGGGAAGTGGACATGCGTGTTTCTACTCTACCTACAATTCATGGAGAGAAAATTGTAGCCCGAATCCTAAACAAGGCTCACGGTTTGCTAAGCATTGACCAGTTGGGGTTTAATACAGAAACAACTAAGAAATTGCGGCGGATTCTGAAACTGAACCAAGGGCTGATTTTGGTGACCGGCCCGACGGGCAGCGGCAAGACGACTACTCTGTACAGCTTTTTATCCCATTTGAACACTGTTGAGAAAAACATTATCACCATTGAAGATCCTGTTGAATACCAGCTACCAGGGATCAATCAGGTGCAGATTAATCCGAAGGTCAACCTAACATTTGCTACGGGATTGAGGACAGTCCTGCGCCAGGATCCCGATATTATCATGGTTGGAGAAATCAGGGACAAGGAGACAGCCGAGATTGCTATTCGATCAGCTTTGACTGGACACCTGGTTCTAAGCACGCTCCATACCAATAATACAATCGCCACCATTGCCCGGCTGGTGGATATGGGGATTGATCCATACCTGATCAGCAGCACGGTAGCCGCTGTTATCTCCCAACGCTTGGTCCGGAAAATCTGTCCTGATTGCAAACAGGAGGTTCCCTTCACGGATCCGTTGGTGATTCAGTTTGTCAAAGCGCTGCATATGCCTGTACCAGAAAAGGTATATAAAAGTTCAGGTTGCATGCTGTGCAATCAGTCAGGATTCCGTGGCCGGGTAGCCATCGAGGAAGTTTTGATTCTGAATAAAGCAATGCGTCAGGCAATTGACGATAGAGCCGGGGAAGAACAGCTCCGGCAACTAGCGGTTGAGTCAGGTATGATTACACTGCAAGAGAATGCTGTAGCCAAATTGACCACAGGCGTTACAACCAGTGATGAGATTATTCGCACCGTTTACAGCATTGATGAACAGGAGGCATTGGAGTGAAAGCAGTAGGAAGCCTCTTTGAATTACTGGAAATTGCCGTAGAGCGAAATGCCTCTGACCTACATTTGTCGGCAGGTATTGCACCGATCCTGCGAATCTATGGCAATATCACTCCGCTGACTGGCTACGAACCTTTAACACCTCATGATGTTCGCAGATTGATGCTGTCAGTCATGGATGAATTGCAGAGCAAAGCTTTAGAAGCTAGCGGGGAAGTCGATTTTTCCTATGGTGTCCACGGCATTGGACGGTTTAGGTGTAGTGTGTATATGCAGCGCGGTTCTGTTTCTGCTGCAATCAGGGTGATTAACACCAGCATCCGCTCGCTGGATCAGCTTGGTTTGCCCAAAATAATAGCGGATATTGTGCGGAAGAAAGATGGCCTGATTTTAGTGACCGGGCCTACCGGCAGCGGAAAATCAACAACTTTGGCTGCTATGCTCGATCTAATCAACCGTCAACGTCAAGGTGTGATTATCACTTTGGAAGATCCGGTTGAGTATTTACATCATCATGCCGGTTGTATTATCAACCAACGGGAGATTGGGACTGACACCAAGAACTTTGCCAGTGGATTGCGCGCTGCACTTCGGGCTGATCCTGATGTAATTCTGGTAGGTGAGATGCGAGATTTGGAAACCATTGCCACGGCTATTTCTGCTGCAGAAACGGGACACCTGGTTTTATCAACTTTGCATACGCGTAGTGCTGCTACTACGATAGATCGGATTATTGACGTTTTTCCACCGGAAAGCCAGCAGCAGATTCGAGTACAGCTTGCTGGTGTGATCGAGGCGGTAATATCACAGCAGCTGATACCTCGCAGAGATAGCACCGGCATGGTTCCTGCTGTAGAGGTAATGCTGGGCACGCCGGCGATTCGAAATATGATTCGCGACAACAAGACTCATCAAATTGGAACTCAAATTGAAACAGGCACCAGATACGGCATGCAGGCACTGGACTCAGCGATTGACGAATTGATCCGTCTTGGGTTGGTAGACGAGATTGAAGCTAACCGGTATCGTTCTCTATAGCGGTGGTGAAGCTGTATGGCTAAATTTGCTTATAAAGCAAGAGATTCACAAGGGAAACTGATTCGCGGTTTTGTTGAGGGCAATTCCAGAGATGAGGCTCTGGCTAGTTTGAGGAACAAGGGCTTGCATGTTACCCAGATTCAAGCCACACCCCAAAGCGGTTTAAGCCGGATTATTGGCCATTCCGTCAGCCGTCAACCTGTTAAGAGCAAGATTCTAGCTGTTTTAGCCCGGCAATTGGCGATCCAACTGGAAGCCGGGGTGTCATTGATTGCCAGCTTACAGCTTTTAGAGGAGCAAAGTCAGGATAAACGCCTGGCCAAGGCCTTATATGCCATTCGTTTGGATATTGCCAGCGGCAGCTCATTTACCAGTGCTATCGGTAAACACAAATCAGTCTTCCCCCATGAGTTCATTCACCTGGTGGAAACTGGCGAGTTAGCCGGCGAACTGCCGACAGTCTTCGATCAATTGGCTGAATATTACCAGAGAATGGACGAGCTGCAGAAGAAAGTGTCTGAAGCGTTGATGTATCCAACTATTATTGGGGCTGTAGCTTTTGTGATGATTTTTGTTTTGATCTACTTCATCCTGCCAATGCTGATTGCCAATTTTACTGTCCTAGGCGTACAGCCGCCGCAAATCACACAAATGGTCTTGAATTTCCGGCACTTTACAGTGCAGTATTGGTATCTGGTAATGGCTGTATTGGTTACAGTATCAGCTTTTGGCTATGGATATCTGCAGACTGAGCACGGACAGTACATAAAGGATAAAGTCACACTTGGCCTTCCGGTACTGGGCAATTTAAGAAAAATGGTTATATTTTCCCGCTTTTGCCGGGTCATGAGCATGCTGTTAAGCAGTGGTATTTCCATGGTTAAGGCTTTGGGGATTGTGGAACGCCTGATTCGAAATCGTGTTATCAGTCAGGCTTTTCGAGACGCCAGATTTGCAGTGGAGAAAGGCCACGGATTGACTGAACCGTTAAAACACCATCCCATATTCCCGACAATGCTGGTGCAGATGGTGGCAGTCGGGGAGGAAACTGGGAATCTGGAACGGACTTTGATGCATTTATCCAACTACTACGACAATGAAGTGAATTATGCCGTTTCATCGTTTACTAAAGTCTTGGAGCCTTTGGTAATGCTGATCCTGGCAGTTGTAGTTACCTTTATTGTAGTCTCAGTCTATCTGCCAATGATGCAGATGATCAGTAACATCAGGTTTTAAGGAGCGCGCTATGGCAAAGAGTTGTCTGGGTTTGGATATTGGGAGTTATCAAATTAAGATCGCAGAGTTGGTAAGGCAAGGAAAGCATCGATACCGGATCAACAACCTGTGCCGGTTTTTTCCACCGAAGGGCAGTATGGCACAGGATCGTTTAGTGGATCCCAAGGCACTTGCCTTTGTTCTGCGGGAAGTCCTGGACAAGCACGAGATTAGAACAGATCGTGTAGTTTTAGGACTCAACAGTCACAATATGTCCATCAGGCAAGTTTCCATGCCGCGAATGAGTTCAAGAGAGCTGGAACAGGCGGTTGAACTTGATCTTGCGGAAATCCTCAAGCTGCCGACGAGTCAAGCTGTAGAGTCTATATATTACAGCTATGATGTGTTTAGCCGCGGACAGGAGCTAGATGTAGTCGTGGTTGGTTGTTCCAAGGAAATCCTGGATCCTCATATTGCCATGATCAAAGCGGCCGAACTTACTGCGATGGTTATCGATGTAGCAGCCTTTAATTTACCAAGAATTGTCGACAACAGCTCTCAAACACGTACATGTTATGTTGATCTTGGCTATGGGCAAACTGTAATTTACGTTGAATCGCATGGATTTTATTCAGTGTACCGGATTATCCCTGTTGGCGGCCGGATGCTGGATGAAGCAGCGGCTGCAGCATTCGAAATGGATGTGTTTGAAGCGCAAAAACTGAAGTACGAGTACAGTCTGGAGGAAATGCTGCGTAAAGGGACCGGGGACAAGAGCATGCTCAGATCGGTGATCCACCAGTACACCGGTGGTATCATGCAAACCTTGGATTACCTGAGATCCCAATCTAGAGCGTCGCGGGTGAGCGATATCTTGGACCAAGTGGTTCTTTGTGGTGGAATTTCCCATGTCCATGGATTGGTTACAGCTTTTCAACAAGAACTGGATATTACCGTGAAAAGGCTTAATCCCTTTGAAACATATTCACTGGCAAAGGGTATTGACAAGCCTGTAGATTATGGAGTTTATGCCAATTCCATCGGACTTGCCATGAGGGGATTGAGTGAGTAATGCGGATTAATCTCTTACCTGTCAATGAACGGCCTTTAAAGCAGAGCTCGATTCGTTGGGATTTTTTGGTTGTTTTTTTTGGTGTTGTCTTGTTGCTCGCTGTCAATCTTTTTGCCTATTTTCAGTCAATCAGGATCGAGGCCTTGCAGCAGGATTACGAAAATTTGTTGAGTTATAAGAGTTTGCTTTTAGAACAACAGAGGCAGATTGTGCAAATCCAGAATGCAAACCAAGAGCTGAGGACACGCATCGATTACTACGAGCAGATTCTTGCCAATTCTAAGCTGGTGCTGCCATCAGAAGAATTGGCCTTAGTCATTGCGAGTGTCCCGGAACAAGTGTGGCTGGAGACTGTTGAACTTAGTAGCACTAGCATTGCAGTTTCCGGATATGCCGCCGAATCACCGTCAATTACCATGTTTCTACAAAATCTAATCCACCATGGATACGATGCTGAGGTCGACAAAATAGAGCAGTCCAGCATAGGCGGAAGGCTATTCAGTTTTACCATCAATGCTCAAAGGAGAGACTAGTTTGATCGAAGTGAGCTTTTTTAAGGCGAGAAAACCATCGGGCAAACTTGGCCTGATTGCTCTGATCTACATATTGACAGTTGTATCTTTGTTTATTTTGCTTCGCCCTCGCATGCTCGAGTTAAGAAGGATCGAAAGTTCAATTTTGCATGAGCAAAGCCAGGTGCAAATGATCGAACGCCTTATTGAACAGCGCCGTGCCATTGAGAATGATGCGAAGGCGCTGACTGCAGCTAACCATGCTTTTGAACAAACAATACCGCAGGCACTCAATTTGCCCGAAGTGTTGCTGGCTGTTAAAGATCTGGCAGCTGCTTTTGAAGTGGAGTTGATGAGGCTTGACTATGAACCGTTACGAACCCAGGGGGTTAGTTCCTGGTATCGGTTGAACCTGGAAGCTGCAGGTCCCTGCGGAAGTATAGCGGCCATAATTGAAATATTGGCTGTCATTTTTCCAACATCTCGCTTCCATAACTTGTCCATGATCAGTACGCTCAACGAGACTGTTTACCTGAAGACTGATCTTGATTTGTATGTCATCCCATCACAGTGGGAAACATCAGTCAGCTGGCAGCGGCCTGTTTGGGAGACCATGGATCCAAAGGCGTGTAATCCATTTGGCATCCCATTGTGGTATCTTCAGGAGCTGTGTATCAAAGGCATCAAACTGATCGGTGTCGTTAGGGTTCGAGATGGAGAACACCGCGCCTTGGTCAGTTTTAACGGTGCCCAGGAATGGAAAAGGATCGGAGATCCGCTGGGTACAGGCACTGTTGCTGATATTAAAGAGACTGAACTCATCCTCGATGTCCATGGGGTTAAGCTTTGTATTGATTTTGGGGGGGAATTGAAATGAATTCAAGGCAGACGGCAATGGTAGTAATTGTGTTACTGGGAGTACTGTTATGGGGACAGATTGGCCTTGCCGAGACGGTTGTTGACATGGATTTTAAAGAGGCGCCTTTGGGAGATGTTTTTCAAGTCTTGGGTGAATTGGCAGGATATAATGTCCTAATTGATCCCACTGTCAACGGGACGATCAGTTTTTATCTCAAGGATTTGACAGTTACAGACGCTCTTGACTTGCTGATTCAAGCCACTGGTTATGATTACCGAATCGTGAACAATACTCTGGTGGTAGCCTCGCAAACTCGGCTGGCGGAGCGGTTTCAAAGTCAAGATTCGGCATTTGTCCCCTTGAAGAATGTATCAGCTGAGGACGCCAGTCGGTTGCTGGGGATAGTCGTCCCTGGTGTTAAGACTTATATCGATCCCGAACTCAATATTCTTGTCTTGTTTGGAGCCGTTGCAGAGCTTGACTTTGCCAAGGGGATTCTCGAAAAATATGATTCAATACGTTCAGGTTCGGTTCAGCTTGAACCACAGTCAGATACAGGCCTTAGCAGTAAGCGAATATATGTCGAGTATGGAAGCGGTTTGGAAATCCTCGGAATACTGCAGGGGGCCTTTCCAAACAGACAGTTTGCCTGGGATCCGGAGCTGCGAATTATTTCAGGTGTTGCCCCTGAGACCGAATGGCAGCAGATCCAGATCATTGTTGCGGCAAAAGATCATCCCGCGTTTATCCTGAAGGGTTTGGTCAGCAGCGGTGACCGTATTCTGGTGCTGGTTGATTACGATGGCACAACAACACTGATGAAGCCCGGAGACATGTTGTTGGGCTGGAGTGTAGAGAAGGTAGTCGAAAAACGGGTAATCTTCACCAAGGATGATCGCAGCTTTACGTTGGAAATGGGGAGGCAGTGATCATGCTTTGTGCCAAACCGAGAGTGTGTGGGCTAACATGGTTGTTATCGTTAACTTTAATGCTGGTTGTTTCAGGACAAGCCATGGCTCAATCGGTGACTTTTCAATTTGTGGAGACTGAATATAAAGATGTCTTCCAGACTTTGGGAGAAATCGCAGGGCTGAATGTCTTGGTGGACAAGTCGGTCACCGGCACTGGCAGTTTTTATTTCAATGACGTTGATCTTAATGAAGCACTGGCTCTTGTGGCTAAGTTCAGCAGCGCTGACTACCTGATCAAAGACAATACGCTGCTGGTGGCATCTAAAGAGCGGATGATTGAGTTTCAAGAAAGCCAGCTTTATTATATCCATACTGAATATATCAAACCTCAGGACGCTGTTCCGGTTTTGAGGATGATCCTACCGCCAGAGAATATTCATGCCAGCGGCGACAGCAATCTGTTGGTTTTATATGGAAGTGCGGACCAGTTGGCACAAGCCCAGGCTGCATTGAAACAACTAGACGTTCCAGCACGGAGTGACTGTGAACAAGAGGACAGTGCCCTGGCTATCCTGCAGACGCTTGCTGAGGAGTTAGGGCTTAACCTGGTTGCTGATCCGAGTTTAGCTGAAATCAGCATTGTGGCAAACATCCGCAATCATAAAGCAAAAGAAGCATTGGAACTAATTGCAGAGCAGGCAGGCCTGGAATTGTCATTCACAGGTGAAACCCTGGTAGCCAACCGGAAAAAGGCAGTTGATGATGATGATGGAGTTGTTGAACAGCCTCAGGATAAAATTAAAGTTTACCGCTTGAACTACACTGATCCTGCGGTGGTCAGCCGCATGATACAGCTGATTATTCCAGCAGACCGGATCCAGATTGATGAAAACACAAAATCAATCCTGATCCGGGCCACTGTAGACCAGCTGGAAGAGGTGGATCAGTTTATTGCCGCATACGATCAACCGCTGCCGCAAATTCTTCTGGAAGTATGGATCCATGAAATATCTGATGATGTGTCCCAGGCATTCGGTTTGGACTGGGACGGCAATCTACCGGGATTTCAAGTAGGGGCGGCAGATCCGGACTCATTGTTTCAGGTTGAGCTTGATTGGGAGCCCTGGCAGGTTCTTTTTGCTTTGGAGGCTCTGGAGCAGCAGGGGAAGGCAAAAATCCTTGCCCGTCCAAAGATTGCAACTCTAAGCGGGCAAGAAGCCATGTTCTTTGTGGGAGATCGGATTCCCATCGTACTGGCTGATGAAGAAGGCAATCAAAATATAGATTTCCTTGAAAGCGGCATCAATTTAAGTGTACTGCCCCGAATTTCAGAGGATGGCTTAATCACTATTGAAGTGCGGCCTGAAGTAAGCCTGTTCAAGTTTGTGGAAGGTACCGAGTATCCACAGATCCGGACTCGGGAAGCAAGGACCACGGTCAGAGTAAAGGCTGGACAGCCAGTGTTGATCGGAGGGCTGATTCAAGAACAAGAACATGAGGAAGTCAACAAGGTTCCGTTTGTAGGTGATCTACCCATCATCGGCAGACTATTCCGGAAGGCTGGCACGATCACCGAAAAAACCGAGATGAGTATTATCTTGATTCCCAGAATCATTGATGGCTCAGAAGGATTGGTGGCAGGGCCTTTTTTCCAGAAGCTAAGTGATCACTGAACGGTCAGGGGCCATACCAGACTTTGAATTGAGATTCGGAATTTGGTTACTGGAGGTGATGCAGCCGGGGGCGTTTGTTCATTTGGAATTATTTGGTTGATTTGACCAGAAATAATTAGCGAAGGGGAGAGATGTCATGTTAAAGGTGCTTTGGAGAAGGTTGAATCAGGAGGAACAAGGTTTTACACTGGTTGAATTGATGGTGGTTGTAGTTATTCTTGGGATTTTAGCTGGAATTGGCATTCAGCAGTTTGGCGTTGTCCAGGAGACAGCACGGAAAAACGCTAATAAAGCAAATGTGAGATTACTGGTAAGTGCTGCACAAATGTACTTGATTATGGACCCAAATGCAGGCACAGGTAAAATAGAGATTACAGAAGCTACGGGCCAGTTGGAGGACTATATTGCTGAATGGCCAGAAGATCCGTGGAGCAAAGATGATGAATACGAAGTAATAATTGATGCAATTGATGAAGAAACAGGCACACGTGATATTACGGTTATGCTAGGCGACGACCAGGTATACCCGGAGACATCTTCATAGTCGGATGAACAAAGGCTTTAGCTTAGGGGCTTGCCGGGTACGCTGCTGCTAACGGGATTTGGCAGCGGAAGTTAATGATTCGATAAGGGGGGAGGGCGGCCATGAACATCAGATCCGAACAAGGCATAGCTGCCATTGGGGTAGTGGTGATGTTACTGGTAGTCCTCTCTTTGCTTGCCACTACCTTGTGGCAGTACAGCATGTTTCAAATCAAGGCTGCTCAACGAGAAAAAGCTTATCTGCAGGCTTTGTATCTAGCGCATGCTGGAGCGGAGGCAGCTAAAGCCGCCTGGCTGGACAAAGGGGCAGAAACAAAACTGGAGGGACAGCTTGCCCGAGTCTACTATAATGATGAGACGAATGGGTTTCAGTTAAACCGGCCGGAGAGTTATCTAGGCTTTATTGATATTGTGATAGAGACAGTTACTGATGAGGGTGAAGATTACCGTTTGACGAAGATTATTTCTACCGCCACGGTCGGTGGTGTCAGCCGCAGTGTGACACTAACAACCTATCCTCAAAGATACGGCCATCAGGATCCACTGAACTTGTACAATGAAAACACCGGCCAGATTTCAGGCTCTAATTTGTTTATCAACGAATATCTGATCGTTGAGACATTTTCAGAAGGCTCATCGTTACATTTTGGGAGTTCACTCCAGAATCAAAACGCACATTTTTCCGCCAGAGCCATTGCCTTCGAAACCAGTATTGATCTGGCACGCGGAGGAACAGCCAGCTGGACGATGTTCTTTGACTGGGTGTTAGGCCTTATGCTGGCCAAGACATTAAGTATCGAGGCAGAGTATGTTTTTTTCAAGGATATTGCCCTGTTGTATGCCCAACGCAACAACGATTTGGAGGCTCCTCAGGCGCAGTATTCCATTGTTCTTCGAATTCCTCAGGGAAGAGGGATTGAACTAAATGGACAGCTGTATGGAGAGGTGTATTTTGAGGGTGAGTCGGTGTACAAACAGCAATTCAAATGGGATAGAGGGCGGGGGTTGTTTGCTGACTACACTCTGTCCAAGAGTAACTCTGAAGCTGAAGAACTTCAGACATATGAAGGTGTACCTCTGGCTGGAAATGCTTTCTATTTCCGCGATGGGACTGATCTTCTCAATCCAAAGCCCGGGCAGTTGATTCCTATTCCCGAAGAACAGCAAAACAAGCACGATGCCTACAGGGATATGTTCATTTGGGAGTAGGCTTAAGGTATTTTGTGGATGGAGGGTAAGCGGTGTTTGGCAGGTTTTGTTCTGATCAATCCGGTATGACACTGATCGAAGTTATTGTGGCTTTGGTGTTGATTTCTTTAATCGCAGTAGCCTTTGTGCCCATGATCAGCACCAGTGTCAAGTACATTAATCAAGCCCGGGAACGCTGTGAGCATTGGGCTTCTGGCCGCAGCCAAATGGAAATTCTGATGGCTAAAGCAGCCCAGGGATATGCTGGCAATACTGAAGTGCTGTTTCCTGTTAAATTGGAAGGCAGCCATGAACCACCGGTGATGATTCAAGGCGTGAAAATTGAAGTGGGGACAGAGGAAAAACTAGTCACATTCCTTGCTGCCGGGGATCATAATCAGTAGAAGGTGACACCGTGAATCAAGTGAAACACAATGACCGAGGGTTTACGCTGGTTGAATTATTAATCGCCTTGAGCCTGCTCGGATTAGTTATTTCTGGCGGCTTTTCCATCTACTATTTTGCGCATCAGTCATTTGTCAAGTCCACTGTGAGTTCCGACATTCAACGGGATATGCAGTTGGCCATGACCCAAATCACCAACAGTCTGCGGACTGCACACGAGGCAAGCTTTTTTGATACAAAGATCGGTCCGCTGCCTGCTGCAGAGGATCTTGATGATGGGGAAATCATTCTTTTGATCTATGATGGAAAGCCTACTATGTATAAAAAGCCTGCTCCTGTCGCCATCGTCAGCCTACATCCGGACTATGCACAGTATGAGTTTGTGTTTAGACCTGTACGTGACAATGGTATATTGCTGAACAACGTGGTCGAGATTGAGCTGAAAGCAGCAGAATATACATTGACCACCAGTGTCCAACTACTAAACCTTCGGGAAAACATCATTGAGGGCAATCCGGGAACAGATGGGGCAAATGCTTTTCGTTACCGGGCTGTTTTTGTTCCTGAAGACTTGGATGACATAGGAGATATTGAGGGCCCGCCAAGTGGCTGCTTTATCGCTACTGCAGTGTACGGTTCAGAATCAGCGGCAACAAACCTCTTACGCCGATTCAGGGATCAGGTTCTGCTGTCATCGAGCAAGGGACAAACTCTTGTTAAAATATACTACACTTATTCACCTTATGCAGCTGTTGTACTTGCTAAGAGTTGGATGCTGCGTTTGCTGGTGGGCACTCTTCTCATACCGTTGATTCTAATTGCTTTCATCTGTGTTCACCTGCGTTGGATTGCAGCCGCTGCCCTGGTTGCCATAGTGTTTGGGCTTGGTATCGGGTTAGTCAACCATATGCAAAGGGGGAGTGTCTAAGCTGGCGGTGACAGTCGATTGCAGTTGACTAAGGTTTCCGTTTGTAACGGAAAGATGGCTTGTTTTTCTTTAGTACTAAATAAAGATACCACAAGCAACAACTAATCACAATCAGTCCTGCAAAAACCAGATAATCTGCGAGAAGAAGAGAATTGCGCAGTTTAAGATTAATAAACTGATTGACGGAGTAGAAGGCAAGTTGGATGGCAGTAACAGGCAGAAAATAAGTCCCACTTTTCTCCGTATAAAGATGATGAATTAACAAGATTATCGCGATGACAATCAAGCCTAAGGTCAACATAGCCATTTTGTCCATAAAGTTGATCAGATGGTGGTTCCAGCCAAACCTTTGCATCAGCAGCAGATTCATGCCTCTAAACGACAAGTAACAGTATGCACTAATGCCAGCACTGATTAGCCACAAGCCATAGCTGGCTAGTCCTTGGAAAAATCCCTTCACTGATTGCCGACCTCCATCAGATAATTGACTTTTAAGGACATTTTTCTCCAGCCAAGGCTTCTTTCCTTGCAATGATTTTGGAAAAAATCGCATATTTCCAGATAAATACTTTACAATAATTAAACAAATATGATAAAATATACACGAAGTAGCAATTAATCGGTCTGCCAGGTGGCAAGTAATGGCAAAGCTGAGGTTAACATGGAGGTTAACGTGATGAAAATTCTGATTGTGGATGCTAATCATAGTGAACGCCAGGAACTTGAACATATGGTTCAAAAGCTGGGTCACGAAACGCTTACAGCTTCGAACGGCGAGGAAGGCTTTGCAATCTGGCGTACTGAAGGACCTAGAATCGTAATCGCCAACAGGGACATGCCCGTAATTAACGGGCTTGAGCTTTGCCATCAAATCAGGGGCGCAGAAGGCAGCCGCTATACATACATCATGATTCTGACTGCAAACGATGATACCGAAGTTGTAGTTAATGCTTTGGACTCCGGTGCCGATAATTATCTTACAAGGCCCTGCTCGCTGGCAGAGTTGAAGGCCAAGCTTGGGGTAGGGGAGCGCATTGTGGAGATCGAAAGCCGTGACACAGTCATTTTTGCCATATCGAAACTGGTTGAATCCCGCGATTATGAAACCGGCCACCATTTGGAGCGGATGCGGCATTACACCAGGTTGGTAGCGGAATACTTATATGACAACAATATCTATCGCGAACATGTCAATTCCAGTTTTATCGAGAATATTTACTTAACAAGCCCTCTTCATGATATAGGCAAAGTTGGCATCCCAGACCATATCCTGCTCAAAACAGATCGTCTGGACGACCAAGAGTGGGAGATCATGAAGACCCATACCATAATTGGTTACGATACATTGATGGCTACTTGTAATTATCAGCTGAAAACAGATTACCTGCAGATGGGAGCCGAGATTGCCCTCAGCCACCATGAAAAATGGGATGGCACCGGGTATCCTCACGGCTTGGTGGGAAATGAGATACCGGTAAGTGCCCGGATTGTGGCTATCGCCGATGTCTACGATGCGTTAGTCAGCAAACGGGTATATAAAAACGCATACCCTCACGGGGTATCGCGGGCGATTATCATTAATAGCACAGGAAAGCACTTTGATCCGGTTATTGTTGAAGCTTTTCAAGCCCTTGAAAAACAGTTTGTAGAGATTCATCAAAGGTACAGATAGTGAATTCACTATAAAGGAGAGATGGTAGTATGGCTGTGAACAATTTTGACTTTACAGTTCATAACTACATGGAGGACATTGTTCTGGAGCTCGTTGCCCAAAAACAAAGGGAGGATCCTGATTTTGATATCTGCGAACGGTGTTTGATGGATATTAGTGCTATTGTGCTTAATGCGGTTGAACCACAATACGTTAAGGTAAAGACAAAATTGGAAGAGCTGGACGATGCTGCAGTCGCCAACCTGAACCGGTTGATTGAAGAAGCAGCAAAACAGGTGCGAGCAAATCCTCACCATGATCGTGTGGAAAATGGCACATATCATCTCGAGAATTCCAGTGAAATAATGGTCAGGCAAGTTTTGGAGGAGTTTGTCGAGAATCAATCTGAGGTTGAACTGGAACCAGACATGATTCCATTGGTGGCATCGATGGTGCTGAATCAAACCAAGCCCCGCTATGCAGTTACCACACGCGGCGGCGCATACAAGCGTTTAGCCCAATTGGATCACCAGTTTATACCGACAACGATTTCCTGCATTTACAATGTAATCAGACAGATAAAGGACCTCAAATAAGTATGACTTGGTTGTTTTTTGCCATCGGATTGGTCTTAGGCAGTTTTTTCAACGTTGTAATCTGGAGGATTCCCAGAGGTGAATCCATCGTTTTTCCAGCTTCCCATTGCCCGGATTGCGGGCATACTTTAAGTGCCTGGGAGCTGATTCCGGTCGTCAGTTACTTGATCCAAAAAGGCAAATGTATCCACTGCAGCAGGAGAATCAGCTGGCAATACCCGGTAGTTGAACTAATCGCAGCGATTGGTTTTGCTTATTATGCTTCCAGGGGATTGACATGGCCAACACTGGTGACCAAACTTGTGTTTTTTTCGCTGTTGTTGGTAGCCGGTGCTATTGATCTAAAGCACAGAAAGCTGCCCAATGTGATTACTATACCAGGGATGGTAATAGGGATCGTATTGGCGTTGATTGGCTGGTCTGTGCCAATTTCGGCAAGTTTATTAGGTGTGACCATTAGTGGTGGCTTGCTGATGGTGATTGTACTGATCACAAAAGGAATGGGAATGGGAGATGTCAAGTTTGTAGGGTTAATCGGAGCTTTCATCGGCCCCTGGCCGGCTTTAGGCTCGATTTTTATCGCAAGTCTGATGGGCGCGGTTTCAGGCTCGATCTACCTTTTCATTACCAAGCAAGGGCGGAAAACCCCGATCCCTTTTGGCCCGTTTTTAGCCCTGGGTGCGTTAATAGGATCGGAATTTTTTCTGTAAATATGACATTATAAGAAATCAGCAATGAGCATATCAGCATCAACCAGCGGAAGCTTAACAGCAGAAGCTGGTTTTTTTGTTTCACACTTCAATTTTGAAGTGAATAGTATACAGGAGAAATTGACTAATCCGTACTGAAGGAGGAGTGCAATGTCAAAACAGGGGTGGATCACAATCATCTGTTTGGCAATCGCCGTAGCGTTGCTTCTGGGAAGTATTGCGGAAGCAAAACAGCTGGAAAGAGTAACCTTAAGTGAAGTAGTCCGTTCTGTATTCTATGCACCACAGTACATCGCCTTAGCACTTGGGTTTTTTGAAGAAGCAGGTTTGGATGTCCAGCTGGAAACAGCCTGGGGGGCTGATAAAGGTGCCGCGGCACTGATTTCCGGATCTGTGGATATTGGTTTTTTTGGTCCAGAAGCGGCGTTATACATCTACCAGCAGGGGTCTCCCGAGTTGATCGTCGGCTTTGCGCAATTGACGGCCAGAGATGGTTCCTTCTTTATGACCAGAGATCTGGATGAAGACTTCCAGTGGGATAACGTAAGGGGCAAGACGATTATCGGTGCCCGACTCGGCGGGGTACCTCAGATGGTACTGGAATGGGTACTAAAAAAGCACGGCATTCAACCATTTATAGATGTGGAAATTCTCACCCACTTTGCCTTTGAAGCAGCCTTAGGGGCGTTTCAAGCTGGCGTTGGTGATTACATTGCCCAGTTTGAACCGGCCATGAGCCAGATTGAACTGATGGGAGGAGGAAAAGTTGTAGCTTCTCTAGGCGCTGAATCAGGGCCAATCTCGTACACAGTCTACCATGCTCGCCAGTCCACACTGAAAGAGCGGCCTGAGATGCTGATCAAATTTACGCAAGCACTGCACCGCGGCCAAATTTGGGCTGCAAACCACACAAGTGAAGAGATTGCCGCCGTGGTAGCTCCCTTTTTCCCCGAAATTGCCGACGAGGTCTTGATTAACACCATTCGCAATTACAAAGCCATTGATGCATGGCAGCAAACACCGCTCATCTCCGAGGAAGGATTTCGTTTCTTGCAGGAGGTGATGTTTGCCGCAGGTGAGTTGTTTGAATTTGTTCCCTTTGAGCAGTTGATGGATAACTCAATTGCAGAAGCGGCACTTGCAGACTAAGCTAATGCCCCTCACGGGGCATTGTTTATGAAAGGGGGAAAATCAATGGCAAAATTGGTGATCAATAATGTATCCCTGAAATATCATACTGTTGAAGATGAGATCGAAGCCTTGCATAATTTCAACCTGCAGGTCGTAGCCAAGGAATTCATTAGTATTGTCGGTCCTAGTGGCTGTGGAAAATCAACGTTACTGTCGCTCATTGCCGGTTTGATCAAACCAACCTCTGGATCGATCTTTCTGGACAGCAGCCCAATCTCGGGGACAACACAGAAAATTGGCTATATGCTGCAGCAGGACTATCTGTTTGAATGGCGCACCATTTTGGACAATGCGTTGTTGGGATTAGAGGTGATGCACCGCAAGACTGGCGAAAGTATAACCCGTGTAAAAAAAATGCTTAAGGATTATGGCCTCAGCGGTTTTGAAAACAGTTATCCCCATCAGCTTAGCGGGGGTATGCGGCAGCGTGTTGCGTTGATCCGTACTCTGGCAACAGAACCAGATTTGTTGCTGCTTGATGAACCCTTTTCCGCGTTGGATTACCAAACACGGCTGGCCGTAGGCGAGGATGTTTGTAGGATTTTAAGCCAGCATCAAAAAACGGTGATCATGGTAACCCATGACATATCGGAGGCCATCAGCATGGCCGACCGGGTAATCGTTATGACACCGAGGCCCGGCCGAGTCAAAAGTGAGCATGTGATTGACTTTGGGCCAGAATATGATCACGGTTCCTGCCTGAAACGGAGAGAATCGCCTCGATTTCGGGAGTATTTTACAGCAATCTGGAAGGAGCTGAACACTAATGAACGGTAAGCAAGGGTATTCTTTGGAGCATTACAAATACCTGCGGCGAATCCGGGCTCGCAAGCGGATTATTTTGGCTATGCAGATACTGCTCTTAGTTAGTGTTTTCGCACTTTGGGAAGCGGCTGCCAACTATGGATGGATTAATCAATTTATTACTTCGAAACCTTCTCGGGCCTGGATGGCTGCAGTCAATTTGTTTAACCGTGGAGAATTATGGCGTCATCTTGGTTACACTATTGGAGAGACAGTTTTGGGTTTTTCAGTTGGTACAATTGCAGGGATCCTGATTGCGGCCATGTTGTGGTGGTCTGACTTTGTCTCGAGAATTCTCGATCCGTACATTGTCATTCTTAACAGTGTGCCCAAGGTGGCTTTAGGGCCAATCTTCATTGTGTGGCTGGGAACAGGATTGAATGCAGTAGTAGCCATGGCTATTGCAACTTCGATTATCGTTACCATTATGGTGGTCCATAACGGTTTCAGGAATATTGATCCGAACAAGATCAAATTGATGCATACATTTGGAGCTTCAAGGCTGCAGATTTTCACCAAGGTTGTTATTCCGGCTAGTGTACCTACCATGATTGCAGCACTGAAGGTCAGTGTCGGCCTGTCGTTAGTAGGAACGATCGTAGGTGAGTTTCTCGGTTCAAAAGCCGGATTGGGATACTTAATCGTCTATGGAGGGCAGATATTCAATATGTCACTGGTAATGGCAGCGGTAATCATGCTTTCAACTGTTTCTGCGCTGTTGTATTATCTGGTGGTCCTTCTAGAGCGTAAAGTAGTGAAATACAATCATTGAGTGCTGGGTAGGGCGGTTAAGGCACCAGAAATTATTTTGAAAACAAGGCAGGAAATGTTTCATTTTTCGCCAAAATACTATCCAGGGGGTGTTGACATTGAATGTCATGTATCAGTTGGACGACTATTTTATTCGGATCCGGGAGGATTCATCCGGCAGGCTGAAATTGACTGTGTGGAATCAGTACGGAGATAAGGTGGTTAGTGATTATATCAGCGCAGCTTCCTCAGATAACGTGTGGACGAGCATAGCTCGGAACAGTTCAGAATCTGTAGTTGAAAATGTAAAGAGCAAACTCATGGGAACCTGTTGAAAGTGAAGATAACTGTTGCTTGTCACAGTTGAGATAGATTGGTTTCGATAGACAGTGGAAGTGTGGATGGCTCTGAAGCCGTGATGGCGACAGAGCTTTTTCATCACCGAAAAATATAAAGCAGAAGTATTTGGTAAAATACATATAGAAATAGACTATAGGGAGGTATTGGTGTGGATAATTTCAGGTTTTTAAGCCCCACCGAAATCATTTTTGGCAAGGATACAGAAAACCTTGTCGGAGAACAAGTAAAAAGGTATGCCAGCAAGGTGCTCTTACACTATGGTGGCGGCAGCATCAAGCGGACAGGTCTTTACGACCGGGTAGTGGCATCCCTGAAAGAGCATGGAATTGAAGTAGTGGAACTTGGAGACGTCCTGCCGAATCCCCGGTTAAGCCTGGTCCATGAAGGGATTGAGCTTTGCCGACGGGAAGGCATTAGCTTTATTTTAGCAGTTGGTGGAGGTAGTGTTATCGACTCGGCCAAGGCCATAGGTGTAGGTGTACCCTATCCTGGGGATGTCTGGGATTTCTATGCCGGGAAGGTAGAGCCGAAAGAGACCCTGCC
>DUVS01000018.1 GCA_012840925.1 Bacillota bacterium
CGTTTCTTATTTCGAATGGATCCAGAACCTAATGGGTTATACTTGGGGTTTTGACGAAGTCCAGGCTAAACAGCGGTCTCTGATGCTCAATGCTTTCAACGAAATTTGGGATTTGAAAGAGGAACACCAAGTCGACATGCGGACAGCAGCATATATGATTTCAATAAAAAAAGTAGCTGAAGCTATGAAGCTTAGGGGTTGGATCTAAAAAGGACAGGGGACGGTTCTGTGTCCACCCTGTCTATCCACGCTGTTTCAGTCGACTAAAGTTGGTTGCCCTTTCTTAATACGTAAATGATGAAGTTTGGAACTCTCAATTCATCATCAAGTTCAGGATATAGGTCAAGAGCTTCAGGCGTAACAGTCGGTTCAATGAGATCTTCAAGCCTAAATCCAGCGCTAAGAAAAGCCCTCATATAGCTTGAGAGTGTCCTATGGAAATTAGTTACTTCGATACCCATCATTTTAAAATTCCGCTCGCCTTCGGCAAAATAATTATCCAGAATTACATGCTGCTTTGTACCATCAGGAGTGCAACACCAGCCGCATCCTGCGGAACGCATGGGATGTAAATTAGCAGCGATGAAACGGCCGTTATCTTTAAGTACACGAAATACTTCGTGGACATTTGCCTCGAAATCGGGAAGATCACAATGGTTTAGATAAGAAACAGCAAGATCGAAGCTTCCATCCTCAATTAATTCAAGACTCTGTACATCTCCAACAACATACTCGTCATTGTCCGATTGCAGCTCGCGAGCAGCTTCGATCATTAGCGGACAGTTATCCACACCGAAAACGTACTGGGCTCCTTTTGTAGCAAGCATTCTACAGAACCGCCCTTCGCCACAACCACAATCCAGTATTCTTAAGCCTGCAACATCTCCACAGGCAGCAAGCATAAACGCATCAAGCATACCTTTACGGACTACATCCCCGCCCTGGCGCGACACTTCAATCCAATGCGGTGCAAGCTCGATCCATTCCCGCTGTAGTTTTTCATATCTGTTAGCCACTGTTCTTCCCCCTTGCGAAAAGTGGCCAGGGGTGGACAAGGGACGGTTCCTTGTCTCACCTTTTCTTGTCTCCCCTTCCTTACCTCACCCTTTCTCACCCCAGAACAGAAAACCGCCCCCTAACTAAACTTACCACAACAACTCCTTTGTCAATAACAAAAAGCTGAGCATCGCCAGTTCAAACAAGTAGATGTAAACAAAAAAGGCAAAGGAACCAGATATAAACGTACGTACCCGAGCGCTATCTGCGTACTTGCGAAAGACCACCATCTGCTCAGTATCCCACTCATCCACATTTTCATAGTATTCGTTAGGTAGTGCGCTATAAACCTCGCTCCAAGAATAAGAATCATCATGACCCTGATCCGTGGTATTTAATTCGCGTTGAAGTTCAAGATCTACCCCGTCTTGTTCTCTTTGTGCTTTTTGTAAGTGGTATTGCTCATAATTCCTGATAAAAGCTTCAAACTCGGCCCGATCTGTAAAGATTATTTTTCCTGGCGAGGCTGCTTGCCAATAAAGCAAGGCTTGGATGGCCGCAGTAATTACCAACATACCAAGAACTACCCACATAAGCCGTCTGCTGACGATTCTCAGCGGCCTAAATTGATTTGACGAAGCAAAAATGAGGTGACCAAAACGCAGCGCCGGTTTTATAATCCTCAACCCTACATAGCAGATAGTATTGGAAACTAACAGGCAAATGGGTACAAATCTCAGATAAGAACCGAAACTGGCACCTACAATGGATATGTGAGCCGGTCCAATACTGATACCTTTTAGCCCTGAAGATAATATCAAAGGAACTGCTAGAACCACAAGTGTAACAGCACTTACAAAAACCAGAGAGTTGTAGTGATACAAAGTCCGGTATGCTTTTATGATTCGTGGATCATCATCAGCAAAAATATCGCCAGCACGAACCGATCCAGTGAGATTATTTGCCATAATTAATTGAAAAACAACAGCTATAGCAGTTAGGATGTACGCAACTGATACAGCCCGCACCGGCCCGTAACCGGAATAGGTTATGCCGTAGAGCAATACCAAACTAACCATGATCACTGCCAGAACCACAAGCGAGTAGTTCTTGAATTTAAAGATGCTGCTGTTAATCAACCGCTCCTTTTGCTTCTCCACACTGGCAGGATTCTTTTCCAAATCTGTCTTATGCTCTGGAATCCTTTCACCTCTAAAGATTTCATCAGTAGTTACTCCAAATAACTCGGCAATGGCTGGAATTAAGGAAACCTCGGGATACCCATCCCCACGTTCCCATTTGCTCACCGTCTTGTTGGAGATGTTTAGCCTTTCCGCTACCTCTTGCTGAGTCAAACCTTGACTCTTTCTCAATGCGGCGATAAACTCTCCCATCCTCTTCGGATCCATGCAATCTCCTCACTTTAACCAAGTAATTTGGTTCGAACCACCTTTATTCTACGACCCGGAGCATCAAAACACAATCTATGCGTTGGAGATTCAGTCTACGGGCCGTAGAAAACCGCCAGGCTAGAGAGACAGGGGAGAGACAGGGGACGGTTCTCTGTCACAACTCCGTCCCAAGGAGACAGGGAACCGTCCCCTGTCTCTCTCCCACTTGATCCAGAAATGTCTTAATCAATCCCACGTTAAACGTTGGCGGGTCCACCTCTTCACCAATATAAAAACTTGGATGCGGCGGTTGATTATACGCCACGTTTTGCCAGGCAATTGCCACCCGGTACATCCGATCATGCATCAGTGTATAGTACCGATAGTCCGTTAAATCTGTTGTGATATAGAGTCTCAATTCCAAGCTGTCAGCAGAGCGGAAAATAACTTCTTCGCGCCAATCACCAAACAAATCTGCTTGGATAATCGGCCTGTGATTCTGCCCCAAACCAGAAGGCGCAAGGATCGTTTCCACACGTTTCTTTTCCCAATCCCATTTAAAAAGGGTTGTATACTCCATGATTTCTCTCTGTAAATCTCCATCCCACCAAATGGCGAAGCAGTTTGGCGGATATGTGCTGGTGATGGCATTACCATATGCATCCATTAGCGGGCTGCGCCACGCCCATGTCTCAGCACCCGGATAATTAGGATCAACATTAGCTGCCATACCACGGCCAACGTCATAATCGGTAGGATAGCTCCAAATAATGTCACCTGTTCTGGCATCCCGCAAATTGATCCCTGCATCATTTGGTACATTCTCATGTACGCCGAACACTTGAAAGCCGGGACGATTCAGATCAAAGACACCCACATGAAGTGCATCTCCATGACCTAAGCCAGTATTGTATAAACCAGTTCCATCATCATCAATGGTCATTGCTCCATAAATAATTTCATCTTTACCGTCACTGTCTACGTCTGCCACCGACAGCTGATGATTACCCTGGCCTTGCCATGTCCGCAATGACAGATCGCTGGCAGTGTCAAATACCCAACGCTCTTTCAGCCGGCCATCCACAAAATCATAGGCAACCAATGCTGTGCGGGTATAATAACCTCGTGCCATAATCACACTAGGCCTTTGGCCATCAAGATATGCGATCGCCGCCAGAAACCGGTCAGCCCTGTTGCCGGTAGTATCGCCCCAATCATTCACACTGCCCCGGGGCGGTTTATAGTCTATGGTGTCTAACACCACACCTGTTTCACCATCAAAAACCGTCATATACTCCGGGCCGGACAGAATTCTGCCACGTATGTCCCGGTAGTCTGCGTTAGGATCGCCAATCACATTTCCTTGCCCATCAACTGTTCCATCCGCTGTTCTCATCACAATTTCAGCTCTTCCATCGCCATCTAAATCATAGACCATAAACTGGGTATAATGATTCCCAGCCCGGATATTATGACCCATATCAATCCGCCACAGAAGCTCACCGTCCAGAGTATAGGCATCAATGTAGACATTGCCAGTATAACCATGTTCAGAATTGTCCTTGGCGTTGGACGGATCCCATTTCACAACCAGTTCCAACTCACTGTCGCCAGTCAAATTACCAACACTTGCTTCTTGAACATGATACCCGTAGCGATCACCTGCCGGTGTTACTCCACCCGCCGGCTTTACCATGGGGATACTGAGATAATGCTTTTCCCACACAGAGACCACAGCCGAAGCATCCAACTCCTGATTGTTCCAAACAGAACAGATATAATAAGATGAATCGAGAGTTCCCGACTGATCCAGATAGTTGGTTGTCTTAACTATCGGTTCCGCATTGATTTTTACTCCATCACGGTAAATATTAAAACCGAGATCGTATGGCTCCGTGCCTAATAACCTCCAGCTTACTAAAACTCCTGCATCTGTCATGACTGCAACCAGACCTCGGCCAATCTCATATTCCAGCTGAGGAACTAAAGACTGCAAGCCCTTCAAAGCAAGATCATGCACTTGTTCAGGATGCTGCTCATCTTGAGCCAAAGCCATTAGATTCTCCACCGCTGCCGGTTGAGTGATAGCCAATTGGGTTAAGATCGCAATACCCAGTTCTTGATCAGCAGTAGCGCCGGATACTATCAGCGGCATTACTTGCTCAACCATTTCCTCACCGCTTAAGCCCAGCCAGCGCATTCCCCAGATAGCCTCTTGGCGCATCTCAAAGTCTGAAGACAGCAGTAGTTCAAATAGCAATGCCTTCACCCGTTTATCTTCAGTATCACCAATCTGTACGATGGTCCGCAAGATATTGATCGACTTCTCAAGCTCATTGTCATCAGCAAAATCAATTTCAGTCAATAATTCCTCCAAAACTCCGTTTGCCTCTTTGCCCAGCCGGCGCAACCCATGCAGCGCTATTCCTTGAACCGTTTTCGAACCATTTCGAAAATGCTCAACCAAATGTCCAGCAACTTCCTCGTTTGACATTCCGAGTTCCAACAGCAAGTCCATCGCAGCTTCCCGCGCCCAGATCTTCCCATGTTTCAAGTAGGGTACTAAGTACTCCATGGCAAAATCCTTGCTTGGCCCGGTCAGTTTCCTTATTGCTCCGATGCTGTTTTCCCTGGCTGGATTTTCACGCTCGCCAATTCCCAGTGCAATCCCTGACACCAACAGCTCGATAGCCTTCGGTGAGCCTATCTTCTCCAGGACATTGATTACTTTCACCCTGTTCCACGGATTGCCATTAGCCCGAAATACAGTAGTTAGTGAAGGAATTGCTTCATCTCCCAAATGAATTAATCCATCCATCGCTTTCAACGAAACACTAAAATTATCGGAAAGAAAGTCATTGATCAGTTTGGCTAAGTCAGGTTGACCTGTTTCCTCACCATGAGCTGTTCCGGAACTGGCCAACAAGAATGTGATCATGACGCAAACCAACACTACCATAATGGGTTTACTCTCTTCGTACATCCGCAAACCTTATGCCTCCTCCTATCGGCCCCCTGGATGCTGCCTTTTGGCTTTGTATGGCTATCGAGTTAATGCCATGTTCCCACAGTTCTACTAACCGCTCAATAAAACCCTCCTAATGTCAAGCATAATATTAAAGCCAGATTTCCCGGAGCCTTTTCCGGAAAACCTGGCTGAAAAGAAAGGGGACAGGGAACCGTCCCCTGTCCACCACCTACTCAACAAGCTGGATCGAGATATCGTCTACGTAATAAGCAACGCCCTCTTTGTAAACTTCAACGAAGAACAACCACTCATCAGTATGAGCGTCAACCTCATAAATGTTGGATAACTTTGTCCATTGGCCACTCGGAATAACCACGTTTCCGCCTAACCAGGTATAGTTGTCACCTAATTTCCTAACCAGATGAAACTCCAGATTTTCCCCAGTCTCATGGTAGAGCCATACTGTAAACTCATATTTCTTCCCGGCTTCGAGTTTTCCAGCAAAATTGTACTCAATCCTGTTCCAGCCCGATCCATGAGTTGTTACCTTAGCACTGTATTGATCAGATCTGGCGAAATCTTTGCTGATCTCTACTGTCGCATTGGC
>DUVS01000019.1 GCA_012840925.1 Bacillota bacterium
ATCGTACTCAACGCCTTATTGGGATTTATTCAAGAGTATCGGGCCGAAAAATCCCTTGATGCCCTAAAACAGTTGACAGCACCGAGTGCAAAGGTAATCCGGGACAATCGGCAGATCCAAATCAATGCAGAAGAACTAGTTCCTGGAGACATCGTGGTTCTGGAGGCTGGAGATCGAGTGCCTGCCGATGCTCGCTTATTCCACGCGAATACACTCTATGTCAACGAGGCCATGTTAACGGGCGAATCCATGCCAGCGGCCAAAGACGTTGAAACGATGAAATCCGCTAATATCACTATTGGGGATCAGAAAAATATGGTGTTTATGGGGACACTGTTGACCAGGGGTCGTGGTGTCGGGTTGGTTGTGGCAACTGGAATGGATACTGAGATCGGCAAAATTGCAGATTTGATTCAGGAATCTGTTATCAGCGAAACTCCTTTACAGCGGAGGTTGCAGAGACTTGGGGCCTGGCTGGTGGTTTCGTGTCTGGTTATCGTAACTGCTGTGTTTATTACTGGTGTCTGGCGGGGCTTTCCAGTTTACCGGATGTTCTTCACGGGTGTGAGTTTGGCTGTGGCAGCCATACCGGAAGGACTACCAGCTGTTGTTACGATAGCGCTGGCAATCGGTGTCCAGCGAATGATTCGCTCTAATGCGATTATCCGACAGCTGCCAGCAGTGGAAACTTTAGGCTGTGCAACAGTAATCTGCGCGGACAAAACTGGTACTTTGACACAAAACAAGATGAAAACACAGCTGTATTGGATCGATGGCCACAATATTGATGCGACGGACTCAAGCCAGTTAAAACAAATGGCGAACAGCGAACCCACTCTTAAGCTCGCCTTAGAGATTGGTGCGCTCTGCAGTAATGTCCAAGTCCATGAACGGGGTACCAGTGTGAAAATGACCGGTGATCCTACCGAAATAGCGCTGGTTGAAGCAGCCTATAATGCCGGCCTGAACAAAACAAAACTGGCCGCAGATTACCCTCTTTTACGGGAAATACCTTTCGACTCCGAACGGAAACGGATGAGCGTGGTCCTTCGCCATCATGATCAGTTGTTCGTTTATATTAAAGGCGCCCCAGGAATCATCTTGGAACGCTGTACAAGGATTCTTACTGCTGAAGGGCCAAAGACACTGTCAAATTATGACAAACAGCAGATTCTGGCGGCGGTTGAAAGATATGCCGCTCAAGCATTGCGCATTCTTGGGCTGGCCTACCGTTTGATCCCTTCTGTGACAGTACCTGACGAGATTCTCGAGAATGAATTGATTTTTGTAGGCTTTGTGGGAATGATCGACCCACCCAGGATGGAAGTAAAACGAGCGATTCGTCAGGCAAAACAAGGAGGAATTAGAACCATAATGGTGACAGGAGACCACAAACTGACTGCGCAGGCGATTGCCGATCAATTAGGGTTGGGTAGAGACGGAACAGCTAGGGTTATGACGGGCAGTGAGTGGGAGTTGTTGTCCTCCTTCGAGAGACAGGAAGCTGTCAGCAAAGTGGATGTTTTTGCCCGGGTGGCTCCGCATCACAAATTAAGCATAGTGCGGGCGCTAAAGCAAAACAGAGAGGTAGTGGGCATGACAGGCGATGGTGTCAACGATGCACCAGCTGTCAAGGAAGCAGACATCGGCATTAGCATGGGGATCAGCGGCACCGACGTGACCAAAGAGGCTTCTGATATGATCTTGGCCGATGATAATTACCAGACGATTATCGCGGCTATTCGCGAAGGGCGCATTATTTATGACAACATCCGCAAATTCATCCGCTATCTTTTGGGGTGTAATGTCGGTGAAGTGCTGACTATGTTTGCAGCCACTCTGGCAGGGCTGCCTTTGCCGCTGATTCCAATTCAGATCTTGTGGATGAATCTGGTAACAGATGGATTACCTGCCATTGCGTTGGGGATGGATCCTGGCGATGAAGATATCATGGAGCGGCCGCCGCGGGATGCACATGAAAGCATTTTTGCCCGCAGACTACATCTTAAGATTGGTTTTTCCGGACTACTAATCAGCATCTGCACTCTGGCAGTGTTTGTGCTCGCCCTAAGATACAGCCCGGATGACATCACCAAAGCTAGAACCCTGGCCTTTACCACTTTAGTGATGGCTCAACTGATTTTCGTTTTCGAATGCCGGAGCGAATATCACTCAATTTTTGAGATTGGACTCTTCTCAAATGTCTATTTGGTCGGTGCCGTAATGATCTCTAGTCTGATGCACGTTTTAGTCCTTTATCATCCCTGGCTGCAAACAATTTTCGGTACAACCGCCCTCAATCTGGATGACTGGCTTTTGGTGCTTGCTTTTGCCGCTGCGACACTAGTCATTGATACGGCTGCTAGAATAGGCAAGCGCCAGATCAAAAGACACTTTTCTTGGTTAAGATTGCGTCAATAGCAGGAAATTGACACGGGAAGAAAGAAACAAAAGGCAGATAACCGACTAATTGCAGGGGGCAAGCCAGAACATAAGGCAGGCGGTACGCAGTGGGAGGACGAAGAAATGGTATTTAGCATGACCGGGTTTGGCAGTGCGGAAGTAGCAACTGATCAGTGGGCTGTCAAGGTTGAAGTCAAGAGCGTTAATCATCGCTTTTTGGATAACCAGATCCGCCTTCCCCGTCAATATCAGGTACTAGAAGAGACTTTGCGCCAGCTGATAGCAGTAGGAATTCAACGTGGGCGAGTAGAAATTTATGTAAAGATAGAGGAATTAAGCCAACAAGATAGAATGGTCAAGATAGACAAAGGTATTTTGACAGGATTATATAAGCAGTGGCAAGAACTGCAGCAGGAAATGGAACTTCCGGACCTAACATTTGACCATATTTTTCAGATACCCGAATTGGTTCAGATTACTGAGTCCGAGATTGACTGGGACATATTGACCGCAGTTACTAAAGAAGCTGTCACGAATGCGTTGGAACAGCTCAACGCCATGCGGACCATAGAAGGCCAGAGGCTGGCTCAAGATTTGGTCCTGAAAATGGATAGGATTGCCCAACTTGTGGAGGAAATTGAAAGCTACGCTCCTCAAGTGGTGATCAATTATCGCACCCGGCTCCAGGAGCGCCTTGACGAGCTTTTGTCCGGGACAAGCCTTCCTTTGGAACGATTTGAGGCAGAAGTCGCCCTTTTTGCAGATCGCTGCAGTATCGATGAAGAGTTGGTCAGATTGGGCAGCCACATCGAACAGTTCTTGGAGACTCTCAAGCAAAGGGGGCCAGTCGGGCGGAAACTGGATTTCTTGATTCAAGAGATGAATCGAGAGATAAACACCATTGGTTCAAAGGCCAACGATCTACATATTACTAAAGCTGTAGTGGAATTGAAGAGTGAACTGGAGAAAGTTCGTGAACAGGTCCAGAATCTAGAATAACACGTTAGGCGCTATTCTAGTTTGGAAATGGATTTTGGCGAACGAGGGAGGTGAAATTGATGCCACTGCCAAAACTAAGTGCAGATGAAAAAAGAAAAGCGCTGCAAAAAGCGCAGCTGATGCGCAGCAAACGTGCAGAACTGCGCATGAAACTCAAGAGTGGTTCTCTGTCTCTACAGGATGTCTTAAACTCGAAGGACGATGAGGTAGTTGCAAAAATGAGAGTTGCTTACTTGATCCAATCATTACCGCAAGTGGGTAAAGTAACTTCGAAGAAAATCATGGAAGAAATCGGGATCAACGAGAATCGGCGTGTTCAGGGGTTGGGTAAACGACAAATCAATGCTCTGCTAGAGCGCTTAGGCTGAGAGGCAATCATGGTAGCAGGGAGGAACTAGTAGTGGAAATCAGACTAATCAATATTGGCTTTGGTAACATCGTTGCTGCCAACCGCATAATCAGTATCGTAAGCCCTGAATCAGCACCGATCAAAAGGATTATCCAAGAAGCCAGAGAACGGGGCATGCTCATTGATGCCACCTATGGACGCAGAACAAGAGCTGTGATCATTACTGACAGTGATCACATCATCCTTTCGGCTGTTCAACCTGAAACTGTGGCACATCGTCTGGCCATTAATTTTCAGGAGACATCATCTGAAGGAAAAGAATAAACTAATTGAGGATGCAATGAACGTGGTTCGAGCCGATAAGGCTTATTCAGGTCGCAAGGACATAGGGGGGATATTGAGGTGGAAGTGAAAGGTTTCTTGATTGTCTTATCTGGTCCGAGCGGAGCAGGTAAGAACACTCTAATCAATCGTGTTATCCCTCGTATCCCCAATCTCAAATATTCGGTCAGTGCTACAACCAGAGCTCCCCGTACGGGTGAGGTTGATGGGGTAGACTATTTTTTTGTGTCCGACGAAGAGTTTGATCAGATGATAGCGGACAATGAGTTTTTAGAGTGGGCTGAATTTGTCGGCAGCCGCTATGGTACACCCAGATCATTTGTGGAAAAGCAGATTGAGCTTGGACATACTGTAATTATGGATGTGGACATTCAAGGTGCACTGCAAATCAGAAAGCTGATGCCCGATGCAGTATTGGTGTTTTTGCTGCCGCCAACATTGGATGAATTACGCAATCGTTTAAATAAACGTGGTCAAGACGCCACCGATGCGATTATCAAGAGATTGGAGCATTCTGCCAAAGAACTTGAATACATTGTCGACTATGATTATTATATTATCAATGATGATCTTGACAAAGCTGCCGAAAGGCTAGTGACCATTATTAACGCAGAACGGTGCCGTGTTGCCAGGACCGATCTTAATGCGATTCAACAGTTATGGCAAAGGAGGCAAAACTGAAATGGTGTTGGAGAAAAAACCAGGACATGTGGACAATCGCTATACACTAGTGGTTGCTGCTGCTAAACGAGCCCGCCAGATCCTAGCTGGAGCCAGTCCAACCATCGAAGCAGAACACTATAAACCGGTGACAATTGCGTTGGCAGAGATAGCAGCCGGTAAAATCAACTGGGTACGCACCAAAGAAGGAATTAAATAACAGCGGGCCTGTGGAAAACCACAGGTCATTTTCGTTCCAGAGGGGGTGAAGGCGATCGCGAAGTATGCCGGCGTAATTGTTGATGTCAAGGCCAGTGCTGTGAACCGGGTTTTTCATTATTGGATTCCTGAACACCTTGACAACCTTCAGCTTGGGCACAGGGTATTAGTACCTTTTGGCAGCCGCAGAGTGGAAGCCTACGTCGTTGAGTTGGTTGATGATGTAGAGATTGAGCCAGAACGGATCAAAGCGATCATCAAGACGCTGGATCCTGAACCAGTGTTGACTATTGAACACCTTGAAGTAGCCGCATGGATGGTCAAAGAATATGCTGGATTATATGCCCAGGCGCTTCAGTTCTTCTTGCCAACAGGCACTCGTTACGGAAAGGAAAGGGTTGGCGATAAACGGCAGTTGGTTGTCAAGCTGATTGAACCGGAGCGGATTGAAGATTATCTCCAGTCCCTACCTCGACGGGCAGTAAAACAGGAACAGGTTTTGCTAAGCCTGAAGCGACAGCCTCACCAACTGGCAAGTGAGCTCTGCAGGAACACGAATACCAGCTACCAGACACTTACAGCACTACAAGCCAAAGGCTATATTATTGTTGAGCCTGCATTGATTGAGCGTAGGCTTGAGCTTTCTGTTGAAAACAAACCTGTTCCAGTGTTGACCGAGCAGCAGTCCGAGGCCCTTAAGGCCATTATCGCTGAATTTCATACAGGCCGCAATCCGGTCTTGATTCACGGTGTTACCGACAGCGGCAAGACTGAGGTATACCTGCAGGCCATCGCTTATTGTCTGGAATTTGGCAAACAAGCAATCATGATGGTGCCGGAAATATCGCTTACTGAACAGACCATTGCCCGGTTCACTCAGAGATTCCCTAATCAGGTTGCTGTTTTGCACAGCGGATTGTCAGAAGGAGAACGGTATGACCAGTGGCAAAAAATCCATAAGGGAGATCTGCCAATTGTCATTGGCGCTCGTTCGGCTGTGTTTGCTCCTTTACAGAATATTGGCCTAATTGTCATTGATGAGGAGCATGAAGGCACGTACAAACAGACAGATGGAATGCTGAAATATCATACCCGCAGCGTAGCTTTACAGCGGGCTCAGTATCATGATGCAGTGGTGGTTATGGGCAGTGCAACTCCGGCCGTAGAAAGCTATCATCGGGCGCTCCGCGGAGAGTATCGTTTGGTGGAGATGCCGAATAGAATCTACAACCGGCCGTTTCCACAAGTTTCATTAGTGGATATGCGCAAAGAGTTTGCAGATGGAAACCGGAGTATGTTCAGCGACTTGCTCACGGAAGAGTTGGCCCAGACTCTCGAACGTCACGAACAAGCCATCATTCTGCTTAATAGGCGGGGATATTCAGCTTTTGTGCTGTGCCGTGCCTGTGGGTATGTTGCATCCTGTTCAAACTGTCATGTTTCCTTAACCTATCACCGGGATAACCGGCTTAAATGCCATTATTGCGGCTACAGCCAAGAATTAAGGCCAAGTTGCCCCCAGTGTGGCTCCCATTATATCAGGCAATTCGGTACAGGGACCCAGCAGCTTGAGGAGCATATCCGGAAATACTTCACTAAAGCGCGCATTGTACGTCTGGATGCGGATACAACCAAGCGCAAGGGTTCACACCAGCGCTTGCTGAACCAGTTCCGGCAAGGTCAAGCCAATGTTTTGATCGGCACCCAGATGATTGCTAAGGGTTTGGATTTTCCCAATGTTACTTTGGTAGGGGTGATCAGTGCCGACTTTGCCCTGAATTTCCCTGATTTTCGGGCTGGAGAAAGGACATATCAGCTGTTGGCGCAAGTGAGCGGCAGGGCAGGAAGGGGCCCGAAACCGGGGAAGGTAATTATCCAGTGCTATGATCCGGATCATTATGCCGTGTGCTGCGTTCCTAAACATGACTATGGTGCATTCTACCGTCAAGAAATTACCTATCGCCGTCAGCTTGACTATCCACCATTGGGATATTTAACGCGTATATTGATTCAGGGGCCGGAGGCAGTGGTGCAGCATCAAGCTGACGAAATCCTGTATTTACTCCAAGGACAGCTGGCCAATGTCAGAATCTACGGCCCGGCACCAGCTCCAATTTCCAGGCTCAAAGGCCGGCACCGGTGGCAAATCATCATCAAATCCAAGCATAAGATCAGCCACTTGTTAACCGAGTTGCCCAAGCACGATGGCACGGTTACCATCAGCGTAGACCCGGATCCATTGTTCTTATTATAAGTAGTGTGGTATAATTATTAATGGATAGATGGAAAGAGGGGTTTAAGGCTATGGCCGTGCTTAAAGTAGTCAAAGTGGGCGATCCAGTACTGCGGCAACCGACACAACCAGTCACAAGAATCACGAAGAGAATATCCCGACTGATCCAAGACATGTTTGAGACGATGTACGCAGTTGACGGAGTTGGCCTGGCTGCTCCACAAGTTGGTGTCAGCCGGAAAATTGCAGTGATCGATGTAGGTGAAGGGCCGATTGCCCTGATTAATCCAAAGATCGTAAGTGGATCAGATGAAGATATCGATGTGGAAGGTTGTTTGAGCATTCCAGGAAAACAAGCTTATGTGAAGCGTTTGGCACAAGTGAAGGTTGAAGCCCTTAATGAAAAGGGAAAACCAGTTCAGATCGAAGCCGAAGGTTTGCTGGCCAGGGCGCTGCAGCATGAAATTGATCACCTCAACGGAATACTGTTTACGGACTTGGTCGATGAAAAGGATATCATTGAAGGGGACGAATAGCATGCAGGTTGTTTTCATGGGAACACCAGAGTTTGCAGTACCCAGCCTTGAGGTAGTAGCCAATCAACATCAACTATTGGCTGTGGTCACCCAACCAGACCGCAAACGAGACCGCGGCCAAAAGGTTCAATTTTCACCTGTTAAAGAAGCAGCACTTAAATACAACGTGCCTATCTATCAACCGGAAAAAGTAAACACTCAGCAATTCCGTGCGGTAATGGCGCAGTATCAACCAGAGATTATTGTCGTGGTTGCCTTTGGCCAGAAAATCCCGAAGGCACTGTTGGAGCTCCCCGTCCATGGGTGTATAAATGTACATGCATCACTGCTGCCGAAGTATCGAGGCGCAGCTCCCATTCAATATGCGATCATCAATGGTGATCAGGTCACTGGCATAACCACCATGTATCTCAGCGAAGGCTGGGATGAAGGTGACATGATATTACAGGCGGAAGAACCGATTTTGGCAACCGATACGGCTGGAACGCTTCATGATCGGCTGGCTCAGAAGGGAGCCGTCCTTCTAGGCGAAACGCTCGACCTGATCAGTACAGGGAACGCACCGCGAATTCCCCAGAATCACGAAGAAGCAACCTATGCCTACAAGTTGTCCAAGGCGGATGGTGAGATCAACTGGCAGTTGCCGGCAGTGAAAATAGCAGATCTTGTCCGGGGCCTTAATCCCTGGCCGACAGCATACACTTTTTTCAATGCTGAGATGATTAAAGTCTGGGAGGCATCGCCAGCGGGGCAAAACCAGGGTGCCCCAGGAGAAATCCTGGCCATTTCACCAGACGGTATTCTGGTTGGTACTGGTGCAGGTAGCCTGCTGTTAAAGAAACTGCAGCGTCAAGGGGCCCGCATTTTGGATGCCCACGATGTTGCCAATGGGTTAAGGCTCAGCATTGGCCAAAAGTTTGGTTAAGGTGTCGCAGTATCAATTCACAGAGTAAAAACGGGAATAATGTCAAAACTACTGATAGAGAGGGGTGTTGTGATGTACTTGTTTTATGATCCTACCTACATTTTAGTATTGCCAGCATTATTACTCGCCGTGTGGGCTCAGTCCAAGGTAAGTTCCACTTTCAGGAAGTATCTGAGGGTGTTTGCTGCGTCCAACTATACTGGTGCACAAGTAGCCAGGTATCTTCTCGATGCTAATGGGCTGCATGATGTCAAGATCGAAATGGCCAAAGGACACCTGACAGATCACTATGATCCGCGGAAACGAGTCCTGAGATTGTCTCAGACCGTGTATTCAAGCAGCAGTGTTGCAGCCTTAGGCGTGGCAGCCCATGAGACTGGGCATGCTGTACAACATGCTCATAACTATCTGCCGCTTGGTATTCGCAATAATCTGTTTCCAGTAGCGCACTTTGGTTCCCAAGCTGCGTTTCCTTTGTTCTTCATCGGCTTGTTGTTAGCCAATCCAACCTTGATGAATATCGGGATCTGGTTTTTTGTAGCTGCATTGGCTTTTCAAGTAGTCACTTTACCTGTGGAGTTTAATGCATCGAGAAGGGCGTTGTCCATGTTGACTGAGGCAGGCTTTCTAACCCAGACTGAAAGGCCAAAGGCTAAAGAAGTCCTTTCAGCGGCTGCCTTAACCTACATTGCAGCGGTTGCTGTGTCAGCCATGCAGCTGCTGCGCCTTGTACTGATCCGGAATTCACGGAGACGTTAACAAGTCTGACTTAATATAACCGACGCATCCGCGTCGGTTTTTTAGGATGTGAACAGAATGCATGCCTCAAATTCGCGTTCAGCTGCCGTGGATGCACTAGTCAAAATTGAAAACGGAGTTCTAATTAGTGCAGCTTTAGATGAAGCACTGGTTGCCCATAAACTCAATGAGCTTGATCGGGCATTGGCTGCAGAAATTGTCTATGGCTCTGTGAGAATGCAAAAGACAATTGACTATGTTCTTAATTCCATCAGCAGCATTAAAATCAATGCCCTGGAGCCGTTGGTCCGCAATATTCTACGGACTGGTGCCTACCAGATTCTCTATTTGGATCGTGTTCCTGTATCAGCAGCGGTCAATGAGGCAGTGAAACTTGCTCCTGTCAAAAACCGCCGGAAGGTCAGTGGTTATATCAACGCTGTCTTGCGCAATCTGGTCCGTAAACACAGATCGATTCAATTTCCTGATCTGGACTCAGACCCGGTTGGCCACGTGGCAGTGAAGTACTCGCACCCCGAATGGCTCGTGAAACGCTGGCTTGACCGGTATGGTTTAGAGAATACAATCAGATTCTGCCAGATCAATAACACTAGCCCTGAGCTGCATCTGCGGGTAAATACACTGCGAATCTCCCTTGAAAAGCTGCGTAACAGTCTGGTTGAACAAGGTATAGCTGCTGAAAAAGGCCGTTTTGCACCTGATGTTCTCATATGCAGCAGGATGCTTAGCCCGGCGGCAGATGCGAGCTTTGAACAAGGATACTACTACATCCAGAACGAGAGTTCAGCTCTGGTTGCTCATGCTCTAGCACCGAGGCCAGGTGAGATTGTTTATGATTTGTGTGCCGCTCCAGGGGGAAAAGCAACTCATCTGGGTCAGTTGATGGCCAATCAAGGTCAGATAATCGCCGTTGATCAAACTCGAGAACGAATAGAACTGATTCAGGAAAATGCCGCCAGACTCGGGATATCGATCATTAAGACACTGGTAGGGGATGCCCGCTCGTTACAATTGCCCACAGCAGACAGGGTACTGGTTGATGCACCTTGTTCAGGTTTGGGTGTGCTTAGGCAGCGGCCCGATGCAAGATGGCGCAGGAAAGAGCAGGATATTGACAGCCTGGCCAAACTTCAACGCCAGATTCTGGAAAATGCTGCAACATTGGTTAAACCTGGGGGAACGTTAGTATATGCGACCTGTACAACAGAACCTGAGGAAAACCAGGATATGATTAAGTGGTTCTTGGAAAGATATCCTCACTTCAGCCAGTCGGCGTTGCCATCGTGGTTTCCGATGTCCCAAAGTGTGGGAATGACGGCAATTCTACCATTTATTCATGGAATTGATGGGTTCTTCATCTGTAAATTGCAGAACAATCAATCCTGAGCAGGAAAGTGGAATTTTGCGTCGAATTAAAATATTAATTTCTATTGGAAAGGGATGACGGCACTTAAAATGATGCGAATCTTGGTAGTTGATAACAATGTTGAATTGTGTAGCATATTGGCGGAATATTTCGACAGCCAATCAGACATGGAAACAGCAGGAGTTGCTTATGACGGGGAGGAAGCCTTGGTAAAACTGACAGAGTTAGAACCTGATGTAATGATTCTCGACATTACCATGCCCCATCTTGATGGCATCGGTGTACTTGAGCGTATGGCCGCCATGCAGCTGAGTAATCGGCCCAGAATCATCGTCCTGACTGCATTTAGCCGTGATGAACTCCTGAGCCGCCTGACAGAACTGGGTGTTGATTACTTCGTGGTCAAACCCTTTAATCTGTCCATGCTTGCGGATCGGATCCGTGAGTTTGCGCGTGAAAGAAGTGATTCTGGTGTGCGCGAAGGAGGATATCAGGATTTGTCGAAGTACCAACGATTTCCTCGGGAATCTGCAGAAAAGCGTATTGTCAAAATCCTTCATGAGATGGGGATCCCACCGCATTTCAAGGGCTTCACCTATCTGCGAGACGCAGCTCTAATGTGTCAGTCCCGGGGATATGTCGGCGGGGCTTTGACCAAGGAGATCTACCCGGCATTGGCCAGTAAGTACAATGCTACCATTGGTGGTGTGGAAGCTGCCATTCGCAATGCGGTTGTTGCTGCATGGGAGAACGGAAACACGGAGTATATCAGTGAATTATGCGGAACACACCGGGGCTCTCGCGTACCCACAAATTCACTGATTATTGCCAAGCTCGCTGAAGAAATCAACGTGGCAGCGATGTAAGTGTTACAACATGCGATGACTGAGCCCGCTCCCGCGTTCTCTGATGGTCATTGACAAAAGCCAGTCTTAGGAGTATAATATCAGAGTAAGCAACGGGGCGTGGCTCAGCTTGGTAGAGCGTCGCGTTCGGGACGCGAAGGTCGCAAGTTCAAATCTTGTCGCCCCGACCAGTAACGCATCGAAAACTAGATGAGAGATCATCTGGTTTTTTTTAATATTTGCTCCAAATTGCCAAGATCCAGTACTTCGCTGCCGAAGTGGAAAAATTTCCGGAGGGTTTTGCGGAGACGGTTTTGGTAAGAGGATGTTTTGGCAGATTGACGGATGAAATTGTTCACATCAGTTTCGGTGATATTAGCTAACAGGAACCTGATAAAGCGGCTGGCATCGCCAACATAATATTCTTCTGAACGAATACCTCTATTCATGAGGTATTCCACATAGGCCGTGAGAAAATGGACTTTACTGTTTCGATACATCAGGATCACCTCAAGTTTTAGCTTGTCCTTGTAGTTGTGTTCTATCCCGCAGGCCTGAGGAGGAAAAATCGTGCAAAAAAAGGGTACAATAGAGATCAACAGTCTTAGTTTGAATCACTTACAGCAGTTGTTTGGCGAAGCAAAAATCCCGAAGTATCGTGGGGAGCAGGTGTTCTGTTGGCTCCACAAGTTTGCGGTAAACTGCTTTACAGATATGACAAATATTCCGAGCTCGCTCCAGAAGGAACTGGCTGCCAGCTTTCACATCACACCGCTAATGCCCATGGTTAAACGCACCAGTGCAGATGGTACAGTCAAATACCTGTTTGGCCTTTTTGACGGACAAACTATCGAATCAGTCCTTATACCTGAAGAGGATCGTGTTACCATCTGCGTTTCTACGCAGGTAGGATGCGCCATGGGTTGTCGTTTTTGTGCAACAGGCAATTCAGGTTTTGTGCGTAACCTTTCCAGCGGTGAAATAACAAGGCAGGTGGAGTGGATCAGTCAGGAAAACGCCGAAATCACAAATATTGTCTTTATGGGCATGGGTGAACCGCTCCTTAATTACTCCGAGGTCATGGACGCAATCAAGCTTTTGAATTGTGATGAAGGAATGGCTTTGGGCCTGCGGCGGTTTACGATTTCTACTTGTGGAATCGTGCCAAGGATCTATCAATTAGCTGATGAACAGGGCCAGGTAGGATTGGCAGTGTCGCTCCATGCAGCTACTGATCAAAAGCGCCGGCAAATAATGCCTATTGCCAAGAAATATCCGTTGGAGGAACTGTTTGGGGCTTGCCACTATTACACCAACAAAACACGGAGACGGATCACTTTTGAATATGTTTTGATTGCCGGTTTGAATGATGGTTTGGACGATGCTGCTGAGTTAGTCAACTTGTTGGCGGGGTTGAATTGTCATGTAAATTTGATTCCTGTTAACCCTGTGGGTGGACTATATCAGAGACCTGAATCTAGACAAATTGAAAGCTTTGCCCGGTACTTAAGCCAAAACCGCATCGCTACAAGTATCAGGCGAGAGCGTGGTTTGGATATTGAAGCAGCTTGTGGTCAGTTGAAACAGACTGCAGGGGAGGTTGTGCATGAAGATTCTTGAGCGGATAGAGAGTCTGCTTGAAAACGTATTCGAGGGTATTTCCCGCAAAGGGTACAGTTCGATTCAGCCTGTAGAAATCGGGAGAAAACTTGTCAAAGTTATGGAAGCTCAGCGGAGAATCAGCATAGCCAGGACCTATGTACCGAATGTATATGTGATTCAGCTCCACCCTGATCAACTGAAGGAACTGGAATCTTTACAGCACACTCTAATCCGGGAATTAAGAGGATTTTTGCTGCAAAAAGCAGAAGATAAAAACTTGAGCTTTATTGGAAATCTAAAGATTGCCTTTGCTGCAAGTTCCGGTTTGGAACCCGGCAAAGTAGAGATCGATGCATCGTTTGTTGAAGCTAGCGATGTGTTAACAGACGAATTTATGGACCATACATCTGAGGTGATGAATCCGGAACACACTCAGGTGTTTTCTGCTCAAGATCAAATCAGGAGGCTGCCATTACTCCTTGTCCAGGGAGCAAAGAAACAAATGACCTATCAGATTATTCCAGGACGACAGAGTATTGGGCGCAGCTTTCAGTGTGATTTGGTGATTGAGGATCAAAACGTCAGCAGGTTGCATGCCTGGTTGATGCCTTTTGGGGGCAAATGGAAGTTAATTGACAACGACAGTACTAATGGTACCTATCTGAATGACCAGCGAATACAGGAATGCGTACTCAATGATGGCGATCAAATCAGAGTAGGCACTACGATACTCGTCTTTAGAGATGGTGAAGACTGATGTATCTCCAACAACTTGTCAAGGTAGCGATTGTCCTATGGTTACTGCGATTCTGTTACCGGATAGTGCTGGGTATGCTGAAGCAGTTTGACTGATCAGAGGTGAGAAGCATGCGAGTGGGAGCTGTAACAAGTAACGGATGCCTTCGGGAGCATAATGAAGATGCTTTCTGGGTTTCAGATCATGTTTTTGTAGTCTGTGATGGCATGGGAGGGCATCAGGCAGGAGAAGTTGCCGCTGCAATCGCTGTTGATGTATTCAAGAGTTATGATTATACAGCCAGGAAACCTTTGGATGCTGTCCTGGACGCCATCATGTCCGCTCATCTATCGATCCAAGCTCAGGCAGTTGAACCTCACTTGCGGGGAATGGGAACAACAGCCACCTTAGCCCACATTGTGAAGGATGGGCCAAGCTATCATCTGTATCTGGGCCATGTTGGTGACAGCCGCGCCTATCTGCTCCATAGTGGTAGATTGACTCAAATCACGTCTGATCATTCTCTTGTCGGTGAGCTTTTAAGAAATGGCAGTTTATCAAAGGATGAGGCTTATCACCATCCCCACCGCCATGTAGTAACTCAGGCTTTGGGAATAGGTGAAATTGATATAGAAACTTATACATCTCGATTGGAATCGACAGATATGATCCTTTTGTGTACAGACGGACTGACAGATGTAGTAGCCGATGAGGAGATTGAAGAGGTATTACTGCAGTATGACCCGGAGGCTGCGGCTCACAAGCTCATCGAGACTGCAAATGCAAAAGGCGGGCCTGATAATATCACGGTAATTTTAGTGGAAATCCCTTAGGGGTGACTTGATGGTGAGCTGGCCAATAAAGGCGTCTTTGGAGCTTGGAGTATTAAGCCTGGCTGCTTTACTTTGGTTGTCACAGACAACTATTTCATTAGAGTATTGGTGGCAGCTGGGATCGATCTGGCTGGCATTGGTAGTTATTGTGGTGGTGATGACCAGGTACAGGCTGCCGGCAGCGGCTCTGGTGAATGCAAGTGTCTTACTGGTGATTGGTTGGCTATTCATGCTTCGCATAGATGCTCAGCTTGGATGGGAACATTGGCGCGGTATAATGCTTGGATTGCTGACATTTGTGATTTCACTGCGGTTTGATTGGGGCAATTTTCGATTCAAATATCTGGCTGGTGCTTCTGTCTTGCTGCTGTTATTGTTAACAGTCCTGTTTGGCGAGAGCTCAGGCGGGGCCAAAGCATGGCTGCGAATTGGCGGGCTGCGGTTTCAACCTGTTGAAATTGCCAGGATTGGCTTGCTGCTGTTTACAGCCGTATATTTTGATGACTATCGAGCATTGCTCTTTAATCGGACCCGGCCGCAGTTAAAACATTGGGTCCCGGTACTGATTCTGCTATGTGTGTTGTTTTTATTCTTGACAGTACAAAGAGATCTAGGGCCAGCTTTGCTGTTTTTTCTTACCTTTGTAAGTCTAGTGTTCTATTGCGATTTTAACTGGCTTACTATCTTGATCGTTATGACAGCTGCAGCAGGAAGTGCTAGCGTTGCCTGGTTAGGTTTTGACCACGTCCAGCAAAGAATACAGATTTGGTTAAATCCCTGGGCCGAACCGACGGGCTTAGGTTATCAGATTGTTCAAGGTTTGTTTGCCATTCACAATGGAGGGTTATTTGGCCGCGGGTTGGGTTTTGGCTTAGGGATCAACATACCGGCGGTCCATACAGATTACGTGTTGGCACTGGTCTGCGAAGAACTGGGGTTGGTAGGTGCAACAGCAGTTTTTGCGTTTTACCTTGTGCTGTTGTTTTTTGGGCTAAAAACAGCCATAGGCCTAAAAGGCAAAGGCCAGATTCTCGCAGTGGGAATCGTAACACTATGGGGATACCAGGTTTTTCTAGTTGCAGGCGGAATTCTCAAAGTGGTACCCCTAACCGGTATGACACTTCCATTCGTAAGTTATGGGACAACATCGATCATTGCCAACATGTGTTTGCTGGGTATCTTGACAAGACTAGCCGTGCCTGCTGAAGCAGGGGCCAGCAGCCGGCAGGAAGGCCGAAAATTCAAACGGTTTTTTGGATTAGTGATCATCATGTTTGCCATCTTGTGGGGTGCGATTGTCTATTGGCAGCTGATTCGCGCCGATCTGGCGGACAGTCCTCACAATCCAAGGGTAATGCTACTATATAGAAGCAAACGAGGCAGCGTATATGATCGCAACGGCCAGCTACTGGCCAGTTCTGATTTAGAAGCGGGGCAATACATTCGCCGCTACCATGGACATCCCAGTTTGTCACATGTAATTGGTTACTTCCATCCCCGTTACGGGATGACTGGACTGGAGGCAGAATACAATCTGCAGCTTGCCAAAGAGAAGGATCTGTATTTGACCATAGATGCAAAGCTGCAGGCGGCCATTGATCAGTATATGCACAGCCATCAAGGCGCTGTAATCGTGATGAAACCAAATACCGGAGAAATTTTGGCATTGTATTCAACACCTTATGTCGACCCGAATTATTTGGATCACTTTTGGGAGCAGTACCAAAAGGATCAGAACAGTCCATTTCATAACCGGGCTGTAAATGGTGTTTATCCACCAGGTTCAACCATTAAACCTCTCCTTCTGGCGGCTGCATATCAGACGGGTGCTGCTGCGTCGGAAACAAGTTGGCTGGACGAAGGATTTGTGTTTTTTGCAGACCGGGTGATCCAAAATTTTCAAGGGCAGGCGTTTGGTACGATTTCAACTCAAGAAGCCCTGGCATTGTCTTCCAACGTTGTATTTGCGCAGTTGGCAGTTAGGCTCAAGGACGATGGATTGAGATATTTACATGATTTCGGGCTGGGGGAGGCTCCTGGCCAGCTGCCTGTTCCTGGATTAAGTGAGTTTGGCTGGGCGCAGCTGGGTATTGGACAAGGAGAGGTTTTGGTTACGCCCTTGCAGATGGCAGCTGCGATTAGTACCATTGCCAATAATGGAATGCGCATGGAACCGTATTTGGTTCGAACGGTTTCAGGGAACTGGCTGACTCGTCTGTCTAGTGGGCCAAAAGCTGTAAGCCAAGTGATTACGCAGCGTACAGCCGTGCAAGTTCGCCGGGGAATGGTTGAAGTGGTGGCCAATGGAACTGGCCAGGCTGCCCAGCTACCTGGAGTTGCAGTGGCAGGTAAAACTGGGACAGCGGAGAATGCTCAAGGTAGAGACCATTCCTGGTTTGTTGGATTTGCCCCTGCAGAGAATCCCCGCATAGCTGTGGCAGTAGTGGTCGAACATGGAGGTTACGGGGGAGGAGCAGCTGCACAGATTGGCAGACAAGTGATTAGTGAGGCGCTGGATAGGTCGTAACGAGAGGTTGATATCATGATCGGCAGTATCCTTTCAAACAGATATGAAATTGTGGAGAAAATCGGCGATGGCGGGATGGCTTTGGTGTACAGTGCCAAGGACACATTGTTGAACCGGCTGGTTGCTGTCAAGATCTTGCGGGAACAGTACGCCAATGACAGCGAGTTTATAGACCGGTTTTACCGGGAAGCTCAAGCAGCCGCCAGTTTGTCCCATCCCAACGTAGTCACTGTATATGATGTTGGAACAGTGGAAAAGACGCCTTTTATTGTTATGGAATATGTTCACGGCCAGAACCTGAGTGAGATTATCAAAGAGCAAGGGCAGCTCAACCCCGCAGATGTTGTCAAGGTCTCCATCCAGATCTGCTCGGCATTAGCTCATGCCCATCGCCACAATATTGTTCATCGTGATATTAAGCCGCATAACATTCTGATCACCAAAGATGGCCAAGTCAAGGTGACCGATTTTGGCATTGCCGCCATATCATCTATGAGTATAACCCAGACGGGTGTCGTGTTAGGATCGGTGCTGTATTTCTCTCCGGAGCAAGCACGGGGTAATAAGGTTGATCACTTGTCGGACCTCTATTCGCTAGGGGTAGTGATGTACGAAATGCTGTGTGGGAGAGTGCCTTTTCGAGCTGAAACTCCCATTTCCATTGCCTTGAAACACATCCAGGATCAACCAGTACCTCCAACACGGGTCAATCCTCGCGTTCCACCGCAACTGGAAAAAATTGTGCTAAAGTTGTTGGCAAAGCGTCCTGAGGAACGGTTTCAATCCGCCCTTGAACTGAGTACAGCATTAGAAAAAGTGGACTTGGGCGCTGCTGTTGATGCCGATGTGGAGCAAACCCAGAAGTTAACTATAGATGTCAGTGAGAGGCTTGACGAACAAAAGTTGGAAGAGGGTGAGGCGGAATTGTCTGCGGTAAGTAGAAAGAAACCGGGTAAGCGTTCTAAGAAAGCCAGATCACGTGCTCCAATTGTGTTATTGCTTTTGTTATTGTTTGCCGGTTTGGTTTTTGGATTAATGGTTTTTATTCCTGAGCTCTTGTTTCCCGATGATGTTCCGGTTCCGAATGTCGTGGGCTTAAGTGTGGAGGAGGCTGAACGTATACTTGCGGAAAGCAAGCTGAAGATGGCCGTCGAGATCGAAGTCTTTGACAATGAGGTTCCCGAAGGCCATGTCATCAGTCAAGAACCAAAAGCTTATCGTATGAAAAAAGAAAACCAGGTTGTGTTTGTCAGAGTAAGTAAAGGCCCGGAATTCGTTTATATGCCGAGTGTAATCGGTTTATCTCATCGAGAAGCTCAACTGGCCTTAACCCAGGCCGGGTTTACGCTCGGTGAAGCGAAGTTCGTTCAAACAGGAGAGCATCCTGTCAATACGGTTGTGGATCAAGAGCCGCAGCCAGACGAATATGTAGCCCTTGGTTCGCCAGTTGTGCTGATGGTAAGTCAAGGGTTGGACACGATTCCTGTTGTTGTCCTGCCGAATTTCCGTGGCCAGGAGCTTGATGCAGTCCGGCAGCAACTTGCTGAATTGGGGTTGAAAGAGGGAAAACTCATTCCAGAATTCAGCACCATGATTCCAAAGGATCATGTCGTTGAACAGAACCCGCCGCCATTTGCAGAAGTGGAGGTAGGCTGGGAAGTTGACCTTGTTTATTCCGAAGGCTCCCCTGCCAGCGGCAGATCCGATGCGGAAGGTGTTCAGCGCTGGACTACGAACGGTGACTGGCATTTCAAGCAAGTAAGAATAGATGTTCCGGAGGGACGGGATCAGGAAATAGCCATTATCGTCGTTGATGATTTTGGCGCCAGGGAGGTTTACCGTCAAGTCCATGCCGGAGGCTCGAGCTTCGATTTTACCGCCCAGGGCAGAGGCGATCAGGCTCGCATTCAAGTTTATATTGGAGGCAGATTATTTATTGATCGTGATTTTGTCGAATGAGCCCAATGTTCAATCCAATCATCGTCCGTGGTGTGGGAGGATTCTATGATGTGCTGACACCCGATGGCAGTCTGGTTCGGTGTAAGCTCAGAGGGAAACTGAGGCTTAGCCATGATAAAGTACTAGTTGGTGATTGGGTTCATATCGGAATGCTGGAGTGTGGCCAAGGTGTGATAGAAGATGTGCTGCCGCGCAAGAATCAGCTGGTGCGGCCCGCCATCGCCAATATCGATCAAGCGGTAGTGGTGTTAGCGTTTTCCGACCCTAAGCCTGATTGGTTGTTTCTCGACCGCCTTTTGGCTTTGATCGAAGCGAACAAACTGGAGGCTGCAATCTGTATTAATAAACGGGACCTGATCGAACAACCGGATCAGGTTCAACAAATGATTGCTGTGTATGAGAGGATTGGCTATCCTGTGGTCATAACCAGCACCATAGATAATCAGGGGATCAGAGAACTAAGTGAACTGCTCAAGGACAAGGTCAGCACATTTGCCGGGCCTTCGGGCGTGGGCAAATCATCTCTGCTCAATCAGATTGAATCAGGATTGGAATTACCTGTTGGCTCCATCAGCAGGAAACTGAAGCGGGGAAGGCATACTACCAGGCAGGTTGAATTGGTGCGGCTATCCCATGGAGGACTGGTTGCTGATACTCCCGGGTTTTCTCAATTGTCACTATCGGAAATTGCTAAAGAAAGCTTGCATTCATTTTTCCCAGAAATGAAGGCAGTCGCGCTTCAATGTAGATTTGGCGGATGCCTGCACCACAAAGAACCGGACTGTGCAGTCAGAAAGCTAGTGGATAGCGGTCAGATTGCATCGTCCCGTTATCAGAACTACCTGACGCTTCTGACCGAAATAGAACAGATGAGGTGAAGGAAATGGACAAGCTGTTGATCTGCCCTTCAATCTTGGCTGCTGATTTCAGACATCTAGGAGATGAACTGCGCCGAGTTGCCAATGCTGATTATATCCATGTTGATGTCATGGACGGACATTTCGTTCCAAATCTCAGCTTTGGGCCGATGATTGCCAAAGCAGTTCAAGAAGTGGTTGATATACCTTTGGATGTTCATTTGATGGTTACCAATCCAGATGACTGTATCGAACGATTCATACCACTTCGTCCAGGCTTTATAACCATACATTATGAGACATGTACACACCTGCAAAGAACGCTGGTCAGGATTAGAGAGGCGGGGATCAAGGCTGGGGTAGCTTTGAATCCTCACACACCTTTGGCGGGATTGGAATATGTGCTTGACGATTTAGATTTGATCTTGGTAATGACTGTCAATCCAGGGTATGGAGGTCAGGAGTTTATTCCCAGCATGGATCAGAAAATCAAGGCAGCACGCCATTTGATTGGCCAACGGCCAATCCGGCTTCAAGTGGATGGCGGAATCAGCCTTGAGAACTTGCACCACATTGTAGCCTGCGGAGCAGACACGATTGTTGCCGGTTCAGCAGTGTTTCAAGCTCAGGATCCTATGGTGTATATTGATAAAATGCGAGCTGCACAGTAGCAACGTAATTTTTGGTCACATTAATTGAGAAATATTCATTTTAACTATTGACATATCAGAAAATTGAAGCTATAATAAAACTGAAACAACATACTTACAGAGTCATCGAAAGGGGTTGTGGCCCGGAAAGTGGGTGATAAATGCAGGGAATTGACAGAACAGATAGAAAGGGAAAATAAAATTACAAAGGATTATCACATAAAAAAATAATACCGTCTCCCTTGGGTACTAGCATGTCGATTCCGAAAGGGCGTAATAGATAAACTGCTTTGGACTGAACAACTCAAAACATAACTTTGGGTCCGGCAAAAAGGTAAGGCTTGAACTCCAACTGACAGGAAACCCCCTGACAGTCAGCGCAGAATACCGTCTCCCTTGGTTCCGATCGGTGTTCAAATCCAAAGCAGACACTAAGCGTCAGCAAGGCAAATTCCAACTTCCTACCGGAACGCTAGTCTGAGAAAAAAGTAGGTCACAATCTCTTTTGATGAATAGAGGAATTTCTCGTCTTTCGGCGAATATATTATCAACAAAATAATATCCGCTAGGGGAGCTTTTTCGAAAGCTGAGAGAGGTATATACCGAAACCCTTAGAACCTGTCAAGGTAATACTTGCGGAGGGAAGCGGTGGTGCTTGGAGATAATATGTCGCCTTGATTACTGTGGCTTCCACGCCACAGTTATTTTTTTGTAGTGAAGTTTAGCGAGATGTGGGCGGAGCGTATTCCAAATGCAAGCTCCTGCCGCTGAAGTCTTGTAGTCGGGAAGTTTACAAAGGAGGTATTTGCCTTGAAACGAATCAGTCTTACTGTTCAGATGGAAGTTGCAGTTGCTGTCGCATTGGCGGTGGCACTGTCGTTTTGGAAGGTATTTACAATGCCTCAGGGCGGTTCAGTATCTCTGGACATGATTCCGCTGCTGCTGCTGGCGGTGAGGCGGGGGACACCTGTAGGGTTGCTGGGCGGTTTGCTGTTTGGATTGCTCAAATTGCTCATTAATCCGTACATTGTACATCCGGTTCAGGTTGTCCTTGATTACCCACTAGCGTTTGCCGTGTTAGGATTTGCGGGATTATGGGTAAGATATGGAACAAAGCACGTTGATTATATCCGTAATGGCTTATCAATTGGTTTTGGGCTTGCTCTGAGATTTCTCAGCCATCTCATTTCCGGAATAATCTTTTTTGGCGAGTTCGCACCGGAAGGAACTCCAGGGTGGCTCTATTCCCTGACATACAATGCTGCTTACTACTTGCCGGAGATGATTGTGGCACTAGTGGTGGTTTTAGTGCTAATTAGCCGTAGGGAGATTGCTTTAAGTTGATCAATCGCCAACCTAGATGGGCCCGGTGCTTGATTATCGGCCACAGTGACGACATTCCTGCCAAGCCTCCTGTTGTTGATGGGCATACTTTGATTATCGCCGCTGATGCAGGCTACTTACTTGCTCAAAAGTGGGGCTTGGTTCCCCATTGGCTGCTGGGAGATTTTGATTCTCTGGATCCCCACGCCGTTGGAGATTTCCCTCCAGAGCAAATAATCCGTCATCCGGTTGAAAAGGATAAGACAGATTTAGAATTGGCGGTAGACTATGCTCTAACTTTTGGTGTAGGCGAGATTATCATGACGGGGGTATGGGGAGGAAGAGTCGATCACAGCTTGGGAAACATTGAGCTGATGTACAAACTGGCCGGTAAAAATATCGAGGCTCGAATACTTACAGGCAGTGCCGAACTGCACTTGGTGAACCAATCATTAAAGCTTGATCTGCCTGTTGACACAGTGGTTTCATTGCTGCCCTTAAGTGCTGAGGTATCAGGTGTGACTACCCGCGGATTGTATTATCCCCTGCGTGATGCCGTAATCAAAAAAGGCAGCACGTGGACGATTAGTAATAAAGCTGCGGCAAGAAGCATAGAGATCAAATGCGGAACTGGTGTGCTGCTGGTGGTTGTCATTCAAAAAGACCCCAGGTGAATTCACCTGGGGTTTTCTAGCAAAGGTCAGGGGTTAAGTTAAACGACTCGCTCTACTTTGTTGCTCTTCAGGCATCGAGTACAAACATAAGCCCGTTGTGGAACCCCTTTAATCCTTACTCGAACTCTCTGCAAGTTTGGTTTCCATGTACGGCGAGACTTGTTCATAGCGTGGCTTCTGGTGTTACCAAACACAGTACCCTTATCGCAAACAATGCACCTTCTAGCCATTCAGTTAACCCCCTTTGATTCGTTGTTACCAAGTGCATAAATTGTCATCGAACACCATTCTAACATAGCGAAACTAAGTTTGCAAGCCAAAAATGCTTTACATTTACCCTGTAAACGGATAAAATGTAGCTGTAATAAAATAGAATTGGCAAATTTAGGGGGGATAGTTTTTGACCCAGAAGCTTCAAACCGAACTTGGCAGCATCAATATCAGTGAAGATGTGATTGCAACCATCTGCGGCGTAGCAGCCATGGAATGCTATGGACTGGTAGGTATGGCCTCCCGCAACGTACAGGATGGAATCAGCGATTTTCTGCGCAAAGATTACTATGAACGTGGTGTCGATGTTCAATATATAGACGACCATATCGTGAGTGTCACACTTTATATCATTGTTGAATATGGAGTAAAGATCTCCGAGGTTGCCCGGAACATTCAAGAACGAGTCAAATATGCAATCGAAAACACAATAGGATTAGATGTGGAAAGCATTGATATTCGGGTTCAGGGAGTAAGAGTGACCGATGCGAAACGAAAGTGAGCAGGAGGATATCAAGGTGGATGTACTAAATGGCATAGAATTCAAGAGGATCATTACCGCCGCAGCCCAAGTTTTGGCAGAATCAAAAGAACAAATAAATGCCTTGAATGTATTCCCTGTTCCCGATGGTGATACAGGAACTAATATGGCGTTGACGCTCCAGTCCGCCCTTAGGGAGCTGGATAATCTTGAGACAGAGAGCATATCCAAAGTTGCGCAAGCTATAGCCCGGGGCTCGCTGATGGGTGCCAGAGGTAACAGTGGAGTGATCCTGTCCCAATACTTCCGGGGTTTCAGTGATGGATTGGGTAAACTAAAGGCAGCAAATGGCCGGCAACTGGCAAAAGCGTTTGATCAAGCTTCGAAACGAACATACAAAGCGGTCATGAAACCTGTCGAAGGTACAATGCTGACAGTTGGGCGGGTTATTGCTGAGGCTTGCAGCGCCGCCTGCGAGAATGAGGAATTGTCGCCTGTCGAGGTCTGGAAGGTTGCGGTCCAGGCTGGAACCAAGGCCCTGGAGAATACCCCAAACATCTTACCGGTCCTGAAGCAAGCTGGTGTGGTGGATGCCGGAGGCAAAGGGCTTCTTGTGGCACTTGAAGGAGCCTACAAGGCACTAGTTGGAGAGATTGATGTCAGCGATAGGCCTGCGCCGGTCCAGGAACAAATCCAGGAAGGAATCACGCGCATAGAAGGCGTTCTGGTAAACAAATACTGCACTGAGTTTTTGATCAAAGGTGAGCGTCTGGACGTTGATCAGATTCGTTCGCAATTAGAGCCAAAAGGTGAGTCGCTGTTGGTTGTAGGTGATCAACAGGTAGTTAAGATTCACATCCATACCGATCACCCAGGCCAGGTCTTGGAATACTGCACCGGAATCGGTGACTTAACCGACATCAAGATTGACAACATGCAATTTCAAAATGAAATGATAACAGATGAACCAGAAATGCAAAATCATAACGGGTTGTCAAATTCGAACAATACAATTATTTCCCGCAACTCTTCGACCGAAAAGAAGCCGATTGGAGTGGTAGCAGTTGTTCCGGGGAATGGTTTGGCGGAGATTTTCACGAGTCTTGGAGTCGATGTTGCGCTTTACGGCGGCCAAACCATGAATCCCAGCACAGAGGAGCTTGTTCGAGCTGTGGAGGATGTCAATGCCGATGCAGTGATCATTTTGCCAAACAACAAAAACGTTATTTTCTCAGCTCAGCAAGTGAAAGAATTTATCGACAAGAGAGTTGAGGTAATCGCCACTACAACAGTACCACAGGGCGTTGCGGCTATGGTTGGCTTTGCAGAGCACCTGGATTTAGAAGCCAATCTACAGGCCATGGAAGAAGAAGTGGCAAATGTCCGTTCCGGTGAGATCACATTTGCGGTCCGTTCCACCAAAGCAGGTGAGCTGAGTATTGAAGAGCAGGATTATATTGGCCTTGCCGATGGAAAAATCGTTGCAGCAGGTCAATCGTTGACGGATGTGGGGCTGACACTATTGGATAATCTGGTGGATGACGATTCATCCCTGATCAGTATTTACTATGGCGATGATCTGGATCCCGAAGCGGCCGAGCTTTTTAAGCAAGAAGTAGCCAATCGCTTTGGCCATTGTGAAGTAGAACTGTACCAGGGTGGTCAGCCGCTGTATTTCTACATTATCTCCGTGGAATAATTAGAAACGAGGTGGAAAACAATGCCTAGGATTCATGTTGTGACCGATAGTGGAAGCGATCTGCCAGATTCAATCAGGAGTCAGTACAATATTCATTTGGTTCCATTGAGTATTCAGTTCGGCGAGGAAATCTATCTGGACACAGTTGAGTTAAGTGCAGAGCAATTCTATCAGCGTCTTGGCGAATCTAGCGCCCTGCCCAGCACCTGCCAACCTTCGCCGGCTGACTTTGTCAAGTGCTACGAGCAGATCTCCGAACCAGGGGATCACATCATCTCGGTACACCTCAGCAGCAGATTAAGTGGTACCTATCAATCAGCGGTACTGGCCTCCACTATGGTGGAAAATCGCAACATCCATATCATCGATACAAAATCTGCCTCGATTGGCATCGGAATGGTGGCCATGGCGATCTCTGAAGCAGTCCAAAACGGTGCCTCAGTTGAAGATGCTCTGGCTTTGGGCGAGCGGGTAATGGAAGACTTGCAGGTATACTTTGTCGTCGACACACTGGAGTATTTGAGACGTAATGGACGCATTGGCGCAGCTTCAGCCATGGTTGGCTCATTGCTAAATATCAAGCCGGTTTTGACGCTAGCCAATGGGATTGTCACACCCTTTGACAAAGTTCGCGGAAAGGCTAGAGCCCTTAAGAGGATCTATGATCTCCTTGGTGATTATGTCCAAACTCACCAGGGCCGGAAGATCAGAATTGGACTGGTCCATAGTAACTGCGCAGATGAGGCGCTTCAGTTTGCTGATAAGATTAAGTCTGAATTCGCTATTGAGGATTTCACAATTGGACTGATTGGCCCTACAATTGGGGTACATGTTGGGCCAGGTACGATTGCGCTGCTGTGGCATCCGATCTAGACATCTAGCCCCCGGGGTAACCTTGGGGTTTTAGTTGTAGTGGAGGTGTGGTATGTTAGCACAACCAATCACCGTGATTCCGCGAGTTGGTACGAGAAAAGCGCAATTGGGGGCAAAACTGGACCTGCACACCCTGCGTGATGTAATCTTTAGCTTCCCTAGGGCATACAAGGATTTCACTGCTGTCGTCAGCCCTGATCAGGCAGAAGCCGGTATGGAAGGTTTGTTCCATGGAAGAATAGCTGATCTGACAGAGCGTGCCTTATTCCGCAACCGCCGCTTGATCCAGGCTAGATTGCTGGGAACCAGGCAAGTTTTGAACCTAAGTTGGTTTACTGCTTCCTATCGCCGTGGTTTCAGTTATCAATATCAACAGCTTTCAAAAGCAGATAATCTGTGGGTTTACGGTCTGGTGAAGAGCGGCCTTTACGGGCCGGAAATAGTTGGCGGTGAATTCTATACCTCAATGCCCAAGTATCGTGGTTTGGTGCCGATCTATCCTCTAGTGGCTGGTATCACCAACCGGATGCGGATCGAATGGATCGAATTTGCCCTTAAATACTTAGATCAGATCCAAGAATGCCTTCCTGAGCATCTTTTGGACAAGTTTCCAGGCCGTCAGAATGCTTTGAGGGCGATGCATTTTCCCCGCAACGAGATAGAGCTTGCCAAAGCCAGACAGCGCCTTGTCTTTGAGGAGTTTTTTCTTTTCCAGATCAGTCTTGGTACCGTCATCAGCCACAGACAAGAATCAGTTCGGCATCAACCGGACGGTCCATTAACAAAGCAGTTTTTCGAGGGTCTTCCGTTTCGGCTGACTAATGGCCAGGTGAACGCCATCGCTGATGTTCGCCGTGATATGGAATCTAAACAACAAATGCGGCGACTAATCCAAGGCGATGTCGGTTCCGGCAAAACCGTAATCGCCAAGTACGCATGTCTAAAAGCTGTGGATTCCGGCGGACAGGTGGCGGTGATGGTGCCGACTGAAATCCTGGCACGGCAAATGTATGATCGGATGGCTGCGGATTTCGAACCGCTGGGGGTACCCACGGCTCTCTTGATAGGCAAGACCAGTGCAAAGCAGCGTCAGGAAATTATCCGCAAAGCAGCCAATCAAGAAGTATCAGTCATAGTTGGCACTCATGCTTTAATCTCAGAACGAGTCGAGTTTAAAAATCTAACTCTTGCGGTCATAGATGAGCAGCACCGTTTCGGAGTACGGCAGCGGCTTGCCCTTAGCGACAAAGGCAACACCGATCTGTTGGTCATGTCGGCGACGCCAATACCACGGTCGCTGGCGTTGACCTTGTATGGAGATCTAAACATATCTATCATTCCTGACTTGCCAGAAGGCCGCAAGCCCATCGACACCAGATTGATTCATCCCCGGCAGAGAGATGATGTATACCGGTTTGTAGTACAGCGGGTAAAGCAAGGAGAACAGGCTTTTGTTGTCTTTCCGTTGGTGGAGGAGTCGGACAAGCTGGACGCACGGGCAGCGATTCAAGAAATGGAGAATTTATCCAAGCAGCAGCTTGCCCAAGTCCGGGTTGGCCTTGTTCATGGGCAAATGGGGAAGTCTAAGGATCAGGTGATGCAGGACTTCTACGATGGAAAACTTGATGTGCTGATTTCAACAACTGTCATTGAGGTTGGTATGAATGTACTTACTGCTACGGTAATGGTGATCGAAAATGCAGACCGGTTTGGCTTGGCACAGCTGCACCAGCTGCGGGGCAGGGTCGGGCGCGCCGAAAAGCAGGCCTATTGTTTTTTGATCGCAGATCCTAAAACTGAACTTGCCAGACAAAGACTGGACATAATCAGGCATACTAATGATGGATTAAAGATCGCTGAGGAAGATCTCAAATTGAGAGGCCCTGGTGACTTGTTAGGTACGCGGCAGTCAGGTGATCCGTGGTTTAACCTGGCAGATTTGATTCGAGATCAGGCACTGCTGGAACAAGCGACACAAGAAGCCCGGGAGCTAATTCAAGCCGATCCCGGCCTGGAAATGCACCCGGCGCTGCAGGCAGAAATTAAAAGACAGCAACCGTAAACAGCTGCTGTCTCTGGGAGAGGAGAAACCGGAGGAAGAATAGAACCAAATTAATGGTTGCACTTCCTGTGCCTTTTGGGGAGGGTCAATCTCTTCATTGCTATTATGTGGCAATATCCCCATAGAATATTCAAGCAGACTACCGGTATTTTTTTCCATCAGACCGAGGAGGAGTTTTTGTGCGAGTAATCGCAGGAAGCGCTCGCGGCAGAAGGCTGAAGAGTGTGCGAGGCCGGCATACGCGTCCGACTACCGATCGTGTTAAGGAGAACCTGTTCAACATCGTAGGCGAAGCTGTGGTCCAAGCTCAGGTCCTGGATCTGTTTGCCGGTAACGGGGGTATCGGGATTGAAGCGCTGAGCCGCGGTGCGGCTAAAGCTGTTTTTGTTGATAAAGACCGTCTGTGTACAGACATGATCCACACCAATTTAACAGAAACCGGATTATTGGCACGGGCAGAGATCTACACGAACGATGTCTTTAGAGCGGTCAGAATTCTAGGGCAAAAACAGAGGCAGTTTAACTTCATTTTTCTTGATCCACCATATGAAAGTGGTTTGAGTAACAAAACGTTGACTGAAATTGCCGCAAACAACCTGCTGGCTGCAGACGGCATAGTGGTGGCAGAGCACAGCAGTAAAGAGGAAATCATCGATTTTACGTTGAACTTAATTCGAGTAAGGCAAGTGCGTTATGGAGATATTATCCTGTCATTTTACCGCATCGAGGAGGATGAACTTGAAGATTTGCGTATGTCCCGGCAGCTTTGATCCAGTTACTTACGGGCATGTAGATATCATTCATAGAGCTGCGGACATTTTTGATCATGTGTATGTCGCAGTCCTAAAGAATCGGGAAAAACAGTCGTTTTTTTCAATAGATGAACGCCTGGAGATGCTGCACCTGTCAGTTAGAGATTTGGATAATGTTTCGGTGGAGAGTTTTGACGGTTTAGTCGTGGAATATGCCCGCAGGAAAGGTGCATTGGCAATTGTCCGCGGCTTAAGGGCCGTAACCGATTTTGAATATGAATTTAAGTTGGCTGCCATGAATCGCAATCTCGATCCAGAGATAGAAACGGTATTCATGATGACCAGCAGCCAGTATTCATTCTTAAGCTCTTCAGCGGTGAAAGAGGTTGCCAGTTTCGGTGGTGACGTGTCGCAATGGGTTTCACCAGAGGTTGCCCAACGCCTGTACGCGAAGTACCAGATCAATGAAAGGGGTAAGCGAGATTGAACAGGATCAATTTAATCATGCTGCTCGACAAGTTGGAAGAGATCATAGACAAGGCACCTGAAATTCCCTTGACGGGACGTGTCTTGTTGGATTCAGACGAGTTACTGGAACTGATTGAAAAGATCCGGAATGCAGTTCCCGAAGAAGTCAAACGTGCCGAAATCGTTTCAACTGAAAAAGATCGGCTGATTTCAGAGGGCCAGCAGCGAGCTGAGAGAATCATTGCGCAAGCGAAGGAACAGGCAGCAAGGCTGTTAAAAGAAAGCGAGATTTACCGCCAAGCTCAACAGGAGGCAAAACAGATCTTGGCCGAGGCCCATCAAAGAGCTCAAGAGTTAATCAAAGGGTCAGAGGAATATGCGTTCAATGTCCTTTCTGAGCTCGAAGAAACCTTGAACAAAACCCTGAAAGTAGTGGTCAGGGGACAAGAAGAACTCAAAAAGGACACAGGCACCAACACTAATGCTGCCAGCAGTCAGTAGGTTCACTTTCTGACCCAGAAGAATACAATGCGGTTAAGCAGATAGGCAAGCAGCACTAGAAGGACGAATATGGCCCCAATCAGGGCGGCCATACTGACAGATAGACCTAGTATGGCGAGCATTGAAGGTTGGCTGAAACTTAGTTTGGCCATTACCAGTACTGATAGTCCGAGCTGCCGCCAGATTAAACCAACGGGATGGTAGAGCAGGGCTGTTGTTATGCCTGCGCAGACCGCATGGAATACACGAGCGATGATGTATGGTTTGATCCTGATGTCGGTTCCCCGGATCATGGCCGCCACTTGCATGTGAACTGATAAACCACTCCAACCAATTATGGCACTGATAACCACCAGTTTTTGGATTAAAGTGGCTTTTGCCTGAGCGACGGCCTGGATGCCGATATCAATTTCCAGTAACCCTGAAATTGCAGAACTGGCAAGATCCTGGTTGAGATCGAAGAAGGGCAGTACGGATGTAAGAAAATCAGATAGAGCAGGGATAAGTCCAGCCAAGTTAAGAATTCGCGAGAATACAGAAAAGATCATGATGCAGCCCCCGATAAAATTCAGAGATCTAAGGCTCTGCATTACCGCATCATAAAAGAGTGATCCGATATGGGCTGTGCTGCCCCTAGCATTGAACAGGGCATTTGTTCCATAGATTGGTGGATTTACCGTTTCGGTGCATGTTCTGCCTCCCTGTTGGGAACTGCCATAAAAGCGCATGAAAAAGCCCACCATAATGGTGGAAATGTAGTGGGCAAGCATTAATACCAAGGCCATCTCCGGCAATCCCAACATTCCTACAGCAACTGCTCCGGCGATGAACAATGGCCCTGCTGTATTAGCAAAGCTGACCAATCGTTCGGCCTCAATCTGAGTGATCAGTCTTTCACGGCGCAAATCTGCGGTAAGCTTGGCCCCTAGCGGATATCCCGATGCCAGCCCCAAAGCCACGGCAAATGCACCGACACCGGGGATGCGGAAAAGCGGATACATAACTGGTTCTAGGAAAACGCCCAGGAATTGGATTACCCCCAGATGAATCAACAACTCTGCCATGACAAAAAATGGAAGAAGTGCTGGCAGGACAACTCCAAACCAAAGATTAAGCCCTTCCAGGGAGGCTTGAAACGTTTCTTTTGGGAAAACTATCAGCGAGAGAGCAAGCACCAGGACAAGTGCTGCTGTGAGATAAGCCTTGATGCGTTGACGTTTGCTGACACTCATGATGAACACCTCTTATTCTATCTCTGAATCATAGATATGGGATATGGACCCTGGTTTATGCCATATGTGTTTAGCGGCTGTAGAAAAGGTTTGGGTGCATGCTCGCGTTACTTGACAGGAACAGGCATTGTATGTATAATTTATGAGGTGACTTATATGCGGATTAGGATTGCAGCTCTTGGCAAGATAGGCAGTTCGCTGGATTTTGAAGAAGTGGTAGGAGTAAACCACTTTCCTGAGTTGACGCAAATTGGTGAGTCACAGACACCGCTGCAGATCAAAGGGACAGTGTTAAAGACTAAATTTGGTTTTCTGGTATCGGGTGCTGCGGAGATGAGCCTGACCCTTACGTGTTCCCGCTGTCTGACGCCTTTCGAACAAACAATTAAGGCAGATTTCAGTGAGGAGTATGTGCCAGCAGGGTATAAGGCGGAAAACCCTGAACCTAGTGAGCTTGAGGATCCAGCACACACATTTCAAGGAGACTATATCGATATTACACGATTGGTAACTGAAGCTGTGATTCTGGAAATACCCATGAAGGCAGTATGCCGCAATGACTGTAAGGGGATCTGCCCCGAATGCGGCCAGGTGTTGAATGAAAAGGTGTGTGATTGTGACAAAGTTCAGCCAGATCCCCGCCTGGCGGTTTTGGCTGACTTATTGAAAAATCAATGAGCTAGAAAACTTGCATGAGAGGGGGATGGAGCAAATGGCTGTACCAAAGCGAAAGGTTTCAAAAGCGAAGGGACGTAGTCGGCGTACACACTGGAAAATAAAGGCTGTAAATGCCATGGAATGTCCTCAGTGCCACGAGCCGAAACTGCCGCATCGTGTTTGTTCCAACTGTGGTTACTATAAAGGTCGTCAGGTTGTGGAAGTGAAGAAAGCTGAATAATTGAATGCTTTAATCTGATTACAGAAGGATGATAGGGAGCGAATCTCTATCATTTTTTTCTTTACAAAACTGGCAAATTTGGTTATACTAGGATCGTATTAGTACCAGGTGTTAACAGGAGGTCAAAACAATGACATCCAGTCGCCAAGGCCGGCGCCAACGCCTCCAGGCTCTTCTCGATGCAGAACCGTTCCTCACTGACCGGCAGATTGCAGAACTGCTCCAGGTGAGCGTAGCAACCGTACGTTTGGATCGAATGGCACTGGGAATTCCAGAACTGCGGGAACGAATCAAAGCTGTAGCTGAAGAGAATTATGCAAAGCTGCGGGCTTTGGAAGGGCACGAGGTGATTGGCGAACTGATCGATCTAAGTATCGGGCAGGAAGCACTTTCGGTGTTGTCAACCACTCATGAAATGACATTCAAACGCACTGATGTCCTCAGAGGCCACTATTTATTTGCCCAAGCCAATTCTCTTGCTGTTGCACTCGTGGATGCCGAAATAGCCTTGACTGCGTCTGCCAGAATTCGTTTTCTTCATCCCGTGGAGAGTGGCAAACGTGTCATCGCCAAAGCCAGATTGATACAGAGGACCGGGTCACGGCATACTATCAAGGTTGAGAGCCGTATTGATCAACTGAAGGTGTTTGAAGGCGAGTTTGTGGTAGTTGCGCTAGACAAAAAGGAGGGTGATTCCCATTAAAATCGCAGTGGATGGTTTCGGAGGAGATTTTGCTCCTGAGCAAATCGTCGCAGGATGCCTACAGGCAGCAAGCGAGGATCGGATTCCAATAATGCTAACCGGTGATCGAGACGTGCTCTCATCCATGATTGAAGGCAAACCGGGGAGCGACTTGATTGAGATTGTCCATGCCCCTGAGCGGATCGGCATGGACGAAGCGCCGGTTGAGGCGGTGCGCACGAAAAAGGATTCTTCGTTGAATGCTGCAGCACGTCTGGTCAAAAATCAAGCGGCAGCAGGCATGGTCAGCGCAGGCAATACAGGGGCATGTATGGCCGCTGCATTGTTTACAATAGGGAGGATCCGTGGAGTTGAACGGCCTGCGATTACTTCCCTGATGCCGACCGTCAAAGGGGTTTGCCTTATGGTTGACGTGGGGGCCAACGTGGATTGCCGCCCCAGTCAACTTGCCCAGTTCGCACATATGGGCGCTATCTATGCCCAACGAGTCTTGGGGCGGCCTGACCCAAGGGTTGGATTGCTCAATATCGGAGAAGAACCGGTAAAGGGCAATGAGGCTGCACAGCAAGCATATCAGCTTTTGAGCACGGCCAAGATCAATTTCATAGGAAACATCGAGGGCAGGGATATACCCGGTGGTGAAGTCGATGTTGTTGTTTGCGACGGATTTGTCGGTAATATTGTGCTAAAGTTTGCAGAGGGTTTAGGTACGGGCTTGTTTACAATGCTAAAGCAGGAACTGACTGCTACGCTGCCGCGCAAGCTGGCAGCCATGATTTTACGTCCCGGATTTGCCAAGCTTAAACAGAAAATGGATTATGCCGAATATGGAGGGGCTCCGCTCTTGGGGGTCAAAGGAACGGTAATCATTGCCCATGGTAGCTCCAACGCCAAAGCCATTCACAATGCGATTCGAGTGGCTAAAGAAGCGTCTTCCAACCAAGTTGTCGAATCAATAGCAGAACTGATTGCGGGTGAAATGAGTGAACAATAATGTAGGAATTCTTGGGTTGGGTAAAGCTGTGCCGGAACGTGTGTTGACGAACAAGGATCTTGAAGCATTGGTTGACACCAGCGATGAGTGGATTACAACCCGAACCGGGATTAAGCAGCGATACATTGCCGATCCGGACACTGCTGCATCTGATCTAGGCTACTTGGCAGCTGTGCAAGCTTTGGCCAATGCTCAAGTTCGGGCAGACGATATTGATCTGCTCATAGTGGCCACAACTACACCGGATATGCCTTTTCCAGCTACTGCATGTATCATTCAAGAACGGCTGAATGCCAAGAATGCCGCCGCTTTTGATGTTGCCGCTGCTTGCTCAGGATTCATGTACGGAATTGAGATAGGGCGGGCCATGTTGGCAGCAGGGTATCAGAAAGTGCTGGTAGTTGGTGTTGATGTCATTAGCCGCTTAATAGACTATGAAGATCGGAGTACCTGCGTCCTTTTCGGCGATGGAGCAGGTGCAGCCGTACTGGGATCAGTAGAGCCGGGTTTCGGATTCATTGCTTCTGAAATTGGAGCAGATGGGTCAGGTGCGATGCTGCTGCATGTACCGGCAGGCGGATCCCGAATTCCGGCTCAGGCAAAAAGTCTTGAAGCTAAACAGCACTATGTGAAAATGTGCGGCCGTGAAGTATATAAATTTGCAGTGCAGATCATCTGTGACTCAACCGAGCGGGTCTTGCGCAAAGCAGGAGTCGCCGTTGATACCATTCGCTGGTTTGTGCCCCATCAGGCAAACGTACGGATTATTGAAGCGGCTGCGCAGCGTTTGCAAATTGCAGCAGACAGGATTTACGTCAATGTGGATCGCTATGGCAATACATCGGCAGCAAGTGTCCCTATTGCCTTGGCGGAACTGGCGCAGGCGGGATTGGTAGAGGATGGAGACCTGGTGCTGATGGTAGGATTTGGTGCGGGACTGACCTGGGGTTCAGCCCTTTTGCGTTGGGGAGGGTTCGAACGATGACTGCAGTTGCGTTTCCAGGCCAGGGAATACAGCATGTTGGTATGGCAGAGAATCACAATCCCATCCGGATCGAGTATTACACCAGGGCAAGTGCTGTTTTAGGTTATGATCTGCTGGAACTGTGTCAAATCGGGCCAATGGAACAGTTGTCCAATACCAGGTTTGCGCAGGTAGCAATCATGGTAACCTGTATCAGCCACTGGGCGGTCTTAAGCCAAACAACACAGCCTCAATTACTGCTCGGGCACAGTCTCGGTGAAGTGACAGCTCTGGTGGCGTCCGGTGCCATTAGTTTTGAGGACGGAGTGCAGATAACCGCCAAGCGGGGAGAACTGATGGATGATTATGCCGGAGAAGGACAAATGGTGGCAGTTTTAGGCTTAGATCTGGGAACAGTAGAGAAGATAGTAGAACAAGCATTCGGGTACGGTACGGTTACCATCGCCAACTATAACAGCCCTGGTCAGTTTGTACTTGCCGGTGAACCGGGATCTGTTGACTATGCTAGTCGTCAAGCCCAGCAGCGAGGAGCAAGGAAGGTCGTCAAGCTGCAGGTAAACCGACCGTTTCATTCGCCTCTAATGCAGAAAGCTGCCGATCAATTTGCCATCTATCTACAGGGTTTTTCGTTTTCAGATCCGCTAATACCAGTGGTAAGCAATATTAACAGTGGCTTGATTACTAGCAAAGATCAGGTTAAAATGGAACTGGTCAACCAAATAACCAGTTCCGTACAGTGGATTGACAATATCCAAGCCATAGAACGGATGGGTATCGTCAGGTTTATCGAAGTTGGTCCCGGAAATGTCTTGATTGGCCTTACAAAGAGAATCACCAAAAACATGGAACTAGTTTCTTATCCTTAGGAGGTTCCTGAAGAGGTGGACGTGATGAGTGAATTTACGAAAACAGCGATCGTTACTGGTGCCTCTCGAGGTATTGGTAAAGCTATCGCCTTGCGGTTGGCCGAAGCGGGAATGAATGTCGCAGTATGTGCCCGGAATGAGGCCATACTGTCCACATACAATGATTCGCGGATCATGCCGGTGATAGCAGACGTCAGTGACTTCAACCAGGTTGAAGAGCTAGTTAACCAAGTGCTGGAGCAGTTTGGCAGGATCGATGTAGTAGTCAATAATGCCGGAATCACTAGAGACAATCTGCTGATGCGTATGAGCAACGAAGAGTGGGAACAAGTGCTGCAGGTCAACTTGACCGGCACATTTTATGTTTGTCGGGCAGTGATTAGGCAGATGCTGAAGCAGCGCTACGGACGCATTGTCAACATTGCATCGGTTGTAGGCGTCGCAGGGAACCCTGGACAGGCTAACTATGCAGCTGCGAAAGCGGGCATTATTGGATTGACCAAATCGTTGGCCAAAGAAGTTGCATCGCGACAAATATTAGTAAACGCCGTGGCTCCCGGGTATATTGATACTGACATGACACAGGTGTTAAGTGAGCAGCAGAAACAATCCATCGTTAATCATATTCCACTCGGCAGAGTTGGCCAGGTGGGCGATGTGGCAGAATTGGTGCACTACTTGGTGTCCGATACAAATATGTACATTACAGGTCAAGTCATCAATGTCGATGGCGGCCTGGTAATATAATCAGATGTGGCAAGGAGGTGACAGCGGATGGAGATTTTGGATCGCGTCAGAGATATTCTGGTTGAGCAATTAGGGGTCAAACCTGAAGATGTGACATTAGAAGCATCTTTCCAGGATGATCTAGGTGCTGACTCTTTGGATGTTGTGGAGTTGGTGATGGCTTTTGAGGAGGAATTTGACATAAAGATTCCGGATGAGGATGCCGAAACCATAAACACGGTAGCCGATGCTGTTGAATACATCAAAAATCATACAAGTTAATGCAATATTGAGACCCCTAGGTAAGCTAGGGTCTCATTTTTCGTATTCTGTGAGGTGGAATCATGGAACGGAGAGTTGTTGTTACGGGAATTGGCGTAATTTCTCCTTTAGGCAAGAAAGATCAATTGTGGGAGAATTTGCTTAAAGGTGTCAGTGGTGTAGGTAGAGTAACCCGTTTTGATGCATCTGAGTATCCAGTCCAAATAGCAGCCGAGGTTAAAGATTTCGATCCTGCTGAATATCTGGAGCCTAAAGAAATCAGACGGATGGACTTGTTCTGTCAATATGCTGTTGCTGCAGCGATCCAAAGCCTGATGGATGCAGAGCTGAAGATAACTGAGGAAAATGCTCATCGCGTTGGTGTGTTGATTGGTTCGGGCATTGGCGGAGTCAACACAATTGAGAAACAGGCACAGGTCTTAAGGGAGAAGGGGGTTGGAAAAGTCAGCCCTTTTCTGGTACCGATGCTGATTCCCGATATGGCCAGTGGGCAGACAGCAATCATTACCGGCGCCAAGGGGCCAAATTCCTGCACTGTTACTGCTTGCGCATCAGGGACTCATTCCATTGGTGATGCTTTTCGGATTATTGCCCGAGGCAATGCCGATGTAATGATGGCCGGTGGAGCGGAAGCGGGAGTAACTCCTTTGTCTATGGCAGGTTTTATTGCCGCCAGAGCTTTGTCCACTCGTAACGACGCGCCTGAACGAGCCAGCCGCCCATTTGATCTGGAACGTGATGGATTTGTAATGGGTGAAGGTGCTTGTGTGTTATTACTGGAAGAACTGAGCCATGCTAATGCCCGTGGTGCCAGGATCTATTGCGAGCTGATTGGTTATGGTGCCAGCGGTGACGCCTATCATATGACTTCGCCAGCGCCGGAACATGAAGGGGCTCAGCGGGCTATGAAGGAGGCACTTGCTGACGCAGAAATCACCATCGATGATGTAGGTTATATCAATGCCCACGGCACGAGCACTAAATACAATGACTATTATGAAACACTGGCAATCAAGAAGGTATTTGGCGAACGGGCTTACCAGATCCCAATCAGTAGTACCAAAGCGTTGACCGGGCATCTTCTGGGAGCATCAGGAGCTTTGGAAGCTGGAATATGTGCGCTTACCCTAAAGAATCAGGTCATCCCAGGCACTTACAACCTTGAAAATCCGGATCCTGAGTGTGATCTTGATTATGTTCCCAATCAATTGCGAAAGGCTGATCTAGAGGTGGCACTCAACAATTCGTTTGGTTTTGGCGGTCATAATGCAGTGCTGGTAATGCGGCGATGGGGTTGATATCATGGAGAAACAACATGCCTTGTCCAGACTGGAGAATAATCTGAACTACAAGTTCAAGGAGCTCGGCCTGTTGGAGCTGGCATTAACCCATCGTTCGTGCTGCCCGGGAGAGCCTACCGGCAATAACGAAAGGTTGGAGTTCCTTGGCGATGCGGTACTGCAGATCATTGTCAGTGATCATTTATACCATCAATATTTTGATTTCGCAGAAGGCCGGCTTGCCAAGATACGGGCTTTCCTGGTCAGCCAGCCCACTCTGGCCTCCCATGCCCGCAGGCTTGAGTTGGACAAGTATATGAAAGTGGGCAGGAGTGAAACACTTAGTCGTGCCTTCGAGAGAGATTCACTGCTTTGTGATGTTTATGAAGCAGTGATCGGTGCCATATACCTTGACTCAGATTTGGAGACAGTAAGGCCTATAATCTTAAGGCACCTTTCATGGATTGACGGTGAACATCTTGAAGAACAGCTGCCGATCATTGATGCCAAAAGCACTCTTCAGGAGCGTTTCCAACAAAGCGGCCAGGATTTGCCTACATATTATCTGGCTCAAGAGCACGGGCCGGATCACGCCAAGGAATTTGTGATGGAAGTCGTTTTCGGAAATAAAGTATTAGGCAGAGGTGTGGGAAGGACAAAAAAAGAAGCTGCTCAAAATGCAGCCAGGGCAGCTCTTGCCAACCTCGATCCTCAAGAATGAGACCAGTTGCGCCAAAGCTGGATGATTTGACCTATCTCGCTAAGCCCAGTGCGGGGGATGGGATTGAGGGTATTGACGTGCAAGAGCTTATTATTACCGTCTCGCCGTCCAATCATATAAGTGCGCCCTTTTCTTAGTAAAATCCAGGTGGAAGCATTTTTACCAATCGTAGTGTTTACAACGATTAAGTCTCCCTGAATGAACCACGGCGCAAACTCGTTTGTTTCCACATTAAAGGCAAATAACCCTTCCGGATTGGGGACGTGGTGAAACAGATAGACCCAATTGTGTGGCTTCTCAGTTTTCCTCTGGTTCCATGGCCTAACCGGGACTTTGACTAAGAACTTGCTTTCACCATTTTGGATTACAGAAAAACCCTCAAGGCAGTCAGTGTGTTCCTTCAAAACAGCCTGTTTAAAATCTCCGATTCCGTGATAGTTCGCCTTGTTCAGCCAGTAGTAGACCGACTTATTGTCAGCGAATTTCAGGTTATTGGCGATTTCACGTACGGTGATGTTCGGGTTTTCCCGGATTAAAGCTGCCATGTATGCCAGGGTTTCATTCAGCTGCAAAGCATTTCCCACCCATCTTATGAGCAATGGTGCGCATTTAATGTAATGTTATCATCTTAGGGCGGAAAACCTTTACATAGATCATGGATATATTTGCAATATCGTGCCTGTTTGCGCCATATTTACCATACGTTATGGAAAATGGCGGCTGACGGTACAGCAGAAATTAGCATAACTTGAGTTTCTCCTCATATAGATAGTAACAAAGACATGCCATTAAGCTCTTGGGAGGAGAAACAATGGGAAAGGCGAAATCCAATGGGGACTCAAACCAGCAAAAGGACTACAGCCTGATCGCCCGGATTCGTCTTGGCGATCAAGAAGCCAAAGAGAAGCTGGTCCTCAAATATATACCCATGGTTAAACATATTGTCCGCAATTACTACGCCAGTTTTCTTGATTTTGACGACCTGATGCAAGAGGGTGTAATCGGTCTTTTACACGCCATTGATGAATACAAACCAGATCAGTATGATGTCAAATTCAGTTCCTTTGCTTATATCTGTATCATCCGCAAGATCTACAATGTGATTAAACAGACTACCGGCAACAAACACAAGGCGCTCAATGATGCTTTGTCGCTGCAATCCCATCTTGGCGGCGACGACTCGCGGATCATTCTTGACCTAATCAGTGCCGAAGATTCCCTGGTGGATCCTGAGAGGATGATTGAAGAGAAATTCGTCTTTCAGTACCTGGACCGGGTTTTGGTCAATCATTTGTCACTGCTGGAATACTCTGTAATAATGATGCTGTTAAGCGGTTACTCCTGCGGTGAAATTGAAGAAGCAATCGGTGTAGGAGCCAAAGTCATCGATAATGCCCGGACCCGAGTGAAAACCAAGCTGCGCAAGTTAATCGCGGAATACGGTTCACTGTTAAACCCGCAGGTTCCATTGGCGGTTCGCAAACGGAAAGATTTATATCTGAAACTGGGGGGATAATCCTCCAGTTTTTATCAATATTGGTCAATTTTATGGTACAATATTTAAAGTGATCAATATCTTCACTGGAGGTTATTATGCGCTTAAAACGGCTGGAATTGGTTGGGTTTAAGTCTTTTGCCAATAGAGTTGCATTGGATTTCGGCGATGGGATTACGGCCATCGTTGGCCCCAATGGCTCAGGAAAAAGTAATATTTCTGATGCTATAAGGTGGGTTCTGGGCGAGCAAAGCATCAAGAGTCTCCGCGGTGCCAAGCTCGAAGATGTAATCTTTGCCGGCAGCGATGGTAAAAAACCTCTCGGTATGGCTGAGGTACAGTTGACTTTAGACAACGGTGATGGATTCTTGCCTGTCGAATACAGTGAAGTGACCATAACCAGGCGTGTTTATCGTTCGGGTGAAAGTGAGTTTCTGATCAATCGCCAACCCTGCCGTTTGCGTGACATCCAGGATCTATTCACCGATACGGGATTGGGGCGAGAAGGATATGCCATCATCGGCCAAGGCCAGGTTGACGCCATTCTCAGTGTCAATCCCCAGGATCGGCGTTTTATTTTGGAAGAGACTGCCGGGACCATTAAATACCGCCAGCGAAAGGAACAGGCTCAAAAGAAAATAGCCCAAACTGAATATGATTTGGTTCGGGTATGCGATCTTCTTTCCGAACTGAAAGAACAGTTAATCCCTTTGGAGATCCAGGCCAAAAAGGCCAGGGAATATCAGAATTTGTCAGCCGAACTCGAGACTGTATTTTTGGACAAAACTGCCTTAAAACTTCATGACTTAACCATAAGGAAGGAGCGTCACACCAAGGCGTTGGACGAATGCCACAAAGATGCGGAGAAGTTGAGCAGCGAGTATGAAGCATTGGAGCAATCTTTCCTGACGGACCAGGAACAACTGTCTCAGCTTGAACAAACCCTTGATACGAGGCAGCAAGAACTTACCGTGCTTAACGAACAAATTAACCAGGCGATGCAGGCGATCGGGTTGATTGATGAACGATTGACCCATAACCAGCTCAACCAGGAACAGCGTCTCAAATCGAAAAGCAGCCATGTTGGTCAGATCGAGATGCTCAGGCTGAAGCTGGAAGACCTCAGCACTGAATTGAATTTAAGGCAGGAACAATATCAAGAACTGGAACAAAGCGTGTCTGAAGCCGTACAGCTGGTAGATCAAAAGCGGGACATGCTTCAGAGGCAGCGCTGTGAGCTTGAGGCAGCAAAAAGCTCATTTATTGAGTTTGTCCGTGAATTGGCTGATGCCCGGAATTATGGTTTGAGTTACCAACAGCAGATGCAACAGCTAAAACAGCAGATCGAGTTTGCAGTCAGGGAGTCAAAACAGTTTGAACGGGCGTTGGAAGACCAGCGCAAGTCGCAGACAGAGTTGGCGAAACGGCATGATCAACTAAACCAGCAAGAACTGGAGTGCGAACAACAGCTTGCCGTTTTGAGCAGGGATTACCAAAGGATCGAACAGGACCTGGAACACGTAGCCCGTACAGAAAGAACATATACCAACAGATTCCAACAGGCCACATCACGCCTGCAGGCATTACAAGAATTGGAGAAGGAATACGAGGGTTACAGCTTCAGTGTACGCCGTTTGATGCAGGCAAATAAAACTGATTTTAGGATTTTGGGTACAGTGGCGGAAGTGATTACTGTCCCTCCAGGTTTGGAAACTGCGATTGAAGTTGCTCTAGGCCAAGGCCTGCAGTATCTGATCACTCCAGAGGAAACCGACGCCAAACTGGCCATTGAATGGTTGAAAAAACATCAAGCTGGACGCTGTACGTTCTTACCATTGAATAATGTCAGAGAAAGTTCCTTTCCCGCTGACTACCAAAGGTTCTGGCAGGAGGAAGGCTGCTTGGGGCCTGCTGTTGATTTGGTGAAATTTGACCCCATGTTTACACCAGCCTTGTCTGCTCTATTGGGCAGAGTTGTAGTTGTAAAGGATTTGGACACCGCCCTTCTCATGCAGCGAAAGATTAAAAGCTTTAACCGGATCGTTACTTTGTCAGGAGAAGTTGTGATGCCTAATGGTTCCCTGACTGGAGGCAGCCTCAACCAGAAGTCATCCGGATTGCTGGCTCGCAAGAATGAGATTGTCCGCTTGGAGCAAGAACGAGCAGATTTTCAAGCCCAAATTGATCGGATCCTGGAAACAAAAGCCAAACTGGAAGATGAGCTTGTTAAGGTGAAAACCGAACAAGAGCAAACCAGAGGACTGCTCTATCAAGTGAAACTGGACATTCAGGCAGCTGAATCGGAATTGGACAAATTCCAAGCGGAACAGAATCGACTGTCTCAGCTCTTAGATGCCAGGTTAAAACAGGTGCATGAATATGAAACAACAATCAGAGAGTTGGAGCAACAGGCTGCGGCTGCTGGTGATACCATTACTTCAATGGAGCAAGAAGAGATCAGCAAGAGGGAGAGAATCCATCGGCTGGAGGAAGCTATTGCCATTCTCGAACAGGAACTCAACGAGGCTTCGACAGGATTTACCAATCAGAAAGTCGCCCTGACTGGTGCGGCTGCTGAGGTTAAGCGAGTTGAGGAGCAAAAACAGGTTATTACCGAGCAAATTCGTTCCAATGAGGCAGCGCTCGTAGAAATAGAGAACGCTTTAGAGGAACTGGAACTGCAGCGTTCCCAGCTGCAGCTTGAACAAGCGCAGTATCAAGAGCAGCAAGTGCAGTTGCGTAAAGAAAGGGAAAGATTGATTGATCAGATAACTGCCGAGAAAGATGTCCGTTCCCAGCTTCAAGAGCAAGTCAAACAACACAATCATCAGTTGAAATCCTTGCAGACACGCATCGGGCGTATTGATAAGAACATATATAACCACCGGCTTGAGTTGGATCGTATCGATTTGGAATTGCGGCGTATTGATGAAGATTTGCTGGAAAGAGAGCTTAATCGGAGCGATGTTGCCATCCGGGATGTGGCTTCCAGTCTGGAGCAGCTGTTGGAGAATGAGGGCAATTTGAAGGATTCCATACGCGAGCTTGGGATAGTTAACCTTGCTGCTTTGCAGGATTACGAAGCTGTCAAGGAAAGGGTGTTTTTCTTACAAACCCAATATGATGATCTGATCAAGGCTAAAGAAACGCTTTATGAAACCATAGCTGAAATTGATGCCACTAGTGCCGAACGTTTGTCAGACACTTACAGCAAACTTCGGGAAGAGTTTCAAGCCATGTTCAAGCAGTTGTTCAAAGGTGGTAATGCTGATTTGGAATTGACTGAACCTGAGAACATCCTGGAAAGCGGAATCAATATCGTAGCCCAGCCGCCAGGTAAAAAACCGCAGAACCTGCTGCTTTTATCAGGAGGAGAAAGGGCTCTAACAGCGATTGCACTCTTGTTGGCTATTAGAAAGGTTAAACCGACACCATTTGTTGTTTTGGACGAAATCGACGCTAGCCTGGATGAGGTCAACCTGCGGCGCTTTGCGGAACAAATGCAGTTCTTGGCTCAGGCTACTCAGTTTTTGGTGATAACTCACCGTCCCGGTACAATGGAAGTGGCAGATCGCTTGTATGGAGTCACCATGTCTGACCATGCCACTTCCCAGTTAATATCGGTGCAACTATCACAGGAATAGGAGTCGATCAAGTGATGCTTAGAAAACTATTTTCAAGAGGCGGCAAAAAGGAAGCCAAGGTAATGCCGGACCCAAGAATCAATGACGATCAAGTAAAACCAGAGGGTGGCGCCGACGCCGGACTGTTGACAGACGCTGAACGCAGTCAAGGAAGTGAAGCTAACACTGAGGAAGTGACGCCACAAGGGTTGTTTGCCCGTTTAAAGCAGGGATTGACAAAAACACGGACCGGGTTTATTGATCGCATCGGCCAAATACTGGCAGGGCGCGGAATTGATGAAGATCTTTTTGATGAGCTGGAAGAGATATTGATTCAAGCCGATGTAGGCGTGGCCACTACTTTAGAATTGATTGGCAGAATCAGGCAGCGAGTTGAGACAGAGAGAATCACTGACAGTAATGCGATTCAAGGCCTTTTAAAAGCAGAAATCAAGGATTTGTTATCCCGTGATCATCAACCCCTCGCACTTCCTGATCATACTCCCGCTGCGATCATGGTGGTAGGTGTCAATGGTGTTGGCAAGACCACCACAATTGGCAAACTAGCCTACCGTATCAAGCAGAATCATGCCAAAGTAGTTCTAGGTGCGGCTGACACATTTAGAGCTGCAGCCGTTGATCAGTTAAGAGTATGGGCTAACCGAGTAGGCGCAGATTTGATCGCTCATCAAGAGGGAGCAGACCCAAGTGCGGTTGCCTTTGATTCGGTTGCGGCAGCGAAAGCCCGCAGTGCCGATGTCTTGATCATTGATACTGCCGGCCGGCTGCACACCAAGACCAATCTCATGGCCGAACTGGGCAAAGTCTACCGTGTCACAACAAGAGAACTGGGACGGGATTTGGATGAAGTACTGCTGGTTGTGGATGCAACTACGGGACAAAACGCCCTTTCACAGGCAAAACTTTTCAGTGAATCGGTGCCCCTGACAGGGATTGTATTAACGAAGCTCGACGGCACGGCCAAGGGAGGAATTATCCTGGCACTCGCCAATGAACTGAGGCTTCCGGTGAAACTGATTGGTGTTGGTGAGCAGATGCGGGATCTACAGGACTTTGATCCCATCAGTTTTACGGAAGCGTTATTCAACTAGTTGGCAAGGAAAATTGCTTGACAGCCATCGGATATTTGTGTATACTACCTCTGTAAAGTTAATTTACTTAACAGAGGTATTATTATGGAAGATGCAGTGCGGAAAGCCTTAATGTATGATTTTTATGGCCCGTTGTTGACCGCAAGGCAGCAGGATATCTATGAGATGTATTATGGGCAGGATATGAGTTTGGGTGAAATTGCCGAGCAGTTGGAAATCTCACGCCAGGCTGTCTGGGATAATCTGAAACGTTCAGCTGTAATCCTGGATGAGTACGAACAAAAACTAGGCCTGATAGCTAGACATATGGCACAGCAAGCTCTCCTAACCCAAGTTGAAAGCTGCCTTTCGGAGCTTAAAAGGTTAATCGAAACTCAAGGCGCAGCTGATTTGGTTCATGTGATCAGAGAAATTGAACAGTTGCTTCACAGAATTCGTTTTGACGCTTAGGAGGCGAAACTATGCCTTTCGCAAACTTATCCAGCCGCTTGCAGGAAACGTTCCGTAAGCTGAGGGCAAGAGGTAAACTGACTGACAAAGATGTTGATACAGCCCTGCGGGAAGTAAGACTGGCTTTGCTGGAAGCGGATGTTAATTATCTGGTTGTTAAGGATTTTATTGCTAAAGTCAAAGAACGCGCTGTTGGGCATCAAGTTTTGGCAAGTCTCTCGCCAGGCCAGCAGGTGATCAAGATTGTCAATGAGGAACTTACCAGTTTGATGGGGGGGACTCAAAGCAAGATCAGCCTGGCATCCAAGCCTCCCACAATCATTATGATGGTGGGATTACAGGGTTCGGGAAAAACCACTACCAGCGGTAAATTGGCTTTACACTTTAAAGGCAAAGGCCATCGGCCATTATTGGCAGCTGCTGATATTTACCGCCCTGCAGCTGTAAAGCAGCTGATAGTTGTTGGTGAGCAAGTAAATGTACCAGTTTTCAGTATGGGCGAGACTAACCCGGTGGATATCGCCAAGGCTGCAGTTGCCCACGCCAAAACCCACGGCAACGACATAGTGATTATCGATACAGCAGGAAGATTGCACATTGACACCGAGTTAATGCATGAACTGGAAGAGATTAAACGCAGCGTAAACCCCCACGAGATCCTGTTAATTGTCGATTCAATGACTGGCCAGGAGGCAGTCAGTGTTGCTGTCAGCTTCGATCAGCAGCTTGGCATTGATGGTGTGATACTTACCAAGCTTGATGGCGATGCCCGAGGTGGTGCAGCCCTGTCAGTCAAAGCAGTAACAGGAAAGCCGATCAAGTTCGCCGCCATGAGTGAGAAGATGGATGGCCTGGAAGTGTTCCATCCGGATCGAATGGCTTCCCGCATTCTAGGTATGGGTGATGTTTTAAGCTTGATTGAAAAAGCTGAAGCAACTTTTGATGAGCAAAAGGCTAAAGAATTGACAGAAAAAATGCGGCGGGACGCGTTTACCCTGGAGGATTTCCGGGAACAGCTGGCGCAAATTAAGAAAATGGGGCCGCTGGATCAACTATTGGGCATGATACCCGGGATGGGGAAACTAGGCCAAATGCGAGATCTGGCAGTAGATGACAGCCACCTGAAACGGATTGAGGCCATAATCAGTTCGATGACAGTTGAAGAAAGACGTAATCCTGATATTATCGGTGGTTCACGCAAACGGAGGATAGCAGCGGGATCAGGTACACGAGTTCAAGAGGTGAACCGGTTGTTGAAACAGTTCAATCAAACCCGGCAGATGATGAAGCAGTTTTCGGAAATGGAAAGGCGAGGAAGAAAGGGTAAAGGCGGGTTTAATCTGTTTCGCTAATCCTCTCGATTGAGAGTGATATAAAAGGTTGGATCAACAGAGGAGGTGACATGATGGCAGTTAGAATCAGATTAAAGAGGATGGGAGCAAAGAAGCGTCCGTTTTACAGACTGGTGGTGGCTGACTCGAGGGCAGCACGGGACGGCAGGTTTATTGATACCCTGGGATACTACAATCCAATCACCGATCCTGCGGAAATAGAGATTGACAAGGAAAAAGCACTAAGCTGGCTGAAAAAAGGCGCACAACCTTCTGATACTGCTAGAGCGCTTTTAAAAAAAAGCGGTGTGCTGGATCAAGCTGATTAAAGTACTCAACATTCAAGATAGGAGGCAAAACTTTGAAGGAATTACTTGAATTCATGACTAAATCTTTGGTGGAAAAAGCGGATGAAGTAACGGTTACTGCAGTTGAATCTGATGGTGAGACGATTTTTCAAATCCAGACTGCGGAAAGCGACATCGGTAGAGTAATCGGTAAACAGGGAAGAATCATCAAAGCGATTCGCACTGTTGCCAAAGCCGCTGCAATCAAGGAAGGAATCAAGATTAGGGTTGATGTCGTAGAATAATGAAAACAAAATGGATTCTCATTGGTGAAATTGTTGCCACGCAAGGCAGCAAAGGCGAAGTACGGGTAATCCCGCACACAGAGTTTCCTGAGCGATTCTTGGATATGGATCACGTTTTGTTGTTCAGGGAATCTGATCCAGAACCCTACGGCAGAGTTCCAGTTGAGAGTTCTCGATTCCATAAGAGATTTGTCCTGTTGAAGCTGGAAGGCGTTGATACTATTGAACAGGCTCAGGCTCTTAAGGGAATGCTGATCAAGGTAGATTACCGGGATGTAGTACCATTACCTCCAGGGCGCCATTACATTTTTGAATTGATAGGGTTGAAAGTAGTTACCGATGATGGCCTGGAGTTAGGCGTGATCGATGATGTGATTCAGACTGGTGCCAATGATGTCTATGTGGTCAATCCAAATCCTGGCCTTACCAAACAACGCCAGATTCTAATCCCTGTGGTTGAGTCTGTAGTGTTGGATGTCAACTTGGAAGACCAGGTAGTATTAGTGAATCTGCTTGATGGATTATTAGATTGAGGATTGAAAATATGCGAATAGATATCTTGACTCTGTTTCCCGAGATGTTCAGCGAAGTGTTAAGCAGCAGTATTCTCGGCAGAGCGCAGGCTAACAATCTACTCACGATTCACGCCTGGAATATTCGTGATTTCGCCTTTGACAAGCATCGCACCGTTGATGACATACCATATGGCGGCGGTGCCGGGATGGTCTTAAAACCAGATGTGGTCGTAGCATGCATTGAGCACGTCAAGGCGATCAATTCCGGGAAAGTGATTTATATGACTCCCCAGGGATCAGTGTTCGATCAAACAAAGGCCCAAAGTCTGGCACAGGAAGCAAACTTGATTTTCCTCTGCGGGCATTATGAGGGAATTGATCACCGTATTCGCGAAGGATGGGTCGATGAGGAAATTTCAATTGGAGATTATGTCCTTACCGGTGGAGAACTGCCGGCCATGGTGGTTATTGACGCCATTGCCCGTCTGATTCCCGGTGTCCTTGGGGATCAAGCCTCAGCCCGTGAAGACTCATTCGCCAACGGACTGTTGGAATATCCCCATTATACGCGGCCGTCCCAGTTTAGAGGTCGAATGGTGCCAGAAGTGCTGTTGAGTGGAAACCATGAGTTAATCCGGAAATGGCGGCTTAAGGAAGCACTGCGCATGACCTTGGTCAGGCGCCCGGACTTACTGAAGAAACGCCAACTTAATGATGAAGAGCGGCAGTTGCTGCAGCAAGTATTAGCTGACGATTGCAATGAAAGGAGGTAATCGATATGAATATGATAGATGCAATTGAGAAGGAACAGTTGAAGCAAGATCTGCCTGAATTCAGGGCAGGAGACACAGTACGGGTTCATGTTAAAGTTGTTGAAGGTTCAAATGAACGGATCCAAGTTTTTGAAGGCGTCGTTTTGCGACGGATGGGATCCGGGATCAATGAGATGTTCACTGTGAGAAAAGTGACTCAAGGTATTGGCGTGGAAAGAACTTTTCCGCTCCACTCTCCACGGGTGGCCAAAATAGATGTTGTTCGCCGCGGTAGAGTGCGCCGCGCCAGGTTGTATTATCTGCGGGAGCGCTCTGGTAAAGCTGCTCGCATAAAAGATCGACGGTTTTTCTAGGATGTTGGGGAGTGAATCCAAGCACTCCCTATCCTTTTTTGATTTAGTGATCTTTGTGAGATGGGGTGCTTTGATGACTAGAAGTGAGATTCGGGAATATGTAGAGGCATTTGTGGTTGCGGTACTCTTGGCCTTATTTATTATTACCTTCATCGCTCAATCTTTTCGGGTGGAAGGTTCGTCAATGGAACCGACACTCCATGATGGGCAGCGTTTAATCGTTGACAAACTCTCATACCGTTTTAGCACTCCGAAAGTAGGCGATGTTGTAGTTTTTCGCTACCCTACTGATGTCAACCGTATGTTCATTAAACGGGTGATTGGCATTCCAGGCGATGAGATTTTGATTGAAGATGGTATTGTTTACCGCAATGGACGGGCATTGGTGGAGAACTATATTAACGGCCCGACCCATGGAGCGTTTACCCGCAACTATGGCCCTGTGGTTATCCCCCCGGACAGTTACTTCGTATTAGGTGATAATCGGCTCAACAGTGATGACAGTCGCTATCCTGATGTTGGGTTTGTCCCCAAAGATCATTTAGTCGGAAGAGCCATTTTCGCTTACTGGCCCTTAAACACAATCGGAATTATCCGAGTGCCTGATTCATTGAAGCAAGAAAGGTGAATTTGGAGGTCATTTATGGATATTCAATGGTATCCCGGACACATGGCGAAGGCAAGGCGCCAGATTCAGGAGCATCTGAAGTTTATCGATGTTGTCGTTGAACTAACTGATGCCAGGATTCCCCGCAGTGCCCGGAATCCCGATATTATTGAGATTCACCGCAAACCTCGGATTTTGGCGGTTACAAAATGCGATCTTGCTGATCCTGCCCGCACAGCGATATGGTGCCAGCATTGGCAGCGACAGCAAGAAAAAGTTGTTTTGTTGGAATTGACAAATGGAAAAGGAATTAATGTTTTGCGCAAAGAAATAAGAAAATGTCTGACAAAACAGAAACGTGAACCTAGAGTATTGGTAGTTGGAATACCCAATGTTGGCAAGTCTACCTTGATTAATCGCCTTGCGGGCAGAAGCAGTGCCAAAGTAGGAGCTAAACCCGGTGTGACCAGAGGCAAGCAGTGGATTAACGCCCAGGGATTTAGGCTGTTGGATACACCAGGGTTGTTGTGGCCCAAGCTTGAGGATCAAGAAACGGCACGGAAACTAGCGGTTGTAGCCGCGATTAAAGATGAAATTTTCGACTCCGAGGAGATTACATATTGGTTGTTACGGTTTTTGCAGGATAACTACCCACACCTGCTTGTCAGACGCTATGATCTTGAAGATCCTGCTGCTGAGATCAGTGCAATATTCTCCCTAATCGGATACCAGCGTGGTTGTTTGCTGGCCAAAGGTGAGATTGATCGATTGCAGACTGCACAATTAATTCTCAAAGATTTTCGTCAAGGCCTGATCGGACCAATCACACTTGAATTGCCACAAAGGAATGACCAGAATGAGGGATCTTGAAAGAAAACTATTGAGCAAAGGTTTCCGTCAAATTGCCGGGATAGACGAGGCGGGAAGAGGGCCGCTGGCAGGCCCGGTGGTGGCGGCGGCTGTTATTTTGCCAATAGACAAAGAGGTAGCGGACATCAAAGATTCGAAGCAATTGAGCGCCAGGCGGCGAGCCAAGGTTTATCAACAGATTCTGGAACTCGGGACCATCGGTATTGGTCTGGCATCGGCTGCCGAAATCGACAAGCTCAATATTTTGCAGGCTACTTTCTTGGCAATGCAGCGGGCAGTGGTTCAACTTGCATGCAAAACCAATGTGGATTACTGCATTGTCGATGGAAACCGGTCTATCCCCAATCTGGGCATTGCTCAATCTGCCGTTGTCAAGGCTGATTCAAGCTGTTATTTGGTGGCGGCGGCTAGCATCGTAGCCAAAGTTTACCGGGACTCGTTAATGGAAAGTTACGACCGGCAATATCCGCAGTATGGATTTGCCAAGCATAAAGGCTATCCGACAAAAAGCCACATCAAAGCCTTAAATCTTTACGGCCCATCACCAATTCACAGGCATTCTTTCGCCCGGGTCAAAGGAGGCCTGATTTCATGAAATATGTGTCGTACAAGGATCTGCAGCCTGGTATGTGTATTGCACGCCCAATCTACGGTGAAGATGGCCAAGTGTTGCTCAACAGCGGTGTAATTCTAAATGAAAACTACATTGCGCGGCTGTATGGCAACGGTATTCCCGGTGCGTTTGTCCTGACGGACCATGATGAAGAAGTAGAGGTTCCGGAATTGGTAACCCAACGCACCCGCCAGAGTGTGATTGGCCATGTCAAGCATGTGTTTGAATCGATCGAACTTGGGAAGACTTTTGATATGACTCCGCTTGGAGAAAGTGTGGCTGCAATTGTAGATGAAATAACAGCCAATCCAAATGTATTGATCAATTTAACAGATATTCGCACTTTTGACGGCAATATATTTGCCCATTGTGTTAACGTGTGTATTTTATCAATCATCATTGGCATTAAGTTTAACCTTAATGAGCTGGAATTGCGAGAGCTGGCAATCGGTGCCATACTCCATGACATTGGCAAAATCAGCATTCCTCCACAGATTTTGCAGAAACGAGGCCCACTAACACAGAGCGAATTTGACCTGGTCAAGCGCCATACGGTCAATGGTTGGCACATTCTCAGGAACAATAATGGGATTCCATTGTTGAGCGCCCATATTGCGTATCAACATCACGAACAACCTAATGGGAAGGGTTATCCTCGAGAGCTCTTGGACGAACAGATCTATCTCTACGCCAAGATTGTGGCTGTAGCTGATGCGTATGATGCCATGACTTCCGCGAGAGTTTACAGGCAGGGCATGATGCCTTTCCAAGCCCTCAGGGTTATCAGACAACTGCGGGAAATTCAGTTTAACACCACCGCTGCCGATTTTTTGATCAGCTCTGTGGTACCATATCCAATAGGGACACGTGTGCTGCTCAGTAGTGCCGAAATTGGAGTGGTGGTTGATGTCAATATCGAGGATCGGGAACGTCCTGTCGTACGCCTGCTGTTTCGTGCTGATGGCAGCAAGTATCATCTTCCCAAAGAAGTTGACTTGATGAGAGAAGAATCTTTAAGAATTGTCAGGAGTCTGTCGTGACGAAGTCAAGAGGTTTTCTTGGGGAAGAGATTGCCCGTGCCTATTTGGAAACACAAGGATTAATCACCAGGGAGCGAAACTATCAGACTGAGTATGGTGAGATTGATTTGATCATGCAGGATCAGGATATCTTGGTCTTTGTTGAAGTCAAATACCGCTCAACTGATCGGTACGGCAGTCCCTTGGAGGCGGTAAACTGGCATAAGCAACGCAAAATCAAGCAAATGGCCCGACATTACATTGCCCAATTGGGATATGAACCTGTATGCCGGTTCGATGTGATAGGGATTCTAGGAACGGAAATATATTGGGTGAAGGGAGCATTTTCATGAAATCCAGATTAGTTTCACTAGTGATCGCAGTTTTTTTGATTGCAGGCAGCTTAAGCCCTGTGTTTGCTCAAAACTTCGCTGTTGAAGCAGAAATAGGGCTTTTGTATGATTTCGATTCTGACCAAGTACTCTTTGCACAAGAGGCAGACACACCCTGGATACCTGCCAGTTTAGTAAAGGTAATGACTATGTTTGTAGCATTTGATCGGATTGCCGCTGAGAATATTGATCTTAACAGCGAAGTTTCGGTCAGTGAACGTGCCTGGCAGATGGGTGGCTCCCAGATGTTTTTGGAAGTTGGTGACAAGGTTACAATTGATGATTTACTGCGTGGTATAGCGGTCGTGTCTGGCAATGATGCGTGTGTAGCCATAGCGGAAGCGTTGGCTGGGACCGAAGAGCTGTACGTTCAGTGGATGAATAACAAGGCTGAACAGCTAGGGCTCAATCTTCATTTTGTGGATGTCCACGGTCTGTCCGACACAAATCAGATCACTGCCATTGATTTTGCCAAACTGGTGAAGCATTATCTGAGTGCATATCCCCAGGCTTTGCAGTATCACAGCCAGATTTCTTTTGCTTACCAGCCCCGTTCGAGCAAAAACCCAATTGTCCAGGCCAACCGAAACGGTTTGTTGCGAGTTTACGATGGAGCAGATGGCTTGAAAACGGGTCATTTAAGCCAGGCTGGATACAATCTGGTTGCTACTGCTCAAAGAGACGGAAGAAGGCTTATAGCTGTGATCCTGGGAGCTGCAAGCGAAGCGAAACGGGAGCAGGAAGCAGCCAAAGCATTAGACTATGGGTTTCGCAGTTTCGAGTCGGTAAGCGCTGATCAGTTGTTACCCCAGGAGCAAGTCCGAGTTTACAAGGGACGCAGTGACTACGTGGATGTGACCACAGACGGTGCCCGCGTCAGTGTCCTAAGGGGTAATCGGGACAGCCTGAGTGCTGAAATGTCCATCAATGATCTTCAGGCTCCAATTGCCGTCGGAGAGGAAGTAGGCACGCTTACGATTTATTTGGATGGTGAAGTCTTGAAAGAAACGGCGTTATTAGCCGCTAGTCAAGTTGAGCGGGGCAATTGGTTTACAGTACTCATTGATTCTATCGTATTGCTGTTTAGAAAAATATTCAAGTTTGGTTAAGAAGGACCTGAAATTCGGTCCTTCTTTGCTACAGGCAAAAGACGTGATCACCAATAAGATAGATGATCTCTCGCGTTCTGATCCAGTTTGTGGGACTCACCTTGTTAGGATTGTAAAAGAAGAGAGCGCCCCCAGTAGGATCGGAGCCTGCCAACGCCATCCTGGCAGCCTTGTAACTGTCTTCATCCACGTTGGTGATACTGAACAATCTGCCATCGCTTACTGGTGAGAATTGCTGTGGTTGATAGATAATCTCCGATATACTGTTGGGAAAGCGTGGATCTTTGAGACGATTCATAATCACCGCTCCAACGGCCACCTTGCCGATGAATGGTTCTCCTTCAGCTTCAGCATGGATTAGCCTGGCTAGCAGGTTTAGATCATCATTCATTGCATTCACCTCCAGTATAGAATACTCTCAGAAATTTTTATTGCCACAGGCTTCTTTTCCAACAGGGATATTACGATTTTCGTGGAAATCTATAAATTGGATAGAAAAATCAGGAATATCTGTGCCGGTAAGAGGGGGGAATACGTATGCAAATTGATGATCTGGATCGCAAAATCCTGCAGCATCTGCGGGATGATGGCAGGGTTAGTTATGTTACACTTGCCAATGAGTTCGCTGTTTCCGAAGGAACCATACGGAAACGTGTTCGCAAACTTGAAGAGAACCAGGTCTTACAAATTGTAGGTGTGACGGACCCGTTTAAAGTTGGAATGGACACAGTTGCTTTTATCTGGCTCAAAGTTGAGCGAAACAAGTTAGAATGCATAATTAATGAAGTCAAAACCATTAAAGAGATTCGCTACCTGGTGATTACCACCGGTTCTTATGATGTTGTGGCAATGGCCGTGCTTCCTAACCGAGAGCGTTTGATCCAACTGCTGAACAAGCAGCTGGGACAAATCCCTGGTGTCCAGAGTACAGAAACTTCGATAGTGCTTGAGATCCATAAACAGATCTATCATTGGAGTCCCTTTGATCAAGTTGCGGAATCAGGGGGTGATGCTAGTGTCGAGAATTGAGATCGATGATGTTGATCGCCAGATTATCCAGGCGCTCCAAGAAGACGGGAGAGTACCTTTTTTAACGATTGCCAATCAACTTGGCCTGGCGGAAGGGACTATCCGCCGCAGGGTTGCCCGTTTGTTAGATGAGAAGGTACTGGAAATTGTTGGAGTGACCGATCCCCTCAAAGTAGGCATGCATACCGTCGCCATCGTCGGCTTGAATGTGGAACGGCGGCGGATAGAGGACACTATTGAGCGTTTGAAACAGATGCCGGAGGTTCGTTATATTGCCGTTGCCACAGGTATGTATGATGTGATCACTGAAATCGTAGTGCAGAGCAATGATGCATTGTTGGAGTTTTTGATCAAGAAGTTGAATGACATTCCTTGGATTTTGAATACTGGGACATCTTTAATTCTGAAGATAGCTAAGCAGGATTTTGCGTGGGGGCCTGATGATTAATCCAGGATTTTCGCCGCTTCCCAACGGTAGCGTAAAGCTTCTGCCACATGTTGGGGTTGAATCTCGGCCTGGCCATCGAGCTCAGCAATTGTTTTGGCGATTCTGATTGTTTTATAGTACCCGCGGCCTGACAGCTTAAGCCTTTGCAGAGCCTTGTTGAGCAAGGCTTGCACATCGGGGGCCAATTGGATGGCCTGGATCGCTTCATCAGGTAGCAACCCATTGCGATGGCAAACATCAACAGGAGCTAGAATAGGCTCCTGTTTTTGTTGATAGTCTTCTGTTGTCAGCGGTTCCAGGAAGGTAAACAAGTCAATCCGATCCAATAGCGGCCCAATCAGTTTCTTTTGGTACCGGCGGATTTCAAGTTGAGTACAGCGGCACTGATGGTTCGGATCACCAAGATAACCGCAGGGACAAGCGTTTGTGGTGGCAATTAACAAAAACTTCGTTGGATAGGTAACCCGTTCGTTGGCCCTGACAATTTTTATTTGCTGTGATTCGAGCGGCTCCCGCAGTCCTTGCAGGACATCACTTTGAAATTCCAGCAATTCATCAAGAATCAAAACGCCGTTGTTGGCTAGTGATACTTCACCCGGCCTGATCGGGCTGCCACCGCCTAGTAAGCCTGCTTTGGTAACATTGTGGTGGGGTGTACGGATCGGGCGAGAGGTCATTAATCCGGAATTAGGGGGCAAAAGGCCTGCACAGCTGTAAATTTTCGTTGTTTCCAAAGCCTCCTGTGTTGACAGAGGTGGCAGCAAACCGTGTACTGACTGGGCCAGCAACGTCTTTCCGGTTCCCGGGGGTCCGATCAACAGCGCATGATGATGCCCGGCTGCGGCAATTGTCAGCATTCGTTTGGCGATTACTTGACCCTTAACGATGGTGTGGTGTGTTCGTTTGGTTTGCTGAGGTGAAAATTTTGATTGCATAATTGGCTGAATATTGGTATTATTAGATAAAAGGGCATATGCGAGACTCAGGCTCTTTACTGCATAGGATTGATCAGTAACGGCGGCTGCTTCGGAACCGTTCTCCTCTGGGATTAACAGCAGTTTTCGGTGCCGGGCAGCAAGTTCGGCGATACAGATCATACCGGGCACGCCCCGCAGTTTTCCATCTAGTGAAAGCTCGCCGACTACTATATAGCGCTGCAGCTGCTCTATGGGTATGCAGCCCATTCCAGCCAAAATACCAAGGGCAATTGGCAGGTCATAGAGGGTGCCGTTTTTTCTTATATCGGCTGGAGCCAGATTGATAACAATTTTGTGTAAGGGGTAGTTGAAACCAGAGTTTTTCAGGGCGGAACGGATCCTTTCCCGGCTTTCTTTCACTGCGGGACCTGCCAAACCGACGATCTCAAATCCCGGTAATCCAGCGCGAATATCAACTTCGACGTCGATGGTTGCAGCTTCAATGCCGATAATGACAGCACTTGTGACCTTGACCATCCGCTCAACCTCCTTTTTGTAATCCTAATATTGAGAATTCTCCGACAGCAAGAAAGTTCCTGCACGAACATAGAAATGCTGGGATAATGGAATCCTAACAGAAAGAACACGGGAAGGAGTTCAGAATGGATTTCGAAATCGGCAGTACGCGAATTTTCAACTGCCCAGTTTGCGGCGTTGACACACCTCACAGCATTCGGGCCCATAAAGACGTCAACTATGGAATTGTTTGCACCAACTGCAACTCTGGTGCAATCGTTCATGAATTAGATTTGCGGATTTACCAGTTAAAATGGGAAGAAGAGCTGCGGGAAATCTTGGACAACCTTGTAGAACAATCGTTCGGCAAAGATGATGACTAAAACCAGGTTTCGGGGGAGGGGATCAACATGCAGTGGAGTTTACAGGATTATCTCGTAGCCTTTAATATGCTTGACGGGATAGGGCCAAAGAGGCTTGCAGCACTGGTTGCCTTTCTGGGCAGCCTGGAAAATGCTTGGCACGCAACCTATAGTGAGTTGGTTCAAGTACCAGGTATTGGCCCAAGGTTAGCGCAACAGATAATAGACCAAAGAAGATTAGTCGACCCACTTGAAGAACGAAAATGGGCTGAACAGCACGCTTCAAGGATAATTACCAACCTGGACAAAGAAGATTATCCCTACTGGTTACGTGAATTAGCTAATCCGCCTCCAGTCCTTTATGTAAAGGGACAGCTGCCTAAGCAGCTTGGTGTGGCCATTATTGGATCCAGAAGAGCTACCCAGACCGGTAAAAGCCAGGCATACAATTTCGCTCATCGGCTGGCCAGCTATGGTTTGCCGGTAATCAGCGGGTTGGCTATGGGGATCGATACACAGGCCCACCTAGGCGCCCTTGCAGCCAATGGTTTCACCGTGGCTGTCATGGCTACTCCCATTAGTATTGTATACCCTCCCCAAAACTACAAACTGGCAAAGGCTATAGCAGCCAGTGGCTGTATTATTACGGAATTTTCCAGCCGCAGCCAGACCCGGCCAGGCAGTTTTCCCCTTCGCAATCGCTTGATCGCTGCTTTCTCCAAAGCTATTCTCGTTGTGGAAGCAGGGCAGAAATCAGGAACATTATCTACTGTTGATGCAGGATTGGAAATCGGGCGAGATGTTTGGGCAATTCCAGGTGATATTGCCCATCCGCTTAGAAAGGGTACCCATTCTTTGATCAAACAGGGGGCAGGATTAGCTGACTCACCTGAAGATCTCCTGATTGCTTTTCCCCAAGTTTCGACAAATTTGGCAGACGATCTTGACCATGACAATCAACTTGTGTTTAAATATTACCTGCAAGGATACTCGCCGGAGAAAATAGTGGAGTTAACCGGCCTACCGGTTCAGCAAGTACAGAACCTGATCACTTTGATCGAGATTGACGGCTTATCAAACTGCAGTAATGATCATAGATTATAAGAAAGATTTGCATTATCAAAATAAAACCACTACAATAGTATAGTATCATGGTTTCCAATGGCGACTGATCAAGTAGGAGGTGAAAACGTGGCAACATCCCTGGTTATAGTTGAATCACCAGCCAAGGCAAGAACCATCAAGAAGTTTTTGGGTAGTAAATACACTGTCAAGGCAACCATGGGACATCTGATAGACTTGCCTCGTAGTCAATTCGGAGTGGACGTGGAAAACGATTATCAACCAAAATACATTACTATTCGCGGCAAGGGAGATATATTGCGGGAGCTGAAGAAAACGGCAAAGAAAAGCGATCGGGTGCTGTTAGCCACTGACCCAGATCGAGAAGGAGAAGCCATCGCCTGGCATGTGGCGCAGGCTCTTGAACTTGACAATGCGAAATGCAGGGTCGAGTTTAGGGAAATAACCAAGCAGGCGGTCACGAATGCGATCAAAAACCCGCGCCATATCTCCGAGAATTTGGTTGCAGCACAGCAAGGGAGGCGGATCTTGGACCGGATTGTCGGCTACAAGCTTTCGCCGTTGTTGTGGGCTAAGGTCAAGAGAGGGCTTAGTGCCGGACGGGTGCAATCAGTGGCCGTCCGTTTGATTTGCGACAGGGAAGCTGAGATAGAGAGCTTCGTTTCAGAAGAATACTGGTCAGTGGTGGGATTACTGCAGAACTCAGCCGGTAATCAGTTTGAAGCCAAACTTGTTCAGCGCAATCATAAAAAAATTAAACTCAGAAACGAAGCAGAAGCACTACAGGTTAAGGAAAACATACAGGGGTTACCTTGGGTAGTGGCAGCAGTTTCCCGAAAAGACCGTAAACGTCATCCTGCACCGCCGTTTACCACCAGTACGTTACAGCAGGAAGCAGCCCGCAAGCTGAATTTTACCCCCAGAAGGACGATGAGTATAGCCCAGCAGCTGTATGAAGGCCTTGATATTGGTGAACAAGGTAGTGTCGGGTTAATCACTTATATGCGTACTGATGCTGTCAGAGTTGCCAATGAAGCCCTACAGGAGGTAAGGCGGCTCATTGAACAGAATTATGGCAAACCTTTTGTCCCGGCAAAACCCAATTACTATAAGTCGAAATCACAGGCGCAGGATGCTCATGAGGCGATTAGGCCTACAGATGCCTGGAGAACACCCGATAGTGTTAAACCATATCTTAACCGTGATCAATTCAGGCTGTACCGCCTAATCTGGGAACGCTTTGTCGCTAGTCAAATGGAGTCAGCTGTGATCGACAGTGTATCCGCAGATATTCAAGTGGGGGATTACACCTTTAGGGCTACAGGTTCATCCATCAAGTTTCCCGGTTTTATCCAGATCTATGTCGAAGGCAGTGATGAACAAGAAGAACAAACAGCCATGCTGCCGGAATTGGCGGAAAACGAAAAGGTTACCTGCAAGGATCTGCAATTGAACCAGCACTTTACCCAGCCGCCTCCCCGTTATACAGAGGCCATGCTTGTCAAGGCTCTTGAGGAAAAAGGTGTTGGCAGGCCAAGTACTTTCGCTCCGACCATTGATACCATCCAAAAACGGGGGTATGTAGTGCTCCAGGACAAACGTTTCGTCCCTACAGAGCTGGGGAAAATTGTCATTGATATTCTCAAAGAGAATTTTGCAGAACTGATCGATGTGGACTTTACTGCATCGATGGAGCAAAAACTTGATGAAATCGAAGCCGGGCAGGCTAAATGGATTGAAGTTATTGACGAGTTCTATCAAGAATTCATACAGCTTCTGGAGAAAGCCAATCAAGAGCTGGAAAAAGTTGAAATCAAGGATGAAGTCTCAGACCAGCAATGCGACAAGTGCGGTGCCTATATGGTTATCAAACAGGGGAGATTTGGCAAATTTTTAGCTTGCCCAAACTATCCAGAATGCAAGAACACAAAGCCGATATTAAAAAGTACTGGTGTACCTTGCTCTTTCTGTGACGACGGTGAAATTGTGGAGCGCAGAACCAAAAAGGGCAGGTTATTTTATGGGTGTTCCAATTACCCCGATTGTGAGTTCACAAGCTGGTACAAGCCCGTAAAGGAAAAGTGTCCCCATTGTGGCCACAACCTGGTGCTTAAAGCCAGGCAGTCGCAGCCTATGTGCAATAACAAGGCGTGTCCCGGAAAAAGCCGGCATAGATGACAGCTGCTGCCCGGTGATGGGCTGCAGATTAGTTTTGCGAGCCCTTTCCTATTTTTAATGTGATGGTGAGTAGATCAAAATGGAACAACTTTTGGTGCGTTACCTTCAATATCTGCGTGTTCAGAGAAATTTGTCAGAGAATACACTCAAAGCGTATCAGCGGGATCTGACAGCGTTTTCAGCCTTTGTCCGCGAGTACTGGCAAAAGCGGTTGACTGAGGTTGATCGGCACCTGATCCGTGATTATTTAGCAGTTTTGCACAGGAAAGGATTCAAAAGCGCCAGTGTTGCACAGCATTTGGCCGCCTTGCGGAGTTTCTACGGTTATCTGAAGAGATTTGGATATATTGAAACTGATCCTACCCAGGCAGTACGTATTCCCAAGCATGGTAAACATTTGCCTCAAGTCCTCTCTGTAGATGAAACGGATCTGCTTTTGTCCGGTATCGACACTTCGATGCCTTTAGGAATGAGAGACCGGGCTATCTTTGAACTTCTTTACGCCACAGGAATTCGCCTTAGTGAGTTGGTGGGCCTGAATGTGGACGGAGTAGACTTGGATGTGGGGTTTGTCCGTGTATACGGCAAGGGACGCAAGGAGCGCATTGTTCCGATTGGTGAATATGCGGTGCAAGCCCTTATGCTGTATCTTGCGGAGGCGCGGCCCAAATTGAGCAAACCTGAAGAAACAGCTCTGTTTGTTAATAACCGGGGCAGCCGCTTGACTCAAAGAGGAGTGCAGTATCTGCTTAATAAACATATTCATCAGTGTGCCATTTCTAAGCAGGTTTCTCCCCACAGCTTGCGGCACAGTTTTGCTACGCATCTGTTAGATGCGGGAGCCGATCTGCGGGTGGTGCAGGAATTATTAGGCCATGTCAGCCTGTCAACAACGCAGATTTATACGCGGATTAGTCAAAGCAAGCTTAAGTCAGTATACAATCGAGCTCACCCACGGGCATAGTTAAGGGCATAAAGGAGGGGAAACATGGAACAATTCAAAGCCACAACCATCATCGCAGTAAGAAGAGACGGCAAGATTGCCATGGCCGGTGATGGTCAGGTCACTTTTGGGGAAAACACCATTATCAAGCATGGAGCCAAAAAGATCAGAAAGCTTTACAACAACTCAGTCTTGGTGGGTTTCGCAGGAGCCGCTGCTGATGCTTTCGCTTTGTTTGAAAGATTCGAAGGAAAATTGGAGGAATTTCACGGGCATTTAGAACGAGCAGCCGTAGAATTGGTCAAAGAATGGCGTACTGATAGGGCCATTCGTAATCTTGAGGCTTTGATCCTGGCAGCTGATGCCGGGAAAATCTTGCTGATCTCAGGTTCTGGAGAGGTAATCGAACCCGATCAAGATGTGATTGCCATCGGATCAGGCGGAGCTTACGCCATGGCGGCTGCCAAAGCACTGCTTGCTCATTCAAAACTGTCAGCTAGTGAAATTGCACAGCAGGCCCTGGAGATTGCCGCCAGTATTTGTGTCTATACAAATGATCAGATTCATGTTGTGGAGCTTTCAGGTGGAAAGGGGGCCGCCGGTAGTGGAGTTGACTCCTAAAGAAATTGTGGAGCATCTCGACAAATATATAGTAGGGCAAGATGAGGCTAAAAGAGCAGTAGCCATCGCTCTGCGCAACCGTTACCGCCGTACCCTGCTTCCTGGTGAGCTTCGCGATGAAATCATGCCCAAGAACATCCTGATGATCGGCCCCACCGGTGTGGGCAAAACGGAGATTGCCAGGCGTTTGGCCAAGTTGGCCAAAGCTCCTTTTGTAAAGGTGGAAGCCACAAAATTCACCGAGGTCGGCTACGTAGGCAGGGATGTAGAGTCTATAGTGCGTGATTTGGTCGAATCAGCTATTCGGATGGTAAAAGCAGAGAAGTTCAACCAAGTTGAGGATCGGGCAAGGGCAGCAGCTCAAGAGCGGATTCTTCATATCTTGGTACCAATGCCAGGCAGCGAAAAACGAACCAATCCTTTTGGAATAATGTTTGGTATGGGTCAACGCCAGTTTGCCAGCGACGAGTCGGATACATCGGAGCAAAAACTAGCCGAGACGAAGGCACAACGGCAGCGATTCCGGCAGCTTCTAGAACTTGGTGAATTGGATCATACTATGATTGAAATTGAACTAGAAGACCAAACCAATCAGTTTTTTGAAGTTTTTTCCGGCATGGGTATGGAAGATTTGACCCTGAACATTCAGGATGCACTTGGTGGGATGCTGCCAAAACGGAAACGCAGACGCCGCACCACCGTAAAGGAAGCTTTGAAAATTCTGACCCAGGAAGAAGCAGATAAACTGATCGACATGGATTCAATTGCCGCTGAAGCGGTTACCAGGTGTGAACAGATGGGAATTGTTTTTGTTGATGAGATTGATAAGATAGCTGGCAAATCCAGTCAAATCGGCCCTGACGTTTCCAGAGAGGGCGTTCAGCGAGATATCCTGCCTATTGTTGAGGGCGGAACGGTGATGACGAAATACGGACCCGTGAAAACAGATCACATTCTGTTTATTGCAGCTGGGGCTTTTCACATTGCTAAACCATCAGATCTGATTCCCGAACTCCAGGGACGGTTTCCAATCCGGGTAGAATTATCTAGTTTGAAACGGGAGGATTTCAAACGGATTCTGACTGAACCGAAAAATGCATTAATTAAACAGTATTCTGCATTACTAAAAACCGAAAACGTAGAGCTGGACTTTACTCCTGACGGTATCGATGCTATTGCCCAGTTCGCAGAGGAAGTCAATCAAGCTACCGAAGACATAGGGGCTCGCCGATTGTATACTATTCTAGAGCGTCTGTTGGAAAACTTGATGTTTGAAGCCGATCAAACGCCCCGAAGGGTAGTGATTGATCAGGGATATGTGCAAAAGGAACTCGGCCCAATTGTCGCTGATAGAGATTTAAGCGGGTATATTTTGTAGCAAAATTCGACATTGAGATTGGAGGTTTTTTGAGAATGAGTGATTTATTGGAGAAGACGAGAAAGATCAGTAGATCGATTCAGCAATCAGTAGGTTATGAAGTGGATCTCAACCACATAGCAGAAGTACTTGCGGATGTTATAGGAGTCAGCGTTTATATTCTTAACAGAAGAGGCAAGCTGTTAGGGTCTGCCGTGTATGAACCATTCGGAACCAGTGTCATGGAAGACGAAGTATTAGCTCAGGGCGCTATAGCTGCTGATTTCAACCAAGAAGTGCTTAAAATCGACGTGACCAGCGCGAATCAAAAAGGTCAGAGGCAGGTTGTCTATAATCCTGAAGTTGTCAGCCCTTTTGCTGATAAGAACATTACTATTGTCCCCCTGGCCGGTGGTGGTGAAAGGCTGGGAACTTTGATTCTGGCCAGAGTCAACAGCGACTTTACTGATGATGATTTGATTCTGGCAGAGTATGGTGCGACCGTAGTTGGAATGGAAATTGTCAGAGCCAGATCCGATCAGATTGAGGATGAGGTCCGCAAAAAAGCGGCTTGCCAGATTGCAATTGGAACCCTGTCCTTCTCTGAGCAGGAAGCAGTCGAACACATTTTTGATGAGCTGGATGGTGAAGAGGGATTATTAGTGGCAAGCAAAATTGCGGATAGTGTGGGTATAACCCGCTCGGTAATTGTCAATGCACTGCGGAAACTGGAGAGTGCGGGAGTGATCGAGTCCCGTTCCTTAGGGATGAAAGGCACATACATCCGGGTACTCAATGAATATTTCCTGGATGAGTTAGCTAAGCATCGTACTCGTTAAGATCAGAAAAACAGGCTTGGCTTGAGAGAGCAGTCCAATTTGGTACTGCTCTTTTTTTGATTTGTAATAATAATTGTTCGTGTTTCGAAGGATTCCTGAGGTAAATTGTAGAACTCTATGGAATAAATATCCATATTGTTGGAGGATGAAGGTTATGTTCAGATTTGTTGACCTGGTTACCCAAGGCCTGGATGCAGCCAGTGTGCGCCACAAGGTATTGAGCAACAATCTTGCAAATGCTAACACGCCGGGTTTTCGCCGTACTGATGTGGATTTTACGAACATTTTTCAGCAATCCGCATCCATGCATATTAACACTACCCATCCTCAGCACATAGCCACCAGCAGAAGAAGAGGTAACGGTATCCGCGTTGTACAGGACACTAATACCTCCATCCGTAACGATGGCAGTAATGTCGATGTTGATCGGGAAATGGTCATGCTGATGGAAAACCAACTACATTACCAAGCCATGACTGATGTGATCACCAGAAACTTAGGGTTCTTAAAGCTGGTAATCGGAGAAGGGAGATGAAAGTTATGGGTCTGTTTGATTCATTCAGAATCAGTGGGTCAGGTCTGACAGCGGAACGAGTCCGCATGGACACGATTGCCAACAATCTAGCCAATGCCAATACAACCCGCTCTGAAGAAGGCGGCCCATATCGCCGGCAAATGGTCATTTTTTCAGCAGTAGAGCCTGAACGCCGTCAGCGGTTCAAGATTGGCGGTGGAGTCAGAGTTGCGGGTATCGTCGAAGATCCATCGGCACCAAGGTTGGTATACGATCCACAGCATCCAGATGCCGACAGTGAAGGTTATGTTCAACTGCCTAACATTAATGTGATCACGGAGATGGTGGATCTGATTAGTGCCACTAGAGCTTATGAAGCCAATATCACAGCGATTAATGCGGCAAAGTCAATGGCCATGAAAGCCCTTGATATCGGACGTGGTTAGGAGGGATGATCAGTGAGAATTGAAGGTGAAGTGAGCCGTATCAGTCCAATGGTAAAGCCAACAGCCCGTCAAGTTGACCAGCCTAGTTTTGGCGAACTCATCAAATCGGCGCTTGCGGCTGTGAACAATCAGCTAAACCAGGCAGAACAAGCCGGCTTGCTGTTGGCCACGGGAGAAATTGAGATACATAACGCCGTAATCATGGCGGAAAAGGCAAATCTGGCTCTGCAGCTTACTATGGCAATCCGAAACAAGGTTATTGAGGCTTATCAAGAGATTATGAGGATGCAAGTCTAGAAAACTTAAGAACTTGAGAGCTTAAGGAGATTAATATGGAGCCTTTATTCACCTCATTAAGAGAAACTTGGAAAAATTTGTCTTTACGAACACGCATTGCCGGGGGTGTCATTGTCCTCATTGTTTTTCTCTCTTTATTACTGATCGCCCTCTTGTCAGGCACAGACTATCAACCATTGTACACTAATCTTGACCTAAGTGATGCTGCAGCCATAACCAGAGCCTTAAGTGAAAACAACATTCCATACCGCTTAGCAGACAATGGCAGTTCGATCTTGGTTCCGGCTGACAATGTCTATCAAACCCGGCTTACCCTTGCAGCACAAGGGTTGCCAGCCGGTGGAGTAGTGGGCTTTGAAACGTTTAACACAACCAGGCTTGGTGAAACCGAAGCGGACCGCCAGTTGCGCTATCGCATTGCCCTTGAAGGCGAACTGACACGGACGATTAGATCGTTGGATGAAGTGGAGGAGGCCAGGGTCCATCTGGTTATTCCACCAACCAGTTTGTTCATCAGAGAAACGCAGCCTTCAACCGCATCGGTACTGCTCCGTTTAAAGCCTGGTGCCGTTTTGTCTCAACAGCAAGTGCGGGGGATAGCTCACCTGTTGGCGACAAGTGTTGAGCGCCTGTTGCCTGAAAACATTACAATAGTCGATACCCGGGGAACAATCTTAAGCGACTTTACCAGCAGCAACGGGTTTGATGGAAGTGTTGTCAGTCAACGCCTGGAGTTGACTGCATTATTCGAACAGCGTCTGGCGGCCAATCTCCGCTCAATGCTGGAGAGAGTTTATGGTTATGGCAAAGTTGTATGTTTGGTCAGTGTTCAACTTGACTTTGACACTGTAGAACAGTACCAGGAAATTTACGCTGCACCCACTCGCGATGGTGGGTTAGTCCGCAGCCAGCAGTCCTACACTGAATACTATGCCGATGACTTGACGGGTGTTGGCGTTCCTGGCGTGAGTTCAAATATTCCCGGTTATGTAGAGCTGGATCCCGAAGAATCTGGTTCTTTTCGTCAGGAGTCGACTGTCAACTACGAGTTGAACCGTACCGAAATCCATCAGATGACTCCTCCGGGAAGGATTGAACAGCTGAGTGTTTCTATCTGGATTGACGGTGAGCTGAGCCAATCCGACCTTGATGCTGTGGAGGCGTCAGTCGTCGGTGCCCTTGGGATCAATTTAGATCGGGGCGATCATGTCTCTATCTCGGCAATGCCATTTCAATCAGATTTTACTTTTGTGACCAGCGATGAGATTCTTCCGGCCGGAATTCAGCATACATGGTTGTATCTGCTCATGGCAGGCCTGCTGCTTGTATTGCTCGGAGCCGTGATATGGAGCCGCAGCAGAAGAAAGGCTGATGTCCAGCTTGATGAGGGTCTAGAAATTGCTGTCAGTTCCGAAGTGGAACCCTCGCCTGAGGATAAAGCCAGACTCGATGTAATCCAGCGCTTGAAACGCTATTCTACTGAACGGCCGAAGGAATTTGCCCAGATGATTAAGAGCTGGTTATTAGATGAGTGAGGAGATGGGCCAAGTTGAAAGGAAAGTTAACTGGCAAAGAAAAAGCAGCCATACTATTAATTTCATTAGGGCCTGAGGCCTCTGCTCAAGTGTTCCAGCATCTGTCTGAAGAAGAGATTGAGGATTTGACACTGCAGATTGCCAGCATGCGCAAAATAGAGCCGGAACTCAGAGAACGTGTGCTCACCGAATTTGACGGTATGATGCAGGCGCAGGAATACATTGAGCAAGGTGGAATCGCCTATGCCAGAGAGGTTTTGGAAGCTGCTCTGGGTAAAGAAAGGGCCAGGGTCATCATGGAAAGGCTTACCGCAACGCTCCAAGTAAGGCCATTTGACTTTGCTCGTAAGACAGAACCAACACAGATCTTGAATTTCATTCAGAACGAACATCCCCAGACCATTGCTTTAGTTCTGGCTTATTTGAAGCCTGACCAAGCGAGTCTGATTCTATCTGCATTACCTCCGGAAAAACAGGTAGATGTTGCAAAACGCCTGGCAACGCTGGACCGGACCACACCTGAGGTGTTGGAAGACATCGAGAGCACGCTCGAGCAGCGGTTGTCTGCTTATGAGGTACATGATTACACTGTTGCTGGCGGGATTGATGCGGCGGTGGAAATTCTCAATCATGTTGATCGCAGTACAGAAAAGACAATAATGGAGGCATTAGAAGAGGACGATCCTGAATTGGCCGAAGAAATTCGAAAACGGATGTTTGTCTTTGAAGATATCGTCAATCTCGATGATCGGGCCATTCAGCTGATTATCCGGGAGGTTGAATCCAGAGATTTGGCTTTGGCGTTGAAAACTGCCTCTGAGGAAGTGGCGGATCGGATCTATCGCAACATGTCTAAACGAGCCGCAAGTCTCCTTAAAGAAGACATTGATTTCATGGGGCCTGTACGCCTGCGGGATATTGAAGAAGCACAAACCCGCATAGTTGCTGTTGTGAGACGGCTTGAAGATGCCGGCGACTTGGTAATTTCACGCGGTGGGGAGGATGAGCTGATTGTCTAAGATCATCAAAGCTGCTCAATTGCAGGTTCTGGTTCCTAGCAGTCAGGATCAGATCTTTCGACCGGAAGCTGAAATCGATGATTCTGCTGTCAGAGAAACGGAGCAAATGGGAGGCACCATCTTTCAAGCCACACAATTGATTGAGGAAGCAAATGAACAAGCTGCTGCGATTATTGATGCTGCCCAGCGCCAAGCCGCTGAAACTATCCGCAAGGCAGAAGAGGAGAAAGCCAAGATTGAGCGGGAGCTTGAGGCAGTGTTCAGTAAAGCACAGCAAGATGGATTTGCAGCAGGCTATCAAGACGGTCTGGAAAACGGATATCAGGAAATTCAGCAGAAAGCTGCAGAATTTGTATCAAGTCTGGCTGAGATAGCTGATAGTGCCACCAAACAAAGAAGCGCAGCACTCAACAAGCTTGAGGAAGATTTCCTAAAGCTTAGCCTCTATATAGCCGAAAAAATAATCAAGAGGGAAATCGAGTCTGATCCTGCGATATTGCTCCCAAGTATCAAGGCAGGGCTGGACCTTCTTTGTGGTTGTGAGCAGGTTACAATTCGCGTTAGTCCCCAAACTTATGAAGTGCTCAAGGATGCGGCATCACTGGCTGATGTCTTTAACGGCAGAATCCGTTGGGAAAGCGATTCGGCATTGCGAAACGGGGATTGCCTGCTTGAGACTGAATACGGCGCAATTGATGCCGGTTTCGAACAGCGTTTTGCAAGATTGAGCACGGTTCTACAGGAGCAGATCTATGCGGAGTAGTGAACGCTTGAACCATTACTGCAGCGTACTTGACAGCTTTAGCGATTTGGAGCAAACGGGCAAAGTTGTCAAAGTTGTGGGGCTAACAATTGAATCAAACGGGCCGGTGGCTAATATAGGTGATATCTGTGTCATTACTGCCCAGGATGGAAGCCAGGTTTATGCTGAGGTAGTAGGCTTCCATGACCGTTCCCTCGTGTTGCTGCCGTTATCTGATATGACTGGTGTCGGCCCTGGTTGTTATGTCAGCAGTTTGGGGCATCCGCTGCGTGTGGGTGTCGGCCCCCAGCTTTTGGGCAGGATTCTCGATGCTTTTGGAAACCCCATTGATGGAAAAGGCCCTGTTGAAGCCGAACATTACCGTCCTTTGCATAACAGGAGTGTGCAGCCTTTGCATCGTCAGATGATCCGCCAACCGATCGCGGTAGGGATTAGGGCTATAGATGGTCTGCTGACATGCGGGAAGGGTCAAAGGTTGGGAATCTTTGCCGGAAGCGGCGTTGGAAAGAGCACGCTGTTGGGGATGATGGCCCGCAACACTTCGGCTGAGGTCAATGTCATTGCCTTAATCGGTGAACGGGGACGGGAAGTCAGAGAGTTCATCGAAACTGACCTTGGGCCTGAAGGCTTAGCTCGGTCCGTGGTTGTGGTGGCCACCTCTGATCAACTGGCTATGATCAGGTTGAAAGGTGCTTTAACGGCCACGACTATTGCAGAGTATTTCCGGGATTCTGGTAAAGACGTATTATTCATGATGGATTCTGTTACCAGGTTTGCCGCAGCCCAGCGGGAAGTTGGTTTGGCCTCGGGTGAACCACCCGCTACACGGGGTTACCCGCCTTCTGTCTTTGCCCTTCTGCCTAAGTTGATGGAGCGGACAGGCCCTGGGGAGAATGGAACGATCACCGCCTTTTATACAGTACTAGTGGACGGCGATGATTTTAACGAGCCGATTGCTGATACAGTGCGCAGCATTCTGGACGGCCACATTGTTTTATCGCGCAAACTGGCTCAAGCGCAGCATTATCCCGCTATTGATATTCTGGCTAGTGTCAGCAGAGTAATGCCTGATGTGATTGATGAACGTCACAATCAGTTGGCAGCTATGTTTAAGGCTCGGCTGGCTACCTACAGGGAGGCGGAGGATCTCATCAATATTGGTGCTTATGTCAGTGGCGCCAATCCCAAAATTGACGATGCGATCCAGTACATTGATGCTATCAACTCCTATTTGCAGCAACCGGCGGATCAAGGATCGAGTTGGGCAGAAGCACTGGAGCAGTTGGAGCAGACCATGAATCAGCGAGGCGAAGAGTGACATGGCCAAGTTTGTGTTTCGCTTACATAAAGTAAAACACGTTCGCATTATTCAAGAGACTATCCAAAAACAGAAGTGGGCTGAGGCAAATAGGGCGCTGCTTCTGGCTCAGCAAAGGCTCACTGCGCTGCAGCAAGAAAGGACTGATATCATAACTTACTGTCATAGCCAGGCAGATTGGAGTGTCCGTCCATTGGCTTATCTCTATGTGGCCAAGCTCGATCGGATGATTGCGCGCCAGATTGAGCGAGTTCATGAAGCGGCCATCGCAGAAGCGGCAGCCCGTCAGGAATGGATACGCGCCCGGAATGAAAAAGAGAAACTTGAGCGCCTGGAAGCAAGGCATTATGAAGAACACATGTACGAGGAACTTCGCAAGGAACAGCGCATCCTTGATGACATGAAGAATCATCTGGGGCGGATTTAAGGAGGATCTTCGTGGTTAGATGGTTAGCTGCAATTTATACATTAATTCTTTCGATGATCATTGCGTTTGTGCTTCTCACTGCAACCGGTTTGATCCAACCGCAGGATAAGATTATCCAATATGCACAAGCAATTCCAGCTTTTGCCCCCTATGTTGAAACCTATTACATAGGGGTCCAATGGCAAGACTGGCATGCAGAAAAGCAGGCTGAGTTTGAAGCAAGGCATCAGGAACTTGAGCAACAACATGGGATTCTGATGGCTAAAGAGCAGGAATTGGAAACATTACGTGACAGTTTAGCCCGACAAGAGCAGGCACTTAATGAGCAGAGGGCAAAAGACCAAACGACTGCAAATTTAGCAAACCTATACAGTCAGATGCGACCCGAAGAAGCTGTGGCAATCCTGCAATTAATGGACCAACAGTTAGTCCTTGATGTTCTGTTAGCAATGGATGATGAAACCGCAGCTTTGATTTTGGCTGCCTTCCCCCCGAGTTTGGCAGCGCAACTAAGCACGATATTTCAGGAAAGGAGGTGAGACGAATCAGACTCGGAATTGAGCTCCTAAATCAGATTCAGTTCGGTTTCAGTGAGCATTCCGATCCCAAGGTGGCGGACAATGGTTTTCGGGAACTGTTAGCCAGGCTTTTGACAGTACATGAGGCAAACACTCATCAGGCAGGCTGCACCAAATCTGGAAGAAGTGTCCAAGAACTGCTCATTGCTGTATCAAATCAGGAATGGGAATCTGCCAATCCTGATGAAGAGACATTAACCAGTAATACTCTGCTGCAGCAATTGGCAATCCTGTTAGCACTTTATGGGAACCAAAGCCTAATCCAGAATATTTTCGAATCAGATGCGAACGCCAATCATCTGAACAGCGCAATTGAAGCGATTAATGGTGAAATCCCAGTACAGCATCACACTGAGACGGTACAGCAAGCTGTTGAGCTGTTACAGTTGGCTGGTGAAGTAATGCATCAACAGAATACAGATTCCAACCAATCAACAGTAGAATTCGACGGCGAGATTACAGTTGTTGATCGTGCAGGCCGCACAGAACAGCACTTTCCATCTGAAACAGCAGCCTCATTAGTCAACGGTTTTGACAGGCTGCAAGGTGAACATTCCGGATTCGGGCGGGAACCAGGCGAATTAGCCAATACTGCCGATGAAATGCTGGAATGGGTAAAGCAGGCCGTTGTCAGTACTCCTGGCCAACTTCAGGAGCCTGAAACCAGTCTGCGGCAAACAGTGTTGCCGACGCAGAACAATCCAGTCGATATTGGTCAATCAAGTAATCAGGAAGAATTACAGATTGAACTTCCTTACTCTGAGCTAGAGATGACCGATTTTGAACGAACCCCGACGTGGCATGTAATAAGCCATCCAGACATTATGAGCAACCACGAACACATAGAGGATTCGGTCAATCAGGCTGCAGCAGATCTGCCGAGCGCTGCGTCTCTAACTGTACCAGAGGCTGAAGCCAATTTGGCGGATTTAAACAGACCAAGGCTTGACCAAGAGCAGGCAATTGAAAACAACGAACCTTCTAATGCAACCTATTCGCCGTCAGCTGCAGTTGCTCCAAACCTTACAACCAATGTTATGGATGGTATAGATGATCCTGACGAACAGACAAAGAGTCTTCAGACCCGTGATGAGGAAGTGACAGCCAGCGGTTCACAAAGCAGGGAGCTTGAAGAAAGTGCTGCAGTTGTTTTCAGAAAGGATCTATCTCAGATCGAAGCAAACGATGAGCGCAACCGTGATGGAAAACCAATTGAAACTTACGGTGAACTCCACGACAAGCCCGTTAATGAAACTTCTGATCATAACCATAGCCTTGGGATTGTGGTGAGCCAAGAAATCAACACGACGCAGCAGACTGGTTCGGCTTCGGGACACAACGCCACGTTTAACCAATTGCGGGAAACGGTTATGGCTCAGATTGCGGAACATGTCCGGATTCAACTTGACGGTGACCAACAGCAAGTTCAGATCCGCCTCAAACCTGAGTACCTTGGCGATGTCAGGATTACGCTTACTGCGAAAAACGGACTGATCAGCGCCGAATTTACAGCCCAGAATCCCCTTACGAGTGAGATTATCCAAGCTGCAATTCCCGAACTGCGTTTCAGTATGCAGCAGATGGGTGTGGATTTAGGCGAAGTCAGTGTTGGATTAAGCTATCAGGAACAACAATCCAGTTTCACCGGGGAAAGGCGACATCAACCCAACAGGAAGAGTCGCTTCCAGGAAAAAATGATTGCTGATTTCCATCTCGGGGTAAATCATGACAGCTTTCTGCGGGTGGACTTACGTGTTTAGAAGGAGGTGGAAAAGTGCAGGTAAATACCAACTATGCCTATCATACTACTGATACTCAATCCAAGGAACAGGCTGGTACCAGTAATCAGTCCATGAATGTGACTCAGTTAGGCAAAGATGATTTCCTGAAATTGCTGATTACCCAGCTGCGTTACCAGGATCCTACGAGTCCAGTGGATGATAAGGAATTTATTGCCCAGTTAGCCCAATTCAGCAGCCTTGAACAGATTCAGAATCTCAACCAAACCCTCCATCTGATGATGGAATCACAGCAGAAATTGACTGCTCTCGGACAAGCTACAGCAATGATTGGCAAGATGGTTGAGATCTTTTCTGATGAAGGTCAAAGTTTGTTCGGGAAAGTAACTGGTGTCCAGTTTAGAAACGGCTGGCCGGAAGTTGTCGTTGACGGCAAGCTGTATAGTTTTGGCGAGATTGTCTCCATCATGGAGGAGGGGACTAGCGTTGGAAACTAGATTTCAAATACCAAACACCAACCCTGTCATACCGATAAGTAAACCGGCTCCATCGCCTGCCCAGGCGAAGGCTAACGCAGCTGGTGCCAGCTTCCAGGAAGTTCTGCAGCAGAAATTGGATCATACTTCGCTGAAGTTCTCAGCCCACGCTCAAAAGCGGATGATGGCAAATGGGATTAGACTTAGCGAACATGACATGGCAAAGCTGACTGAGGCTGTTGACAAGGTGGAAGCCAAAGGGAGTAGGGAATCGTTGATCCTGATCCGCGATCTGGCTTTTGTGGTCAGTGTCAAGAACAGAACGGTGATCACGGCGATCAACCATGAGCGGCTGAAGGACAATGTCTTTACCAATATTGACAGTGCGGTGATATCTTAGGGCTGGACCTGAAAAGGGAGCCCTTGCCTTACTAACCGACTGCAGTAAGGATTAAAGGGAGGTAGAATAACATATGATGCGTTCGTTGTTTGCAGGTGTTTCTGGATTGCAGAACCATCAAATTCGGATGGATGTAATCGGTAACAATATTGCAAACGTAAATACGGTTGGTTTTAAGTATTCACGGGCAACTTTCAAGGATGCGCTTTACCAAACACTGGCTGCTGCTACTGCACCTCAGGGTAACCGCGGCGGTGTCAATGCCCAGCAAGTTGGTTTAGGTTCCGCATTAGGTTCCATTGATGTGATTCACACACAGGGAGGAACTCAATCGTCCAGCAGTGAAACCGACTTGGCCATCGAAGGAAATGGCTTCTTCGTTTTAAGCGATGGTGACAAGCGTTACTACACAAGAGCCGGGATGTTTGAGTTCGATGGAACAGGAACTCTGGTATCGAAGCTGAACGGATTGCCGGTCATGGGTTACCTGGCTGATGTAAACGGGAACATTTCCACAGATGAAGATGTTGAACTGAAGGCAATCAAAATCACTGGAAGCGTGAGTTCAATCAATGCAACGGCTACGAGCGAAGTTGTTCTCAGCGGTAATATCTCATCGGCCACGGAAGAGGGTGGACAAGTTGAACGGATTGCCACTGTGTATGACGCCAATGGTGATACTCATCGGGTGTTGATCACTTTTACTAAAAATAGGGTAGGGGAGTGGACTTGGAGTGCAAAACTGGAGGGTGATCCAGCTGAAACCGAATTGGGACCTTCGGATCCAGCTGATCGTCTGATCGAGTTTAATGATGACGGAATCATCGTAACGGGAAAAAAAGGCACGGTGACCATCCCCCACACTTTATTGCCGTTGGTTAAGAATACCAATCTCAAGTTCACCCTTGACTTCAGCGGTGTCAAGCAATATGCCGATGAGACTTCCGTTGTAGTCCTGCGGCAGAATGGATTGCCTCCCGGTGAATTGGATGGAGTATCCATTGACAGATCTGGTGTTCTCATCGGGAGTTACTCAAATGGGCTGATCAAAGAACTGGGGCAGATTGCTCTCGCCAGGTTTGAAAACCCACCAGGCCTGCTCAAAGTCGGAGATACCATGTTTTCTGAATCCGTCAGTTCGGGAAACGCAGTGATAAAATCGGCTAATACCAGCGGTCTTGGAGCAGTCATGTCCAACTCATTGGAGATGTCCAATGTAGACTTAAGTAACGAGTTCACAGAGATGATTATTACCCAAAGAGGCTTTCAGGCCAACTCAAGGATCATCACTTCTGCTGATGAGATGCTGCAGGAGCTGGTAAACCTGAAACGATAAACTATTGTAACAAGTGGTAAGGGGCCCTCAAGCCCCTTACCATCAACGAAATGGGGTCGAAAAATGGATCTGTCGCTTATTTTGGGTTTAGTCTTAGGTTTCGGTTTATTGATAACTTCAATTGCCTTGAGCGGTAATGTTGGAACATACTGGGATGTTCAGAGCGTGATGATCACTCTCGGCGGATCTATGGCAGCGGTAATGGTGAACTTCTCATTAAAAGATTTAGCTAATGTCGGACAGGTTTTAAAGGTGCTTCTAACCAATAGAGAGTCAAACCCACAAGAAATAATCGCCACAATCGTCCGCTTTGCCGAGATTTCCCGGCGTGAAGGACTCCTGGCTCTGGAAGAAAGGGCGCAAGAGCTCGATGAACCGTTTCTCCAGAAAGGAATTCAGCTGGTGGTTGATGGAACCGATCCTGAGCTGGTCCGAGGTATCCTTGAAATAGAGCTTAGTTACATGGAGGAACGTCATGAAGTTAGCCAGCGCATTTTCGAACAGATGGGAGCTTATTGCCCTGCGTTTGGCATGACCGGCACGTTGATCGGCTTGATCATGATGTTGCAGAAGCTGGACGACCCGAGTACGCTTGGCATCGGAATGGCCGTAGCCTTGATTACCACTTTGTATGGTGTAATACTGGCCAATCTGGTTTTTTTGCCGATTGCTGACAGGTTGCGCCTC
>DUVS01000056.1 GCA_012840925.1 Bacillota bacterium
GGGTCATACCATTGTAAGAGTCAAAGATACAGGAATCGGCATCCCTAAGGAGCACCAGGACAGGATCTTTGAAAGGTTCTACACCGTAGATAAAAGCAGGTCCAGCAAAAATGCCAGTACAGGCCTAGGCCTCTCCATAGTTAAGCACATAGTAGAATACCATGATGGTAAGATAGACTTCAAAAGCCAAGTCGGCAAAGGAACGGAGATAAGTATAAGATTTAAGTCTATTTAGTGGGAAAGGAACGAGGCCTTTTAGGGGCCTCGTTTTATCTTATTCAGCTAATTACTATTTAAATTTCTTCTAACCTCTTAAATCCCTCTTGAATTGTTTTATATTCTTCCCAATTAATTTCCTTAAGCATGGAATCAATTGGCGTAAATGTCTTTTGCGGAAACATTGCTCCCAAAGTTACAGCAAGTTCACCTTTTAATTTTAGTCTTTGATTATTGAGATATTTAGTTAAATTAAATCCATTAACAAATTCTTTACATCTATTTACTAGATAAGTTTCCTCTTCACCAAAATCACATATAGCATCTAATATAAATGTTTCTAATGCCCCATTTTTATCAAATGGAATTATAACTGGTAATAACTTGATTTCACTTACATCCTGATATTCATTAATATAATTGCATTTGCTCCATTGATTATTTATTAAACTATCAAAGTTTATATCATGAGTATGGAAATTTGATTCTATCTTACTTAAAATAATACTATCCTCTTGACTTTGATTACGGTCCGTTAATACAATAAGTTTTCTATAAGCATTCTCTTTTTCCAATATCTTAGTTGCTTCAATTACGCTAGAGATTGCATAGTTAAAATTACCTACACCACCTACTGCCCAAATAATTAATTGTTTCTCATCTTTTGTGTATACATTTACTTCTTCATTCTCAAAATTTCTTATAGGTAGTCCAATATTTCTGGTCATTTTTTTGCTAAACTTCCAATCAGCAACTTTTTCTAAATAGTAGCTTAAAAGTATAGCATCTGTTTTTCCTTCACAAAATATTATACTTTTCATCCCCTCAACTCCATATTAAAGTCTTCTCTAAACTTATAGGCTTTATGACCGTCTAATAGTCTAACTTTGGTATTGTAATAATCGTCACCTTTCTTTAGGGTAATAACATTTACTGAGTCCTCTAGATATTTATCCCCTTTTAATTCCATTGAACATTCTAGTAATGCATCTAAGGCTTCTGAGCTATGTGTTGTAGCAAATATCTGCACCTTATATTGGTTAGCTGCCTCAATCATCCACTTAAATACTTCTCTTAATGCACTATAATGAATGGCTGTTTCAATTTCATCAATCAGCAATATCCCATCCATTGCCTCTACAATAACTGAAGACAAATATACTACCTTCTTCAACCCATCCCCATAAGCAGATATAGGTAATAGTCCTGTTGTTTTATGGTCTATATAAGTTTTAATTTCATTGCCTTCTTTTATATTTTCGATCCCTATAATTTCTTTGTCAAATATTTTTAAAGCACCAATTAAATCCTGTTTCTTACCTGCTTTTATAACTATATTGACGATTTCTTTGTCAATGTGATCAAAGGGCATCACTCTAGTTATTTTAACTGGTGAAAAGCTCTCAGCCTTATTTATTGACAAGCTATCCGTTTCTTCATCTATATATAGTTTCTTTTCAGATGTTAAATTTCTGTTACTATAATATTCAATAACTCCCTTAAAAGCCTTAACTATTGAGCTTTTTGATGATGATTTAATAATATCTATATTTTCTACTTTGATATAACTACTTTTCTTAAAATTTTCTATATTAGCAGAAATCTCTACTTCCTTTAAAACCTTTGAATTATCCTTACTTAAACTGTTCTCAAAAATATTGTAATGACTTGTTTTTCCTTTGCCTTCTCTTTGTCTACATACATTAACATAATGTCCAATTTCTCCAGGGTATTCCATTATATGAATTGCTTCTAATAATGAGGTCTTTCCAGTATTATTTTCTCCAACTAAGATATTAATGTCCTTTAAATCCGATAACTCAAAGTCTTTAAATCCTCTAAATCCATTTATATGGATTGAATTTATATACCTCATCTTTTCACCTCCGACTATATTTTAGGCAATAACTTAAGTCCGATAAATATAATTCATCTTAAGATAAGTATATCATTATGAATATAATTTGTCTTTAATATATTTTCACCGATATTTTCTTCTTAAAATTCTTACCATTTAAAAAAATTTTACACCGCCTCTTGATTCTTTAATTTCTCGTATATATCAAACATGATCATATCCATTAGATTAGCCTTAAAGCTTTCATCCCTCAAGAGCTTGCCATAAAACTTGGTGTTCTTAGAGTATTCTTCAACAATACTCTTATCGAAACTTCTGACAAAGGCATGTCTAAAGTCA
>DUVS01000020.1 GCA_012840925.1 Bacillota bacterium
CTTGGCATATTCCAGCTGTTCCATGGTAACACCACCACCACCGTCGCCATAGCCTACAGTATCCAGAATGAGATCAGTCTCCTGCTTGGAAATAAATTCCTGCCAAGTCTTGTGCAGCATTTCAGGCTTCGTATCACTGTTGTATGTGTTTTTGATAAATAAAACTAATATATCTGAACCGTCAATGCCATACCAGCGGAATAAATCATAGGGGAACTGATTTGTGTCATTCCACCCTATCTTAGAAGTAACGAAGTATTTAATGCCACATCCCCGCATAATTTGGGGCAGATTGCCATTGTAGCCAAAAACATCAGGAAGCCAGAGAACGTCTGTCTTCACACCGAATTTTGATTGAAAATAACTCTGGCCAATCAAAAACTGCCTGATCAGGGATTCTGTTGAAGGTAAATTGGTGTCAGCTTCAACCCACATTCCTCCATTGACTTCCCAGCGCCGATCTTGCACTGCATCTACAATTCTGCTGAATATCCGGGGGTAATGTTTTTCCACAAATTCATAGCACTGTGCCTGGCTTTGAATGAACTGATAGAATGAATACTCATCGAAATAACGCAGCTGTGTGGCAAATGTGCGCCCACATTTTCGGATAGTTTCCTTAATTGGCCACAGCCAGGCAACATCGATATGGGCATGCCCGATCCAATTCACTATTGGCGTAGTGGGCGAATTTTTCTTCTCCAAAAGGGGAGCAAGGCGTTCACTGATTCTGCGAAAGTCTCTGCTGCGCCCCTCTATATCTGCCGTATCCCAAGCCATACTGTGAACCGCTTCTAATAGAGTTTGATAGATCCTGGTTTTCCGCAGACTATCTTCTGGGAGTTGATTGGCAGCGTTATACAAGGTAGCCATGTCAAAATACAAATTCCATGCGGCTTCATTGCGCCTGACCAACTGGCAATGCTTAAACACAGGCGCTTCCCAGCTATGCTGGGCATGTTCTGTCAGCTTTGTCCGGTTGTCGATATGATGCCCGGCATAAGACTCAATCAGGACCTCGTGGGTGCCTGGGTCCAGTTCTAATCCGCGCAGTGGTATCTCATGATGCTGGCGATCAATAGCCCCCACTGCCTCACCATCGATATAGACCAAAGACTCGCCACCTGTGTCTACCTGCAGGAATAGCCTTTCTTCACTATTGACAGTTTGACTAATGCCAGAATCAATCGTGTATTGACCTTTGAACCAGGCACTGCCCCATTCTTCACCCCAAGGCCCGCCAGCAAAAGGTGTATAACTTAACTGCTCTGCCGCCTCCAAAGAAAGGTTTTCACTTGTTTCAGCAATGTACAACTCCATTGGCTGAACAGGAACGTAGAATAATCTCTTCAACCATTCCAAACGCTGATCTATCTTGGCTAAGTCACGTTTCGTCCACATAATACCATCCTCCAGTATGTGATATTTACATTATACCAGCTTGCTGAATTGATGATGGTTCATCAGGATGTAGAAATGGTGGCGTAAACTGCCTTGTTGGATGTTTGCAGAGAAAAACAGAGGTACGCTTCTACCTCTGTTTGTTAAGTAATATTCTGTAGCAACTTGCAGTCAGCCATATCCAGCGAGTTCCGCCTCAAGCAAGTCGACGCCTTTAGCCGTTAGGCATATGCCGCATTGCCCTGCACTGACTAATCAATCAGAAAAATGACGGCAAAACGTGCCAGAAAATCGTAAGCTGCTAATGCCCGCAGGATCTGTTCTGCCGTTTCATTACTGATCACAACACTGGTCCGTGCCGGTTCCACTACCCGGACAGCTTTCACAACTAAGGGAACCGCCAGTGGATAGTCAGGATCCACGGCGATCTGCTTCAGCAGCTCAGGTGTGAGCTCATTGCCGTAACTTACCAGGCCGACATGCTGCAGAAAGTCATAAGTTGCCGATATGCCGCCGTATATCAGCTGACCCGACTCCGACCATATCCTAGGGCTCATACCACGCCCTACATTCAGTCCCCGGGTATCAACTACCAGACCGGTATATACTTGCCCATAGGTGGCGATCCTGTCCTCCCAAAACTCACGGATCGCTGTCAGGCTTGTCTCCAGTTTAGTGATCCGCAATGTATCCCACCAATAACTTGCCTCTTGATCAACACTGACATTCAAATTTGCTGCGGCAACATTTTCTGGAACAAAAAACTCGATACCCACATTGTACCAGCGATTAGGGACTCCCAGCCCACGCTGCACTTGTGACTGCCCGATTTGTTCCCCGTCACTGTCATACAGTTCAATAGTCAGTGAAATGATTGCATTTGGTTCACTGGTTTTGAAATCTACGGCAATCCGGTAGCTGGTATTCGGGTCAAGGCGCAAGCTTTGCTGGTAAGGATGATCTGGAGCGACTGGCAGAAGCGCTCCTTGAGCTGCAGCTGTTTGGGTAACGATCCCTATCAGGCATAACAGGGTAAGTGTTACAACACCGATCCGCACGGACACAAACATGCCTCCCTTCACTACACTTATTCTCCTTCACAAACAAGTTTCCTTTCCATTGACAACAATCTCCATTATTGACAAAGGATGCATTCAATGATAAGGTTTAGGCATCACTAACTAATGTTAGTCAGGAAGGATTCCGATGAAGAAGCGTATGCAGCAATTGGCTATTGTAATTGTAATCACAACGAGTCTACTCCTAAGTGGGTGCTCCTTATCACTACTGCCAGATTTTGATTCACCGCCAGATGACGACCCTTTGCCTGATTCTGGCTCTGATTTGCCCCAGTCTGATCCTGAATTCAAGGTTCCCCTGACCGATGGATTTGATTTTCCAGTGGGAGACCGCAATGGAAAAGGTTGGGGCGTAACCGGGTATGGGTTCCTTGACTGGAGTAATTACAGCGGCACTTGGCATCCAGGTGAGGATTGGAATATGTATGGCTCACCCACGGCCGATTTGGGTAAACCTGTCTACGCTGTTGCCAACGGCATTGTCCGCTTTTCTGGTTTCAACTCTGCCCAAGGCAACATCATCATGATTGAGCATCATCTGCCTGACGGCCGCATGGTCTGGTCTCAGTACGCCCATCTGCAACAGCGATGGGTATCGGAGGGCGAAATAGTTGGGCGCCGGCAGATGATTGGTACAGTCGGCCAGGGGCCGAACAACACCTTCTCCCCTCACTTACATTTTGAGATCAGAGTCAGGTATTTGCCCCAAAATGGCTGGCCGCGCACTAACGGCCAGGCTTGGCCTAAATCAAAGGTACTGGAATACTATGCCCATCCTACCCAGTTTATCAACTCCCATAGGCCGGCAAACTAAGAAAATTTCCCCGCAAAAAGGCAGAAACCTGCCTTTTTTTTCTGTCATGGCGTATAATAAATAGGAGAGGGAAAGAAGGGAGCTTTTGAGAGTGGAATTGATCAAGAACTTTCCCATGGATCAACTGACATCGCTGGGGGTGGGTGGCCCGGCGGATTTTTTGTGCAAGCCGAAGTCGGTAGCGGAAATTCAAGCTGCCCTCAACTATGCCCGTGAACATCAACTGCCAGTGACAATTGTTGGCTATGGATCGAATCTGTTGGTTACCGACAAGGGCATCCGCGGCTTGGTTATTCAACTGGCGGAGCATTTCGCCCAGGCCCATGTGGTTGGAGCAAAAATCCGGGCTACAGCAGGCTGTCTGCTTAGCTCACTTAGCAAATTAGCTGCGCATCACAGCCTGACGGGGCTTGAATTTGCCGTAGGTATTCCCGGCAGCCTTGGCGGAGCCATCTATATGAATGCTGGAGCCTACGGTGGTGAAATCGGGCCACTAATTGAGGAAATCACCTGGGTAACTGCGGATGAAGTTGGGGTCTGGAGAAAAGCCGACTTTAACTACGGTTACCGCCACAGTCGCGTTCAAACTGACAGAGTAATAGTAGCTGAAGCTGTAGTTCAGCTTAAGCCTGGTAACAAAGATGAGATTTTGAAGGCAATGAAGGAACTGCAGGCAAGGCGCATAGCGCACCAGCCGCTGGATCAGCCTAGTGCCGGCAGTACCTTTAAACGGCCACCGGGGCACTATGTAGGTTCAATGATTGAAGCAGCAAATCTAAAAGGTTACCAGATTGGTGGTGCACAGGTTTCCACCAAGCACGCTGGTTTCATAGTCAACACTGGCAGCGCCACTGCTCAGGATGTGTTGGAATTAATCGCCCATATTCAAAAAACAATTAAAGCCAAATTCGACGTGGATCTACAGCCCGAATTACAGATCGTGGGCGAAAAATAAAGAAAACCAGACTTAATCTGGTTTCGGC
>DUVS01000021.1 GCA_012840925.1 Bacillota bacterium
CTAGCACGGCATCAACATTATATCTAATGTGGAATGCAATGTCAAGATAAGCCTGCTGTTAAGCTGTTAAAGGGGTATTTTACCGGTCTGTTCCGGAGAAGCCGTGCCCGAGATCCACCGATACATTTGCCATTAATTAATTCAAAAATTGTCGAGAGAATCCCTGCAAATGGCAATCCGGATCAAAAAAGGAGCCTCCAATGGCTCCTCGATTGCCTAATCAGCGGTATTGAGGTTCCTCATCCTTGATGTGTGCCAATCTCCCTTTGAGACGGGGAAGCATCTCTTCGATCTGCTCGGACATGGACGAAAACATCTCACTGACATCTGGTTGTTCAGTTTCCAGAGCATGGTTTTTCAACTGACTGCTTAAGCTTTCAGCATCGGCAATTGTTTTTTCAAGTCTGGTTTTTACAGTCATCCATTCACCTCCCTGGGCCCAGTCTTCTTGAGCATAGTTTACCCAGAAGAGGAAAGGTTAAAGCAAAAAACAACCGGCTCAGCGGTTGTCTATCATCAAATGGCGGAGAGAGAGGGATTCGAACCCTCGAGGGGCTTATCACCCCTACACGATTTCCAGTCGTGCCTGTTCAGCCAGCTCCAGCATCTCTCCACGGTTTCCATATTTAGCATCTGGCGGAGAGGGTGGGATTTGAACCCACGGGACACGTAAAGCGTCCAACGGTTTTCGAGACCGCCACATTCGGCCGCTCTGTCACCTCTCCTGATTATTCTTGGCTTGTTTCCTCAAGCTGCTGAAAAAGTCCTTAAGCAGCTTACCGCAGGTTTCCCCGCAGATACCTTCGATTACTTCCACCCGGTGATTTAACCGGGGATCCTGCACAAGATTCATCAAAGATGAAACTGCACCGGCTTTGGGATCAATCACTCCGTAAATTAAGGTGTGAATCCGGGCATTGACAATGGCGCCGGCACACATCGGGCAGGGCTCTAATGTAACATACAAGCGGGTATTTGTCAATCGCCAACTCCCTAAATGCCGGGCTGCCTCTCTGATGGCAATCATCTCGGCATGGGCAGTAGGATCCGCCAGCATTTCCCGCTGGTTGAAACCTCGGCCAACAATTTCGTCACCAAGCACAATTACAGCACCAACAGGCACTTCATCATACTCAAGCGCCTTTTTTGCCTCAATGATCGCCTGTTCCATAAAATACTCATGCATCTGAAACCCTCACACGCTTTGATTATACAGAATATAGAGGGGAAAAGTCAAGCTCCAACAACTTACTTGCTGGAGCTTGTTTTCTACACTACACTACTGAGCCGAAGAGACCTATGGTTGTTTTCCTTGGGCATCTGGCTCCAGGCCGAATCCACCCTGCTGATTGATGAGCGATTGTTCTGCAGCGGCGATCATCCTGCGAACCATATGTCCCCCCACAGCACCGCATTCACGAGAAGAAATATTTCCCCAGTATCCTGATTTATACTCAGGATTGATGCCTAACTCACTGGCTACTTCGTATTTGAACTGCTCCATAGCCTGAGCAGCTTCGGGGATCACCTTTCGGTTTCTACTCTTGCTGCCTCGTGCCATCATGTCACCTCCTTCGGTCTCCCACTGCTAGTATAACCAGCGTGTTTGCGCTTTAGCCTGGTAATATCCCTCAACAAAAGCCAGGCAGCCCAATCAGGGCTGCCTGAGATTCAATTGTTCAATTGTTAAGCTTGTGTGTTCGGCTCCTGAGGAAAACCGGCGCGGAAGTTGGCCTGGCCGCCTTGGCCGGCTAATGATTGCTCAGCAGCAGCAATCATCCTTCTGACCATATGTCCTCCTACCGCTCCACATTCACGGGATGAAATGTTACCCCAATAGCCCGTTTTGTACTCAGGATTGATGCCTAACTCGGTAGCTACTTCGTACTTGAACTGATTCATAGCCTGAATCGCTTGCGGTATCACTTTCTTATTAGAACTGCTTGAACCTAATGCCATCATCTTCACCTCCTTAAATTCCGGTGCACGTTTAATTTGCCCAGTTAACTCGGAAGATAAGCAGGTGGAGTTTTGGACAGCTTGCCAAATCAATCCTTGTACCTTAGTAATCAATCAAAAAAGCCCCGGTTAGGGGCCCAATCCAGGCGAATCCTATAGTGAAATGGCGTCTACTGGACAGGAATCTGCTGCTTCCTGGCAGCACCCGGCCGCGTCGCAATCAGCACCATCCACAACATCTGCCAAATTGTCATCATTCATGTAAAAAACATCAGGACAAATCTCTGCGCAAAGCCCGCATCCAATGCAGAGATCATGGTCTACATGCGGATTAGCCATTGTCTAGCGATTCCTCCTTTATCAGCTGAGTTTTTCAAACATATCTTTCCCAACACCACAGTCTGGGCATACCCAGTCATCCGGCAAGTCTTCAAATGCCACTCCTGGTTCAATATCCTGGGTGGGGTCGCCGACTTCTGGATCGTAGACATAGCCGCATACTGTACATTCCCATTTTTCCATACCTTCATCCTCCTGTGTTTTTCAATCTACTGATTTCCAAAACATCTGCCAGCGTAGTTTGGGATAAAACTGCCAACATGGCATTCTGGGCCTTTTTCCACACCGGATTCAAGGGACAATTATCCTCTTTTGTACAGCTCCCCCCAATGGACAAACACTTAGTAATCGCGATCGGACCTTCGATCAATTCTACAATCTCCAATACGCTGATCTTGTGGGGATCACCAGTCAAACGCACGCCTCCGCCGGGCCCGCGCATTCCCTCAACCCATCCTCTGTTTCCCAACAAGGCCACAATCTGGGGTAGAAAATTGGCTGGGATATTTTGACGAAAAGCGATTTCTTTGGACGAAATATATTGACCAGGATTCATCGCCAATTCCAGGAGGGCACTGATGGCATACTCAGCTTTTTTTGTTATTTCCATCAAAAGGCCTCCTCTCGCATGCAAAAACAGATAATTATTATTTCTTTACTCAAATTATACACTTCGGGTAGATCAATGTCAACAGAAGCAAAAGTGGATCCCTTGCGATTAGGGAACCCAAATCGTATAATATTATTGAGGGAATTAATGTTGCTATTCCAATCTATCTTTGTTAAAATATGGTAAATATGTGTTGAATAATTGAAAAGGGGTCTGGCACATGGAACGAATTGGCATTATTGACCTGGGTTCTAACTCGGTTCGCTTAGTGATTGTCGAAGTCGATGACAATCGCGCCTATTACCAAAGGGAAAATCTCAAAGAGACGGTACGCCTCATTTCAGATATAGATGAGAACGGATTGCTTTCAGAAAAAGCAATGCACTATGCCATCGAGACCATCCATCTTTTCGTCCGGTTGTGCAAGACACGCCGTGTCGACCATCTGATTACTGTAGCCACCGCAGCAGCCCGCCAGGCCAGCAACCGCAAGATTTTCATGGAACGGATCAAACAGGAGACCAATTTGGACTTCAAAGTCTTGTCCGGTGAAGAAGAAGCGTACTACGGATATCTTGGTACAATTAACACTATGCCCCAAACATCCGGGCTGATCGCTGATTTGGGCGGTGGATCAGTAAAACTGGTTTCTTTTGTCGACCGGATGCTGGAAAACTCTAATCATCTGCCATTCGGTTCTGTCACTTTGACCAATACTTACAAAACCATGGATCGGCCGGATTATAAGCACTTGCAGGAACTGGAAAAGGACTTGACCCGCACATACCGATCACTGCCGTGGATTCAGGGCAATCACCCGATAATCGGAGTTGGCGGCACATTCCGCTCGCTGGCCAGGGTTGTCCGTAAAGCAAAGGACTATGTTCCCGATATCACCGATGCCTTTGAATTGGATTACGAAGATGTCAAAAACTGCTATCAGCAGCTGTCGCAGATGACCTTGGAGGAGCGCCTGACTGTACCCGGTCTGGAACGTGCCCGGGCTGATATTATTGTGGCGGGTACGGCAGCTATCAAGTGCTTGATGGAAGTCAGCGGACGTCAGCAGATTATTATCAGTACAACCAGTATTCGAGACGGGCTGCTCTATGAGTATCTGCACCGTTATACCAAAGATCCCATTGTGTTAAGTGTAATTACGCACCACATCGACAATTTGATCCTCTACTACCGGCTCGAAGAGAACCATTTGCGCCGGGTTTCCAATCTGGCAGTCACTTTATTTGACCAGATTTACAAGCTCCACGGCTTGAATGGATTTGAACGGCGGTTGTTGCTGATTGCCAGCCTGCTTCATGAAATCGGCAGTGTAATCGATGTGGAAGGGCGCGACAAGCATACACTGTATATGCTGCTTAACGCTCCGGTGCACGGGCTAACCCATCGCGAAAGGGTTATTGCTGCATATGTTGCCGCTTCCCATGACGACCTTTATCTTGCCAATATTGACCAATATGTGACTAACGGGCCTTTATTGGCAGAAGACATAGACTTGATCAAGAAACTGGCCATTCTACTCCAGATCGCCCACGCACTCGACCGCAGCCAAACAGGAACGGTCACACGGATCAAGGCCGAAGTGCTTGAAGATAAGTGCCTGATTACCATTCACGCCAAATCTAATGCAGAGTTGGAAATCAACGATGCACAGCGCCGGGAAAAAGCCTTCGCCAAAATCTTCGGGCGCAGCCTCTCGGTAATCCACGGCGATACCCTCTACTAGTCTGTAATTTGTTCCCAGAGAATGCGTGTTTCCAAAATCTGAACGAACTGCTCTAAACCGTTTTGATCTACGTCATCAAAACGGTTCAGTTTTGGGCTGTCAATATCCAGTACGCCTCGGACCTTTTCCTCTGAGATTATGGGAACCACAATTTCTGAACGGGAGTCCGGATCACAGACAATATGGCCTGCAAACTCGTGCACATCCGGCACAAGGATGGTCCGCTTTTCAGCCACAGCAGTTCCACATACTCCTTTGCCGACCGCAATCCGGATACATGCCGGCTTACCCTGAAACGGGCCTATAACCAATTCGCCGCCTTTCAATAAATAAAACCCCGCCCAGTTAAGATCCGGCAGCCGGCTAAACAGGAGGGAACTGGCATTTGCCAGATTGGCAACAGCATCGGTTTCATCCCCGATTAGGGCCGTCAAATCCTGATTTAGCTTATTGTAAAAACTTGTTCGATCCATCTACCATCACCTGATGCTGTTTTCTACGCGTGATGGTAAAACCCTCTATTTGAAAAGGCACCTGGTGGGCCAGGTGCCTTTAAAGGTTAGACGTGGACCGGCTGAGGAAGTTCTTGAGTATGAGCATCGTCGATCTCTGCTACATTGAACACCTGCTTCTTGATATCCTTGAGAGTTGTGGCTGGCTGGTACATGAGATTGTAGTACTCAGTGAGCGTCCGATCCATGGTGAACCGGTTTTCAGCCATGGCAATCGCCTTGTTCATCATCTCAACCCATCTTTTACGATTCTCATAGTAAGTGGGAATCACTTCATTGAGCAGTACATCATAGAGGCTTGCCGCATCAACCCGAGTCTGTTCGGGGCCTTCATAACCGCCCCCGATCTGCCAACCGTTTTCACGATGGACACAGCCTTCAGGCCACCAGCCATCAAGGATGCTCAAGTTTAAAACACCGTTAAGGGCAGCTTTCATCCCTGATGTCCCAGATGCTTCCAACGGCCTTTGGGGGGTGTTTAGCCAGACATCGCATCCGGAAACCAGCAGTTTGGCAATACCCATGTGGTAGTTCTCCAGAAAGACTACACTTTCAGGATAACGCTCCACATATTCCATTAAGTTTCCGGCAATTTGTTTGCCCACATCATCCAAGGGATGAGCCTTACCGGCAAAGACAACTTGCACCGCTCGGTCTCTCAATAAAGGTTCGATTATTCCCATATTGTGGAAAATAAGTCCGCTCCGTTTATAGGCAGCAAATCTCCGGGCAAATCCTATGACAATATTGTCCGGATCAAGCCTGACACCGGTCTTGTCTTCAATGTACTTGATCAGCTGGCGCTTGGCAGTCATGTGCGGCCGCCACAGATTGCCTTGTGTTTGGTAAATCTGGGCAATTTGCGGATGCTGCCAGGTCTTTTGGTACACTCCATTGGTAATGGCAATAATTGGTGAAGTCCCGTGATTACCTCGCCACATGGAACGGGCTGTCATGCCGTGGAGCTGCGAGACACCATTGGCAATATAGCTTAGGCGCAAACCGGCCACAGTCATGTTGAAGGGATCGCCGCCGATTTGAACTGCTTGATTATAATCCAAACCGTTGTAAGCTCCCATGAAACGCAATAGATCATGTGAATGTTCTTCATTTCCGGCCATGACCGGAGTATGGGTAGTAAAGACGATCTGCTGCCTGGCAGCCTCCCAGGCATGTTCAAATGTCTTCCCTTGCCGCATGTGCTCGCGAATCAGTTCAAAACCGCAGAATACGGCGTGTCCTTCATTAAGATGGTAAATATCCACCTCGATCCCTAGTGCTCTGAGTGCCCTTACTCCACCAATACCAAGGACAATTTCAGCAGCTACCCGATCCTGGCCGTCACCGTAATAGAGCTGCCTGGTGATCCAGGCGTTCTCCTGATCAACACTTGCATCCAACAGATACAACGGCACATTGCCAAACTTCTCTGTTTTCCAGACCTTGCATTTAACATCTTGATTCCGCACCTGAACCGTAACTGTCACACCGGTATCAACCAGGTGGTCCCGGGCATATTCCTGGGCGCAGTCGTAGGGCCGGTGATCCTTGTCAATGAACTGGTCGGTATAACCTTCATCCCAAAGAATTCCTACTCCCACAAACGGTAGATCAAGGTCCTTTGCTGATTTCAACAAGTCGCCTGCCAAGACCCCTAATCCCCCGGAATAAATCGGAAAACTTTCATCTAAACCAAATTCCATGCAAAAATAAGCTACCATTGGTTTACGATGACCGTAGGTCCCCATCAGTGTCACTCCTTCTAACTAATCTGTGCTAAGATTTCAGCCGCAACTCCTTCTCGAAAAACGCGATAATCGAGGTTGGGGAAGATGTTGTCTTTACCCTCCAATGCGGATAAATATTGAACATCGATTCTGCCTGAACGGATTTGTTGTTCGAGCTGCCAAAACTGGTGAACATGCTGGTGTGTTCTCATAACGGCGTATTCAGTCATCGTGCCTGCCTTCATGATAAATGCCCAGTCACTGCTTTGAGCAAGGAGCACTTCTCTTGCAGCCTGATTCAAAGCCCGGTAGATCAAATCATCACTAGTCTCGGCATAGGCCAGATCGATCATGGCCTGGGTGATCATGGAGAGATGACGATAAATCCAGTCATTGGCATCATCAAGCCAAACCTCGCTGTAACCGTTAAACCCCCAGCTGGACATAGATGGCTGGGCAACTTGATTAACCGGATATCGTTTTAAGTATTCCCCGGGAGTACCCAATTTAATTGTTTTTTGATCAAAGGCGATCTTGCGGATCAAGTATTCCAGCCACTGTGGGCCTTCAAACCACCAATGGCCAAACAACTCAGCGTCGTAGGGAGCAACGATTATTGGCTCCCGATCCATATGTTGACAGAGATATTCCACCTGCTTTTCCCGGTTGAACATGAAGTTTCCGGCATGCAGGGCTGCCGTTTCCAATGCAGCTTGAGGGCAGTAGGGTTGTTTGTCATCGGTCTTGCCTGTTATTTTATAATACTTGATCCCGGTATGGCCCCGATGATCGCTGTAGAGATACGGCCTCACATAATCATATTCCAGATCATAGCCGATGTCGCGGTAAAAATCGCGGTAATTGTAATCACCTGGGTAGCCTTCTGTAGAACTCCAAACCTGTTTTGAGCTTTCCAGATCCCGTCCAAAAAACGCCACGCCTGACTGGGACAATATGGGGGCAAACATGGCATAACGAGGTTTCGGGCGGCTGTGCATCACGCCATGGGTATCGAGAATAACATATTTGATTCCATACTTATGCAAGATCTGATCAATACCGGGCGCATAACCGCACTCTGGTAACCAGAACCCTTCCGGATCTCGGTGAAAATGCTCACGGTACCAATTGACACCCACATTGATCTGGGCTTCGATTGCCTGGCTGCGATCCATCAAAGGCAGATACCCATGGGTGGCAGCTGATGTAATTATTTCCAGCAAACCCTTTTCTTGCAGCTTGGCAAAGGCTGCTACCAGGTTGCCGCCATACTTGTCTGCAAATGCTTCCCGTCCATTGCGAAACAGCTTGTGGTACATCTGAGCTAGAGGGTAAAACTGGGGTTGAAAGCGAGTCCGTTCCAGTTCTTTTTCAGCCAATTCGATCATCCGATCGAGGTGGCTGACATAACGATCGACCAACAGCGGATCCTTGAGCATTGAGCCCAAGGTTGGCGTAATTGACATTGTGATCCTGCATGGGACTTGATCCTTAGCCAGCCGCTCAAACATGGACAGCAGCGGCAGATACGTTTCAGTAATTGCCTCAAACAACCACAACTCCTCCAAAGTCCGCTCCCGCTCAGGATGACGGACATATGGAAGGTGAGCGTGGAGGATAATGGCCAAAATTCCTTTTGCCTCTGTCACAGCAAAAACCCTTTCTAATAAGTTTCTCTCGTGACCAGTGTCACAACCGAACGTACTTGAGAGCCGTCCCTGCTCACGGCTTTGATGGGGAAAACTGAGCAGCCCTCCGACAAGGCATATCTTAATGTAAACGAACCGTCATGGTTAATGGTAACCGGTTCACCCTGGACATACACTAAGGCACCAGGGGTAGCTTTGCCGTAGATGATGACCTCTGTATCAAGGCTCAGGTTCAACTCTTGAGCTGGAGGCGGTGGTTTTTGGATTGGACTGGAAATATGCCACAACTGCGGTGAAGCCATATATGTTTGCCTCATAGCGCTTTCATACTGCCGGTAAAGCTGATCAATGGAAGCCCATTGCAGATCTTCTTCGTCACTGACCTGGCCGAAAGGCGTAATAATAAAGTTGGATGCCAGCAACGAGACGGTTCGGTTCGCTCCAATCAACAGAATTTCCATTTGGTAATAATTGCCAGGATCAGGCAGATACAAATATTGAGCCCCGAGCATGGACTCAATCGTCACATCATACACAATCTGCCGCTGAGGGCTTTGTCCCTTCCAGACCCGCAATACTTTACGGTAAGTGTTATCTCCTCCCAAATCCGAAACTGCCTGCTGCAGCTGTTCTTCAGTCAATTCCCAAAAGACATAAACCCAATGTATGTTCTTGACCAGACACACCAAATGCGGTGTGCCATAGCTCACAGGCAAAGGAGGTATAGCTGAAGCTTGATGGTGTGTGTTCAAAATTATGCTCCTCCTCCTAAAAGAATGTTTTCAATCCGTTCTGCCCAAGCTTGCGCCAGTGCATCAGCTTCTTCGCTTGTGCCTGCTTCACTGTAGATGTGAAACAGCGGTTCATCTCCATCCGGAACAATAAAAGCCCAACCCTTATCAGAGTGATACCGGATGCCATCAAGAAAGTCTGTTCGCGTGGGATCAGCTGTCACAATCATGCTGCGCATCACCTTGCCGATACTCTCCCATGGGCAAAAAACGCTTTTGTGGACACGGTTCCGATCCTGTGAACAAACCTCATGCAAAGGTTTGTTGGCTGTTCGTAAGAAACTTAAAGCTTCTCCCAGTGTGACCACCGGCTCAATATAAGGGAAGTATTCAGTGTTAGTGCTGTCATCCAGCTGAATATTGCCGAGTTCCGAAGCAACCTCCATCCAGGCCCTGGGGTCGGTTTTGGTCCAGGCAACTTCCATGTCATATGCCTTGGCAGTGTTGGCAACATGACTGGAAACATGGGCCGGGATCGCCACCTTGTTCTGCCGGCGCAGTTTTTGCCCATGGACAAACAACTCCCACCACTGATCACCTGTGAGGGTGGCCCCGTAACGGTCGGCTACTTCCCATTGATCACCCTCAATGCGGATAATCAGTTCAGGATCGAGATCGGTGAATTTGCAGCCGGCTGTTTCCAGAAACTGTTTTACTAGTTTGGCCAGTTCCTGCTCGTCAGCATCAATCTTCAGCCGGTAACCCTTGAGATGCGGGGCGTATAATTTGGCCACACTGGCAATATACTGCTTAATCAATCCCGGGATAAACGCCAGGTTGCCCAGCTGATCACTGCCAGCCCGTGGGAAATCCTCGCGCCAGAAAATATTCTCAATCTTGCGTTGATCTGCCTTTGACAGCCAATAGCCCTGATGATCCCAGCACTGGATGTTTACCAAATTTTGGTGATCAGGTACAGCCTGGCAGTGGAGCGCACCTTGAGCCTGAATATGGGCAACGCCGAACCGAGTCAGGTTTCCAGATACCGTACCCACGTCGTAGACGTTAATTCCAGCCGCCATCAGGCCACAAGTCAATGTTCGTTTAGCCAGCCTGCCAACACTGCTGGGATCGGCACTGACAATGACCGATTTCCCCTTGCCGAGAAAACTGCCGTAAGCTAGTCCAAATTTGACGATCATCTCCAGCGTCAACGAGCTGCGGATATCGCCCTTGACGCCAGTCGCTGCAAACAAAGCCGGTTCGTTTTGAAAACCCCAGACCACACTTTGGGTCAAACGGGAACCTTTGGCTATCTGTTTGCACGGCCAGATCTTAACATTGGGATCAATGGTAGTTTGAGCGCCAACCAGAGTTTTCTCCCCGATGACACTGCCTTCATAGGCTTTAGTGTTTGCCCCCAGACAGCTATTATGAGCCAGGATTACTCCCCGGAGCTCGCTTTCGGCACCAATTTTGACCCGCTGCCAGATAGTGGTCCGCTTAATGTCCACGCCGGCATCCAACTGGGAATGATCGCCAATTACGGTATAGGCGCCCAAGCGGCAGCTGGGCCCGATTCTAACACCACTGCCAATATAAACAGGGCCGGTTATCTGGACATCATCGGCAACGACAGCATCAGCTGCAATCCAGTTTTGAGATTGTTTGGGCACAGAGAGTTCGACTTTGACTTTGCCATCAAGGCAGTCCAGCTGCGCCTGCCGATATACCTCAAGATTGCCCACGTCCGACCAATAACCCTCAGCCACATATCCATAAAGAGGAGCCTGTTGCGCCAAGAGCTTTGGAAACAAGTTTTGGCTGAAATCATACTTTTCTTGATCGGGAATGGCATCCAGAACTTCCGGTTCCAGAATATAGATCCCTGTGTTGACTGTATCGCTGAAGACTTCGCTCCAGGAAGGCTTTTCCAAAAACTGGGTGATCCTGCCTTCGTCGTTGGTGATGACCACTCCATAACTGAGGGGATTGGCTACCCTGGTCAATACCAAAGTTGCCAGTGCCCTTTTCTGGCGGTGGAATTCCACAGCAGCACTTAAATCAATGTCCGTAAGGCAATCGCCGCTGACAACAATGAAAGGCTGATCCAAAAAACGTTGAGCGTTTTTAACACTCCCGGCAGTCCCCAGAGGTTTGGTTTCCACAAAATAGTGCATAGCTACCTGATAGTCGCTACCGTCGCCAAAATACCCTTCGATCATCTCCGGTAGATACCACAGTGTACTGGCAATTTCCCGAAACCCGTGTTTTTTGAGGAGATCAAGAATATGTTCCATCATGGGCTTGTTTACTACTGGTACCATTGGTTTAGGCATAGTGCAAGTAAGGGGCCTTAAGCGCGTCCCTTCGCCGCCGGCCATGATTACTGCCTTCATTGGGGGTCCCTCCTTGATCTCTCATAGGTTGTGGCCATAATTTGGTCCAGATAATCACCGGTTTTTTGATAGCGATCATAGCGAATCAGATTGGTCATGCGGCTATGCATATCCCTTTCGTCCTGCATTTCCCGTTGATTGAGAATCTGATAATATACCTGTTCAGTCTGGGCGGCAATCTGACTCCATTGATACTTGGTGATCACATCTTCATAAGCTTGATCCCGCAGTTTTTTGGCAAGCGCTGGCGCTTCCAGCACAGCCACGATATTGTCTGCCAGCGACTGGCTGTTGCCGGTGTAAGTTGTCAGCCCGTTTTTGCCATGCTGAATTATCTCGGCAAAACCGCCGATATCGCTGACGACCACTGGAGTGCCGGCAGCCATCCCTTCCAGTGCTACAATTCCAAACGGTTCATATAAACTGGGAAATACAGCCACCTCGGCTGTACGGTAGAAACTATTGCGGGTCAAATCATCCACGAATCCTGTAAAAATGACCCGGTCCGCCACTCCCATGGCTGCAGCGCGATGCTGCAGCTCCTTTTCGTTCGGCCCTTTTCCGGCAATGATGAATTTAGTGTTGGGTACCCGGGACAAAACTTTGGGCACTGCATCCAACAGCACCTGGACTCCCTTTTCATGAACTAGGCGCCCTACAAAAAAAACAAGCTTTTCATCAGGGCGGGCATACTTGCTTCTAAAACCTACCAGATCCGGAACTGCGCTCTCAAATTGTTCAGCTTTGACTCCATTAGGTATTACAAATAGTTTGTCTTGAGGAACTTGGAATATGCGTTGCAGTTCACCGCACATGTAAAAACTGCAGCAAATCACGGCATACGCTTCATAGGTCAGCCACCATTCCACATCACTGATATGCCGCTGCAGATCATTATGTAAGCCATTGTTGCGTCCCCACTCGGTAGCATGGATGGTAGCAATCATCGGCAGGCCAAAACCATGCTTGAGAATCTTGGCAGCATGGCCCACCAACCAGTCGTGGGCATGAACCAGATCCCAATGCCATCCTTGGTTCCACAGCTGCAAAGCCCTTTCAACAACCTGGTAATTGAAGTAAAAAACGGAATCGAGGAAGTTCAGAGGCTGGGGATGATGGGAATCCACTCGCTCGATCCGGACATGAGCCCGAATCTCGCTGTTCCTGCCCTGAGGGTAATTACTGGTGATTACACAAACCTCGTGGCCCCGTGCAGCCTGTGCTTCCGACAGATCCGCCACAGCTCGCGCCAAACCGCCAATCAGCTTGGGTGGGTATTCCCAAGATAAGACCAATATTCTCATGAAGTCACCACCTATAACCATCCTTAGGTAGAGCTTTTCCCAAATCGGCTGATTTTATTAGCGAAATTTGGCAAACAAAAAAAGATGGGTCGTGTCATACCCATCTCGTTAGCAAAGCTAAATCAATTATTTCCCGTAATCAACCATTTTATTCCATGGAATTTACTGCCCGCTTCCGGGCTGATTCAAAGACCTGCTGCAAGAACTCCTGCCTGGCTTTAGGGTCAAGCATCCCTTTTTCAGAAATAAAGGCACAACCGGGGAACCGCTCCATGACTTTGGCGGCAAAGAATCCGCTGGTCACACCAATCTGCCGATCCAATGACGGTTTATTAAAAAGCTTGCAGTCGCTAATTCCGCATGACGGAGACCGGCTCTTGAGGATAAATCCGTCAACATATTCAAGATCCGCGGCAAAACGTTCAGCAAAGCCCACCATTAAGTCGGTCAAATCCCTCTTTGTGGTTGGCTGGACCAGTCTTTTACCCTCATCAGTTTGAATCACCCAAATCGGATCACGGGGCACCGGAAGCCCAATCTCCACTTCGGGACAGACAGGGATCAGATCGACAAACTGAGCCAATTCCTGCATGTATTCTGCTTCAAGCGGTACACCGTTGTAGCGGCAGACTGCAAATCCAAGGCATTTGCTGACTACAATCACTGGCTTTTGTCCTGCGCTCATCATTACACCACCCTAATCTGACTCCAATCGAACCCATCCCAAGGAGGCTTGGTTTTTGGCGGGTCAAGGCTAAAAACAAGCCAATCCCGCAGAGTTGGGTGGTTAAACCCAATCTGGTGCGCCCACAACCCAATCGGCATCTGCTGTGTGGGCCGGATACCATATCTGCGATCCCCTACCAGGGGATAACCTTCCGCAGCAAACTGCACACGAATCTGGTGCGGACGCCCCGTTTTTAGATCAACCCGTACTAAAGTGCGATTCCCGCTGTAACCCAGCACCTGGTAGTCCAAAACAGCCTTTTTACTGCCGGGCACCTCATTGTATGTGGCAGTGATCATGTTTCTCGAGGAATCCTTTCTCAAGAAGTGCACCAATTGCCCTGAAGTCTGGGGTAGGATTCCTGAAAGGACTGCCAGATAGATCTTCTCGAAACTACCATCAGCAATCTGCCTCGACAGGCGAGCTGCAGCCTTTGACGTCTTGGCAAACACCATGATGCCGCCAACGGGCCGGTCCAAACGATGCACCAAACCCAAGTAGACATTTCCCGGCTTGTTGTAGCGCCTTTTCAAGTCCTCTTTTAACAGACTGAGCATATCAGGATCACCGGTGCGGTCAGCTTGAGAGAGAATATTGGCCGGCTTTTCCACCACCAGTAGATGGTTGTCTTCGTAAAGAATGGGCACCATGAGTCAAAATCATCCTTCGAGGGCTTTGAATCTACGAATCCCATGCGAGCGTAAAAGATAATAAAGGCCAAGACAAATGACCAAGAGAATCGATGGCAGTACCAGTAATGCCCAGGCCAGGCTTAACTTGAAGACAAAGGTGACTGCTATCATTATAATGGCTATTACAGTGCTGAACAGAATACTGTAAAAGACGTTGACGTTCTGCTTCACAGCCTTTTGCTCGCTGTCCCATTCTAGTTTGGGATTGAACAGATCGAACAGCAATCCCGCCATGGATGTCAGTGTCAGCGGCAAGAGCCCTAAAATCAAAAGAATGGCGACAAAGTAAAGTGGGGCTTTCAACAAAATGGAAAGGGGTACAATCATCACAACAACCCCGGCATACCCGATCACAATCCCGGATAAAAGCTTGGCGATTATTTGCTTGCTGTAGCTGACTGGAATATAGTGCTTAACGTATAATTCCTGTCCTTCACGGGAAATTGATGTTGCTGTGATACCATTTGAACCGCCGACAAACGCCAGAACAGCCAGAACAACGCCTAACACTGTTCCCATTTGATTCGGATCGTTTACGACATCAGCCAGGCTTGCCAGCATCCCAGCTGTAGATCCTTCATCGGGGACAAAGACAAACGAAAAGATTAAAAACAAAGGCCACAAGAAATTCATTAAAACACAATTCAGGAAGTAGACCGGTGTCCGCACCAGCAGCCTGATTTCATTCAACAAGTATGATGTAAGTGCCGACCGCTGCTTGACCAGCCGGTGGAGATCATCTTCTCTGACCACATGACGGCGGGAACTTGATTCAGAAATCCCGACTACACCTTTGAAGTAAATCAGCTCAGCTAAAAACAGCAAAGCTGCAAAGATCGCGACAGACAAACCAATGAAAATCAAGAGATTGGTCAAGCCTGCTGCAATTTCAAAGTGCAGCAGTGCCTGTACTGCCCACTTGACTGTGGGGAATAATTTGGTCTGCAGCAGCGCCAACGAATTGCTGCCCGCCTGCAGCAGTTCACCGATTTCTTCCGGGGTAATCTGGTTTAATCTTTGCATCGAGAAGCTGACTGTCAAGCCCAACAAGACAGCAAAGGTCCCTCCAATGATTTTCAACAACTCCCGGTACCGGGTTAGATTGGTTACCCGCATGATCAGCATGACCAAGAGCGCACCCAATGCCAAAGGCATGATCGGCATGAAAATCAGGATTATTAATCCATAGAGATAATACAATACCCCGCTACCCTGACGGATGCCATAGTAAATCAAGAGCGGTAGAAAGCTAAAACAGAGAAGCAGGTATTCCCACAATACTACAACCAGAAATTTTGCTCCCACAATCTGCCGCGGCCTGACAGGCAGCGGCAGGAGGTTTTCGATGTCATTAGCGAAATAGAAACTGCTGAGGACATGAAAAATGCCAAAGACAAATACCATCAAGGAACCGACTACCAAACCCCAGCTCAATAACACTCCTTCCTGACCAATAGTGGCCAAGCCTTCGTAAAGGAAGGAAATCATCTGGACATACCCAAAAAGGGTGGCAGGTACTGACCAAACAAGTATGATGATCAGCAAAATCAAGGACCATTTGTTCTTGAGATTGAACCCAAACCCTCCGCCATTTTTCAGTAACGCTCTGGTCAAAACCAAAGTCTTATTTTTCATTATCAGTCAACTCCAGGAACATACTCTCTAATGAAGCATTCCTGCGAAAATGTTCGCGCATTTCGTCGATGGTGCCTGTAAACAAGATTTTTCCCTTGTTGATAATAGCAATCCGGTCGCAGATTTTTTCCGCCACATCAAGCACATGGGTGGAAAAAAACAAGGTTTTGTTATTGTCCACATGTTCGCGCATCATTGTTTTCAGCAAGAATGAGGATCGGGGGTCAAGCCCGGTCATTGGTTCGTCGAGAATCCACACTGAAGGCTGGTGCAGCAGCACACCAATGATGATGATCTTTTGCCGCATGCCGTGGGAATAGCTTTGGATCGAATCTCGCAAGACATTGGTCATTTCAAAGCGGCTGCAGAGATCGCTGATCCTGTCTTTGCGTTCATCCAGGGGGACATCATAGATATCAGCCATAAAGTTCAAGTATTCTATTCCCTTGAGCCGCAAAAACATGTTGGGGTTATCCGGCACAAAGCCAATCTGCTTTTTGGCCTCCAATGGGTTTTCGGCGATATCAATCCCATTAATCTTGATCACACCGCTGTCTGGATTTAGAATTCCGGTCATCATTTTGATGGCGGTAGTCTTCCCAGCCCCGTTCGGACCTAAGAAGCCAAAGATCTCACCGCTCGGCACAGTCAAAGACAGATTGTCGGCAGCTTTGACTCCACCTGGGTAGGTTTTGTTCACATGTTCCATTGTGATCATTGCATCCACTCCTTCACCACGGAAAACAGCTAACTTCACAATATCATTGTTCAATAGAAGCGTCAATAGATGGTTCTCAAGGAATCAGCTGTCAAATCACGAATCATTTATTTAATAATTACAGATCCACTGAGGACTTAAGGATTAAACTGCCATGAAGAAAATCAAGCTCAATCCCAAAAACCTGAACCTGCGCAAACTCTGCTATTACTACCCGTGCCATCAAGGAATCCCAGACAGCGAATATGATTGCCGCACCTGCTACTGCCCGTTCTATGAGGAATGTTCACGGCTGGAACTGACTGAGCTGGGTGGGTATTGGTATTATTACCGTGATCGCAGTGGTGTTGAACGCCGTGTTTGGGCTTGCGAAAAATGCACAATCCTTCACCACAGAACTATCTTCAAGCGAGTGCAAAAATGGCGGAAACAAGGGTACTCGGATCTGAGAATCCTGCAGACCTTGTCCCGCTATATGCAAAGGAAAGGACGGGTGTAGCCCGTCCTATCGTTGCGGTAACTGATCAGCCTCAGCCAACATCTTTTCAGCCCGGATAATGGCTGCCTTAACCATGTTACCCGCATCTCTGGTTGTGATGTTACCCCAATCGCCGTCTTTAACCTTGTCATAGAATCCCAGATCTTGGGCGAGTTCATATTTTAGCCGATCTGACATGATTCCTCTGCGACGCGGCACTCTGCATCACTCCCAGTACTATGTTAACCTGGTTAAGCAGTGTCAATACGCCATAGATGGTGGAGATGAAGGGATTCGAACCCTCGACTTCCACAATGCGAATGTGGCGCTCTCCCACTGAGCTACATCCCCAAGCAAATATTCTAATTCGACGGAGAACTGGACTTTCCTCTCACCCTGAATAAATTATCCCAAATCTGTTTGGCGGCTGTCTGCCCGCAAATCGTGAATCCGGTCGGCTGCCAGTTTACGGTAGCCTTCACTGCCATAGCGCAGATTGACAGCCTCCAAAAGACACCGTAAGGCTGCTTCTCTATCACTCAATCGCTGATGCAGTTCGGCAATGAGGATATAGAGTTTCTGATCACCGGCCTCACCACGATCGCCGGTGAGCATGGCTTCTTCGAAATATTTGAGGGCATGCTGTGCCGCATATTCCACCCACTCTTTAGCATTTGCATCTTCATACAGCCAGACAAGGCGCATCCATAAATTACCAAACTGCTCTGGCGCGGCATTGATCAGGTTAAACGTATTTAGCGCCAGATAATAAGCAATGAATACTTCGTTGAGAGAGCGCCTGGGGCTGAACTGAAACTGGATGGGTTTGGCACCCCCGGTTGCCTTTTCCAGTCTAGTCAAATGCTTCCGGGAGATCTTGGTGAACTGCTTATATGGATGCGCATATGCACACTGGGGGCAAACCCAGATATAGTACCACAACGGCTCCATACTTTCATACATGATGCGAAAATCAGGATTGACACGAGCCGTAACCAGCCGGGAATCACGGACCCTTGCGCCGGGAAACTTAGTTTTGCACAAAGGGCATACTGCTTCAGTATGCAAAAGGAAGCTGTCAAACGTCTCTGGTGCCACTTCGGCGAACTGTGGATGGTCGGGTGGCAGCACTTGAGCAAGATCAGTAGGAATTGGTTTCTCCTCGATTTCCGCAGTCTCTGCCTTATGCTCTTCTCCCACAACTTCTGCCGCCACCGATTGCAGAATCTTGTACCCAATTTGGGGATGCTTTCTGAACAGTGTGATCATGTTTGTCTCAGTCAACTTGAACAAGTCAGCATCGGTAACACAACGGACCCGGTATCTGGAAGGAATCTGGTTCAAATATGCCACTGCTCCAACCAAAGCGCCCTGGCCTACCAAATCGGTATGGCCATTCGCAATTTCGACTGTGCCCTGCAAGACAAAATACATGGCTTCTGGTACCTGACCCTGGGCAAACAGCTGGGTGCCTGCGGACATTTTTACAACTTGTAGTCTACTCACTATACTTCCACCCTTTGACCTTGTATTTAGTATTAAACATTCAGCCGTTTAATAGTATCTTCAAGATTCTGGGCAATGTTGGCTAACTCCACAGAGGAATGAGCTATACCGTGAGTCGCAGCTGACTGTTCTTCAGTCATGGCAGCGATCTCCTGGCTGAGCGCAGCCTGCTCCTGTGTCCTATCGCTAATAATCTCCAACTGTTCCATAATGTCGGTGATTCTCTTGACAATATTTTGCAGCGAATCGGTGGTTTCTTTGACGACCACCGTACCTTGATGAACCTTGTCTCGACTGACAGTGGTGGACTCGACAGCTGTATTCATCTGCACCTCCAAGTTGGCCACCAAATGATTGACCTCTTGCAGACTGGATTTGGTTTGCTCGGCTAACTTGCGCACTTCTTCAGCTACAACTGCAAAGCCATGGCCGTACTCCCCCGCCCGGGCAGCTTCGATGGCCGCATTGAGCGACAAGAGATTGGTCTGATCAGCGATATCTGTCACCACTTGTACGATTTTGACGATCTGCCCGGCTGCTTCCTTAAGGCTAGCAATGGCTTTGGTCGTCGTTTCTGATGCTTCTTCAATCATCAGCATTGATTCCATACACGATGTAATGCGCTCCGTACCGACTCTGGCCATGTTTCCAGTCTCTTGCGCTTCTTCATTAATCCGTTGCGTGTGCTCACTGATGGCTGTGACACTGCTGGCGAATTGAGTAGCACTGGCCGCCACCTGCTCGATTGACGAGCTCAGTTCTTCAACAGCCGCTGACATGGTTTGACTGGAAGCCACAGTTTCAGTAACTGCTTTTTTCGATGCCCCGATCATATCATTGAGGCCAGCCAGCATTTTATTGAATGATTTAACCATAACCCCGGTCTCATCATTGGCATCATAGTCAACCGTGACTGTCAAGTCGCCACGGCTGGCTGTAAGCATGGCGTTGTTCAACAGCCGGATTGGCCTGGTTATGCTGCGGGTATTGAATAATGCCATCATAAGGCCGATAATTACCGCTGAAAGCAGCATGATCCAGCTGCGATTAATGCTGGCGGCAATGGAGTTGGTAATATCTGCTGTGGATTCAGTTCCCAAGGTCTGCAGTTGTTGCTTGATTGTATCCAGCCTGGCCCTGATTTCCGCTAAATGTACCTGGGTTTGATCTTGAAAGATCGTCGCAGCATGATCCGAATCGTCTGTTAAGTTAGTCTGAATGGTCCGGGCACTGTTGTGCAGCTGTCGATGATAATCCTCCAACTCAGCAATGACCGGTGCAAGCTTTGGAATTGTCTTTTCAAGTTCATCTCGCTCAATACCGCCTAACCAACGCCCCAGCTGACACCGGTTAGGATCCAGTTCAATCGTGAAATTGGGATCATGCGCATCGATGGAATCCCTCAGTGTCGCAACCCATAATAGATGATCTATTTCCCGCTGGGCAAAATCATATCCCAAAGTGCAGATATCTAGAACAAAGCTGCTTTGATCACGAATTTTCACTAATCCAAAGAAATCTGTTACTCCTAGACCTAAGATCAATAATAATACTATGACGAAACCGATGGTAATCTTTGTACCGATACCCAGGTTAGACCATCTCATTGCCCGTCTCCTTTCTCATCCTTGAGATATAATGGTTCCTTCCTTCCCACTTATTCGAAAAATATACCAATGTTTCCTGCAGTTTTCCTTAAATTACCAGATGATTTGCCCAAGCGCAAGTTATTTTTGACTATTAGGCCTTAGCAAAACCTCCACAAAACAAAAAGGCAAAGCTGGATTTACCCAGTCTTGCCCAAAAGCATCTGAGGGAATGGAAGCCCCAGAAGGATTCTAACCTTTAGCACTCGGAGCATCCTTATTGGCTTAACTGACTACTTTATCCCTACCGCCAGTTTTAGCTTCTAAGAGCAGATCATCAACTCTACGCAGTAACGATTGCTTAGTATCGTTTTGCTCATACTGTGCCACACCAAAGCTGCATGTGATCTTGTTTGGACTCTCAGGCGGACAGTAATTGGCAATACAGCCTTTTAGCCGCTCAGCCAGTTTTTCGGCTTTTTCAAGATCTGTATTAGGCAGAAGAATAGCGAATTCGTCTCCACCCCATCTAGCAAAAATATCTGTATTGCGAATGGACTGCTTAACGATAGCTGCTACATCCTTCAAGACCCGATCGCCCACCATATGCCCGAAGTTATCATTTACTCCCTTGAAATAGTCTATGTCGAAGAGGATTAGAGAAAGGGGGTGCCCAGACCGTTTCGAAAAACCAATCCACTGATCCATCGCATCATCAAACATTTTCCTATTGTAAATACCTGTCAAAGGATCCTTGGAGGATAGATCCAGCAGTTTCCGATTGGCAATGAATGTCTTCCTTTTAGTCGTTTCAGCCCAGCAGTATATGATGTTGCAGTAAACCAGCAGTATAGTCTGGTAGGCAACAACTCGATAAAACTCATAGGTCTGTATGTCGACTAGCTTGTGGCTGGGATAAATAAAAAACAGTACACTGAAGACGATGGAGATAATCTGCGAAATGGCGATTTTATTAGGCACAAGATACATGGCCAGGGTTATTACCATTAAGCCCAGGATACTAAAGAATGTGAGCGAATCAAAGTGCTTCAATGTGAGCAGGTAGACAATGCCCATCATAACCTGGTAGAAAGACACAATGTACACAAGATGTTTGTGTTTCGTTGTTTTTCTGGCAGTGAGGAATACTAATATTGAAACTAGGATGAACACCAGCCTAAGTGGTGTAATTCCGGCAAATAATGCTGTGCCTCCTTCGGTGATGTAGCTTTCCACAACAAAAAGCCCTAGTATTGCGCCGAACACAAGGGCCATGTACGCTGTTATTTTTTTCGACGCGTCCAAGCTTTCGGCCAAAAATTCATCTTCTAGGGATTTATCTACGAATTCCCCAAACAATGATATGGTGTACTTCTTTTGATCCATAGGCCTGTCCCCTAATTCATCTTCTATGGGGATTGTACCATAAAAGCAACAGGAAATAAATGGAAAACTTGGCTTGGGGTTATAGTTGTAGGCTGAAAAGACACCAGTAGCTGTAAAGCTATCCGAAGAATAATCCTGAGAACCAATAACTTTAGCCGGGTTTTAACGCTATCCTATTTGAAACATACCGCGCGCTTGACACATAGCAGCAACGTCCAGCCAGGATTGGTACTGTAACCATTGAAAGCACCAAAAGCTCCATACAAAACAAGAAGGGCAAACCTGAGGTTTTGCCCGGATTTGCCCAAGTGACACAAGGTTTATTGTCTGACAATTACTTATCGCCCTGCTAGATATGGCGGCCCCGGCAGGAATCGAACCTGCGGCACGCGGTTTAGGAAACCGCTGCTCTATCCCCTGAGCTACGGGGCCGCAGCATGTATTAGTTTAGCACAAAACCTTGAAAAAAACAATCCGCTTTTCGCTCTAATAGCACATAGGTAAGAACTCGAGGTAATCGCTGACCTTACCACCGTCCAAGCAGCATTCAATGATCTGTCTTCCCAGCTGGTTCAGGTCCGGCACCAGAAATTTCTTCAATTCACACTTGAAGAACTCCGTCAGCATTTCGGCGCCTTGATCATAAGCGCCAAAGCCAACTTCCGGTTGATACTGAACCTGAAGCAGGCCTTTAGGCATTTGGTTGCCGTCAACCTTCACCGATTGCATTGCAAACCCCAACAGCGGGCAGCGGGATTCCACCAAGCGATCCTTGCCAAAACTGGCACTACCCCGCCTGGCCAAATACTCCCTGGTGATCCACTGGGGCATGAACCCTACCTTATATGCTCCGATATATTGATTCGGAATCAAAATGTAGCGTGTGTTCACCGATTTCACAAACTGTTCCAAAAGCAAGTTGGCCTGATCAACCATTCTGCCGGTGGCAAACGGCCAGTAAGAACCAACACCTTCGCTGGTCATACAATTACTGTGATCATTGATACTGGGGTTGTTGATCCCCCGTGGCGAAACCAGCCGCCACAACCAAGCCAGACTTGGCGGCAGAACATGAAACATGCCAATGATCCCATATGTCGGTTCATCCTTGGTTGTCAGCGGAGTCCTGACGCCAAAACTGCGGATATCCACTTCAACAGGTTCATCGATGACTCCGGAGATCATCTGCCGCGGCACAATCACCCGTGGATTAGGACAAGCTTGCCCCGGGGCATCTTCCACATGCTCCCAGATCAGGCATGTAGCTCCTGGCTTCCCGTCAAGATTCATGAAAATAAGCGGTTCTTTAGGATGGATGGTAATTTTTTCATAATAGGGCTCCGTACCGTATTCCGAGATATGATCTATCCTTAAGAACCAGCCGTTTTCGGCGTCTTTTATCACCAGTTTGCCTTGATCCTGCTGCAAAACCGCAGGGCACATAGCCATATCGTCTGTGATCGGCATCAGCTCACTGGATTCCCGCAGTTGAATCACAACTTCCTCACCGGTGACAAGGTTTTCCCCGACTTTGACAGAACCATCGGCTTGGCGGTGGATCTGTTCGATCATCTCGCTTTTTCCGCCGCCACTGGCGCCTTCATGCATGACGATCAGGATATTTTCATAAGGTGTGATGATCTTGACGGTAGAAGCATGCAAAGTCGTCCAACCTTCCGCCTCTCCGATGTCCAACAGCATACTGTAAACACCTTTCTTGGCACTGGGGCCTGGATAGAGGTTGTAAGAGAACACCTCATGCAGTCCCTCCGAACGGTTGTGAACCACCACTTGTTTGCCGTCAAAATGGGTATGGCGAAATGGCGGTGCCACGTATATGATTCCCCTTGGCGTAAACTCATCGGGAATTTGATCCCGCGGGACCAATTCCTGCAAATCAGCCAATGCAGCCGCAAAAAACGCTGCGTTTCTCGGCGCGATTAGCAGTGCGGGATAACCATAATCCATACCGCCTGCCATAAACGGCATCACAATCAGGCTTTGCTGACGCAGCCACTCCAGAGTCTGGAGCCTGACAGAATCAAAGCTCTCGCCAAAACGCTGTTTGTATGTTTCTTTATCTGTAGGTTTGTCATCCCCGATCACCATGCAATCGGGATCCCGACGGCGCATGTATGGCTCAACATAATTGACCGATACACCATTCTTGCACCTGGTAACCGTGGCTTCTAAAACCCTGCCCCGATCAGCAACCTGATAGGCCACTTCATAGAAGCCACTCTGCTGGCCGCCAATGGCAAGCTTAACCAATTGCTCCCGGCTTTCGGGAACCAACACATTCTCATGGTTGATGATATCAAGAATTTCCGTCGGTAGTTTGAACTTAGCCAAGATCGGATTAAACATGACAACTCCCCTTTACTGCAAAGCACTTCCACATTAAAAAAACCAGTATCACTGGAATGTACGTGCGCATAGAGTTATCTTTTATTATTCTACGACAATTTCGCAGTTCCTCTTTTAATGGTCAAATTAATAAAGAATAGGCAGCTAATCCTGCCTATCCTTAGTGTCTATCTCTGTACTTTATCAACCTTTCAGTTCATCTTCCACATTGTCTTCTAAAGCAGCAATCTGTTCTTTCCGGTGTTCATTCTTACGAATGATCCGTTCCCGCTCGGTTTCAGGAAGAGCATCATCAGTCAAGGTTTCTTCAGCTTCATCGAGGTTTTCGATGGTATTTTCCAGCTGCCTTCTCAGCTTATCGTCACGAGTTTTCTTCTTAGCCATCATGATTACCCCTTATTGTTCTTTCTTTTGCTGAAATTGATATTCGTCTTTGATTTCTTCTCGTTTGCCTGCAATCGCCTGTTCTCTGCGGCGGTTTTTTTCTAGAATCGCCTGCCTCTGCTCCTCAGGTAGATCCTCATTCTGCAGCGTATCATGGGCCGCTTCCAGGTTCTCGATAGTATTCACTACCTGTTCCTGCAGCTTATCAACGTTGTCGCTGCGATCGTCAGGCTTTGGCTCTGGTTTTGGCATTTCCACATCTCCTTTCTTGACTAGCTCTTCCATAGTGTTTGTACTTGGAGAAAATCTATGCTACTTGAATTGAGCCAAAACCTGATCCAGCCTTGAACTGACAAGGGGCTGTCTGACCAAGGGCTCACTCTTCAGTGCTGGCAGATGATCGCACAGAGTTGGCCGCTCGGTCCGATAGAAGATACCGATCGGTATCCGTTCTCCCCACTCCCAACAGCGCTCCCATGCCTGCTTACGATTGCTGGGATCGTAGTTGGGATCTTGATTGAGATCATAGACACGGCTGCGGAACCACTGATAAGTGTTAATCTTGTTGAAAGTCACACACGGCTGCAGAATATCCACCAAAGCAAACCCGGGATGCCTTACAGCCTCCTGAATGGTGTTTGCCAGGTGCTCTTGATCACCAGCATAGCTGCGGGCAACAAAACTGCCGTTCATACTGATGGCAACAGCCAACGGATTAAAGGACTCATATGTGACTCCCAAAGGTGTTGTTCCAGTTACCATGCCTGGATCGGACGAGGGAGAGGCCTGCCCCTTAGTCAAGCCAAAGACCTGGTTGTTGTGAACAAGATAGGTAATATCGATGTTTTTGCGGAGGGCATGGATAAAATGATTGCCCCCTTCAGCGTAACCATCGCCATCCCCACCAATGGCAAACACTGTTAGTCCACTATTGGCTATTTTGGCACCGGTAGCAGTGGGCAAGGTTCTGCCGTGCAAGGTATTTAAGACATTAGCCTTGATGTAATGGGGGGTTTTTCCAGCCTGGCCTATTCCTGAAACAAGCAGAACATCTTTTGGCTGCAGGCCCAGGCCATCCAAAGCCTGAGACAAAGCATTGAGAATGCCAAAATTGCCGCACCCAGGGCACCACGCTGTTTCTCTACTGATGGAAAACTGCTTACTCACTGGCTGCACCTCCTTGCAATACCTGCTCTACAATATCTTGCGGGGAGAAAGGACGCCCGTCGTATTTGCGCACACTGCCGTCAGGCGCCAGGGCAAACTCCATTCCGATCAGTTTCTGCAGCTGTCCTGTGTAATTATTTTCCACAACCAGTTTTTTTCCGGACAGCTGCCAGATCTTCCGCAGCTTTTCAGGGAGTGGATATACTTGCGGCAGATGCACAGCCATTGCAGGTAACCCTTGTTGGGACAGAAGATCGACTGCTTCTCTGATCGCCCCTTTAGTGGAACCAAAGCCAATCAGGATATATTCTGGATCTGGGCTGCCGTAGACTAGCGGATCCAAAGTCATTGCCCTGATCCCATCCAACTTGCGCATCCTTTTCTCCATCATCAGCCTGCGAGTTTCGGCATCTTCAATGAGATGGCCATCTTGACCATGCTCGTCTCCAGCACTGACCACTAAGCCGCTTGATCCAAATCCGGGAACCAAACGGGGTGATACACCTGATTCTGTATATTGATAGCGCTGGTAATCAGGGCCTGCGTCGAAGAGCAGCTCTCCCCGATCAATAACAATCTTGTTTGGATCCAAAGGAGCAATCGTCTGGTAGGAATCTGCCAAGTGCTGATCGCTTAACACAATCACCGGGGTATGGAATTGGTCAGCAAGGTTAAACGCCGTTCCCATTAAGTAAAACGCCTCTTCAACATCACCCGGAGCCAGTACTGCTTTGGGATAGTCACCACTGCCGCTGTAAACTGCAAACAGCAAATCCCCTTGCTCCGTTCTGGTAGGAAGGCCAGTGCTCGGCCCGGGGCGCTGTGCATTAATCACGACCACAGGGATTTCCGCCGCTCCTGCCAATCCCAATGCCTCTGTCATCAGGGCAAAACCACCGCCGGAAGTGGCAGTCATTGCCCTGACACCTGCATATGCGGCTCCAATGGCCATATTAATAGCTGCTATTTCATCTTCAGTCTGTTCCATTACTACACTGCATTCTTCGCTGCGTGTGGAAATAAATTCGGTGATTCCGGTAGAGGGTGTCATGGGATATGCGCTCATGAATTTCAATCCCGCGGCTAATGCTCCACTGGGCAAAGCATCGTTGCCTTTGAGAACCATTAGTTCGTTGTGAGTTTGAGGTTTCGGTGGATGGACAAATTGCTGTCTGTTGGTGCGGACTAAGTTGAAGCCGGCTTCGGCGCATCTGATATTGCCGTCTACGATCGCCTCGCCTTTGGCAGCGAACGTCTCTTTGATCACATCCTCAATGGCTGTCAAATTATCGGCAAGGAAGGCCCAAACAGCACCGGCTGCCACTGCATTGGCCATGATCTTTGGCTGGCCCTGGTTTGTGGCAACATCTGCAAAACTGATTCCAATAAAATGCTCGTGTTCCTTGCTGTAAGCCAACTGGGCATCGGCGATCGCAACTGCCCCTTCATTGAGCTCCTGCTGATGCTGTGTCAATGATTCCTGGTCCAGAGCCACCAGCAGGTCTACGCCCCGTTCGCAGCAGTAAACCGGGGTGTCCGATATCCGCAGCCGGAGAAAGTTGTGCCCGCCGCGGATCCGGGACATGTAATCTTGTTGCGCAAACAAATACCATCCTTGCTTGGCCACAGCTTTGATCAACATGTTGCTGACTGAAACCAAACCTTGACCCGCTTCACCGCCAACAAGAATATTGAAATTATTCAACGCACTGACCACCTCTTTCCTATTATTGGTAAACTGATTATAATACATAATATGGTTAATGTAAATAGTAATCGTTTGTATTACACCCAACCACCAAATGTAGGGACAAACAGAGGTTTGACCCATAATGTTGTGGGTAACTCTGTGGACTGTGTGGATAAATACTAAGCTAAAGAGTAAAATTGGGATCTAAACACCAGCTAAATATGGCTGCACAATGACTCAAATGTCTGACTCTTCCGGCGAATATAGGTTTGGTAGCGCTCTGGAAGTTTATAATAATTCATCAGTTTTTGATCGATCTCGTCGTATAAATTCCGACATTGGGCGGGGTTTTTCGACCCTATAATACGATCAACAAGATCTACTATAGTATTTTCTTCTGCCGGTGTGCAGACCACAATCGGGATCGTTTCCAAGAGACTCCGGAGTACTTTTACTGACGGATTCGTTACCATGCGGAAATACTGGGCTATCCTGGAATTAAGGACTGCCAAAACATATTTAATTGAAACCCCCTCAATCCGCGGTATGATGATATTGGCGCTGTTGATACTCAGACGCCCCTGACGGTCGTAGGCTACAATCAAATTCTTGTGGATGAAGCGATAGACTAGTTTTTCCGGAGCGCGATAAAGATGATCCGGTGCCACCTGCTGAAACTGCTCCCGGTTATAAACCAAATAGTGGATGCACTTTTTGATTCGATAAGGCAGCACATCCCTGCCGGAAATCACCGGTTCACTGCCAGGGACAGGATCGGACAGTAAATACTTGCGGTTATTGCCGGTGACGATCCCCAGGGCAAAATCAGCATTATCTTTCAGATAGACCACATTTGGCAAGGCCTGGATATGGCTGAGAATAGCCTGATCCATCTGACTCCCATAAGCATAGAAACCAAGGCTGGCATTGCTCGGCAGCAGTTTAGCTGGATGCCCGTTTTTCCGGGCAACCAGTGTGATAACAGGAGCAGTGACCTGAGAAAAAACCATGCCCAGACGAGCTACCTCTTCTATTTGGCACGACTGCAGCACCAGCTTCCTAGCCAAAGTATGCAGCTGCGCTGTCAAAAATGCCTCAGGTAGCACATAACTGATCAAACCAGATCCATTTACATGGTTAACAGCCCACTCAACAAACAGATTGAATGATTCAATCATGCAGTTGGATTGGGCCGTTTGGTATCGGCGGGCAAGCCGGCGCACTTCGCGCTGCGAGAACTGATATCCCCATGGTGGGTTGCCAATAATCAGATCAAATCTTTGGCCTGAAAACTCATGAAGTGTATCACCATGAACAATCTGCAGCTGCGGGATTAGCTCCGTGGATTTCAACAGCAGTGATAAGTTCATCTTGGTCAAAAGCACGGCGATCGGATCATTGTCGCAGCCAGCAAGAGTATCGACGATTTTCTGGTCTGCCTCATGTTCCCCACAGCCTGCCATCAACAAGCAGTCTCGCAAAAACAAGGCGAGATGGATTAAAAAGTTGCCCGAACCGCAGCACGGGTCAACAACCTTGGTTACAGTGGCAGGATTGAGGTATTCGAAACTAGCATCGATCAGCTTCTGCACTATGGATGTCGGTGTATAATAGCTGCCGGCATTTTTCCTTTTTCGCAGCGATGAAACAGACATATAGACCAAACCGAGAAAATCCTGGCTGCTGTCTACTTTCAGTCTGAGCTTGTGCATTTCTCCCAACCTGTGGTAATCTTCCGGTGTACTGGCTGAACATAATTCCCAAAATTCAGCAGCCAACTGGGAATAGGGTCCAAGCTCAAGATCCCCGTTCAACCACAGGCTGACCAAAGCCTGGCCATAGCCCGTATCCTGGACAGCAACCAGATCTTTGTTTTTAAGTAAAATCAGATACAGCTCAAGCAGCAGCAATATCTGGCCCTGGCCAGAAAGCCGGCTTGCCAAGTGCATCAGAGTTTGGGCCGATTGGACCAGATTTTTGTCATCAAGGTAGTTATCTGGAACAAAATTACCTGTTACCGCCCGTTTATTCCGGCGGCTTCTCAGATACGGCAGCGCCCCAGATTCAATCGCTTGTTTCAAGGATGCAATTTCATCTGCCGCAATCTGCCATTTTTTTCCATCATGTGTTGCTCTGGTAATTTTGCCCAGCTTAATCCAGTTGCGAATTGTGCTGCTGTTGACGCCAAGAAGTTCTGCAGCTTGCTTAATCGTAATTTTGCCAGCCATCCAGATTCCCTCTCTAAGATAGTCCTGCCCGGAAGCAGTCGTGTTATTGGTCTATATTCGGAAGTGAGATTGAACATCCTTTTCTGCGGGCAAACTACCCTCAGAAAGGAAGGAGAACAGTGAAATACAGATTACGGAAAAAGACCAACCTGAATCACGGAAACTCACAGAAAAATAAAGGCGATGACTTCGTTTCGATGCTGGATACAAAAACAGGTGGACCGATGGGCGTGTTGGATGGTGAGGACTTAAAGGGGCGCAGTAAGCAAAAATCGGATTAAGGTTAAAAAACATCTGCACCTGTCTGGTAATAGAGGAGAATCACAGAAAAAAAAGAATTTTAGATCAGGAAGACTCCAATAGAAAGGCAGGTGAACCTACCGATATCCGGTGGGATAAAATGTTTGTAAGAACCTTCATGACCAAAGATCCGATCACTGTGTCATTAGATGCTTCTCTTCCCTTTACTGCCGAA
>DUVS01000022.1 GCA_012840925.1 Bacillota bacterium
AAGATAAGAGGGCAGTCTACAATGGCATGTAGGTATTGTCCCTCTTATCACGGAGACCTAAGTGCGTGGTGGTACGGGAGACTGTACCGCTATGGCTTAGGAGTGAACCTATACTCGGTACGCTAACATAGCTGATTCGGACCATGTGCTGGGTATAGAGTAGCCTGCCTTGAGCGGTATTGGGGGGATAGCAGGTATTGAAATGGATGCCAAAGGCCAAGGTGTCCATAGCTTGAAACCCGTACTGCAAAAGAGGCTAGAGATGAGCAAATTGGTGTCGAGGAAAACTCCTAGACTGTTTCGTTTGCGCGAAGGTGGATTGAGGATTACGGTGTGGACTAAGTGGTAATCTAGCCTTGCCACTGGTGACATGGCAAAAAGATCGGAAAGGGGAAACCGCCAGCTGCGGTGACGGGCTGGAGGATCTTTGGGAAAACCTGCTAGACCTAAGCCACAATCTTTACTCAGTCTGCTGTCATTCACTTTATCATTACATATTGTGTGGGAAAGGGTATAGATGAAAAAACACCTGAGACACAGTTTGATTACTGGTGTGACTACTTTTATAATCTCTGTGTTGATCAACTTTAGCAGTAATGCTGTATTAGAGTTTTCACCTCTTTCAGTCAGCTTTATACTGCTTTTTTTTATTGTTTTGTTGGGCATTGTCTTTGACATTATCGGCACCGCTGCCGCCTCTGGGGAAGAGGATCCGTTCCATGCCATGGCTTCTGACAAGGTTGTAGGGGCTAAACACAGTATCTGGTTAGTGCGTAATGCTGATAAAGTTGCCTCATTTTCCAACGATGTGGTTGGCGACATTGCCGGTACCATCAGTGGGGCCATTGCTGCCGTAGTTGTTTTCCGCCTGGTCACCAGCTATCCCCAGATTCGGGAAAACATTGCCAACACAGTTCTGATTGGATTCGTTGCCGCCGTTACTGTTGGCGGCAAGGCCTATGCCAAGAGCTTTGCCATCAATCGATCCACTGATATCCTGTATTTGGCAGGACGAGTATTATACGCACTGGAAAAGGTGGGACTAAGAATAGTTCAAACAGACAAAGCTAAAAATCGCAAATAATACCGGAAAGGGGCGTCTAATACTTGCTGGAGTCAATTCAATCTCCACAAGATTTACATAAGTTAGATTACAATCAACTCACCGCTCTGGCACAGGAAATCCGTGACAAAATCATTGCCACGGTGACCCATACCGGCGGCCACTTAGGTGCCAACCTGGGTGTGGTTGAGTTAACCATCGCTTTACACTCTGTACTCAACAGCCCGGAAGACAAGATCATCTGGGATGTAGGGCATCAGTGCTACCCCCATAAATTGTTGACCAACAGATATCACAAGTTTGACACTTTGCGGCAGTTCGGCGGGATTTCCGGGTTTCCTGTACCCGAAGAAAGTCCTCATGATATCTTCCGGGTTGGCCACAGTTCCACCTCCATCTCGGCTGCGCTGGGAATCGCCAAAGCCCGGGATCTTAACGGCGAAGACTTCAATGTAGTGGCTGTGATCGGTGATGGTGCCTTGACTGGCGGAATGGCCTTTGAAGCACTCAATCATGCCGGCCAGCTGGGCATCGATCTAGTAGTATTCTTGAATGATAACGCCATGTCCATTGCCAAGAATGTGGGTGCTTTAAGCAACTATTTGAACAAGATCCGTCTGGACCCGGCATTGCATAAAGCCAGAGCTGAACTGGAGAATTTTATCAAAAAAATTCCGGCTATCGGCGGATCGGTCAGCCGTTTGGGCTCATCGTTGAAAGATGCAGTCAAAAGCCTGCTGCCCGGCCAGTTATTTGAAGAACTGGGTTTTAGCTACTTCGGCCCGTTTGATGGCCATAACATCAGACAACTGCAGCGGGCACTGCGGGATGGGATCAAGAGGGGTGGGCCAGTGTTGATCCACGCCATAACTCAGAAAGGCAAAGGGTTTATTCCTGCGGAGAAAAATCCTGTTCAATACCACGGTTTAGGGCCTAATTACGGCAATTCCGGACATGAGAACGAAAATGACCAATCAGTAAGTTTCAGCGCCGTGTTTGGCACAACGCTGGTTGAACTTGCCAGATCAGAGCCAAAAATTACTGCCATCACAGCAGCCATGCCTGACGGGACAGGATTGACAGAGTTTGCTAATACTTTCCCGGAACGGTTTTTTGATGTAGGAATTGCGGAGCAGCATGCTTTGACCTTTGCCGCAGGGCTGGCTGTACAAGGTATGCGTCCCGTGGTCGCCATCTATTCTACGTTCTTACAGCGAGGCTATGATCAGATTCTTCATGACATCTGCCTGCAGGACTTACCGGTTGTGCTGGCAGTCGATCGCAGCGGCATCGTTGGCGAGGATGGGCCCACACACCATGGTGTGTTTGACCTAAGTTATTTGAGCCATATGCCAAATCTAATACTACTGGCTCCAAGGAATGGTGCCGAACTGGAAGCCATGCTCAAGTGGGCTTTGGCCCAGGATCACCCGGTGGCCATTCGTTACCCCCGCCGTGAAACAAAGGTTGATTCAAGCCTGGTGTTTGATCCCACCCGGATGATCGACAGTGAAATCCTGGTTGAAGGGGCCGACTGTGTCATCTTGGCAGTAGGCACTTTAGCCCACACTGCGGTTGAAGCAGCAGCTCTTTTGCAGCCTGATATTACGTGCAGAGTGGTAAACATGCGCCTGTTAAAACCAATCCACGGAAAAGACTTGGATCACCTGGCCCAAGGTACAGATCTTGTGTTCACATTAGAAGACAACGTAGCTGCGGGAGGTTTTGGCAGTTCAGTAGCGAAATTTTATGCTGCGGCAGGTCAAAAACGGGTGGTTACTTTTGGATACCCGGATCAATTCATCCCCCAAGGAAGAATTGACGAACTGCATGACTTGTACGGACTGACACCGGCCAAAATTGCCGACGCCATTCGCCAGCATCTCCATGCCCATCTAGAATACCGAAGAAGCTAAAGGAAGAGTGTCATGGCCAAGCCAAAAATACGCATCGACCAGCTGCTGGTGGAAAAGGGGCTGTTTCCCTCAAGGGAGCAGGCCCGGCGGTCCATCATGGCTGGACTAGTCTATATCGATAACAATAAAATCGAAAAACCTGGCACTGCCGTGGATCCTGAAGCAGCTGTCGAAGTCAGGGGCAATCTCCATCCTTATGTCAGCCGCGGCGGTTTGAAGTTAGCAAAAGCCCTGGAGGTTTTTGAGGTTGATGTCCAGGGATTGGTTGCCATAGATGTGGGAGCTTCCACCGGAGGATTCACCGACTGCCTTTTGCAGAACGGTGCTGCCAAAGTATACGCAGTCGATGTAGGATATGGGCAGCTGGATTGGAAACTGAGAACAGATCCCCGCGTGGTGGTGATGGAGCGGACGAATATTCGCTACCTTACCAGAGCTGATCTTGATCCGTTAGTGGATCTGGCAGTGGTTGATGTTGCCTTCATTTCTATAACCAAGTTTTTTGATGGGCTGCTGCAGCTGCTTACTGATGGAGGCCAGGTTATTGCGCTTGTAAAACCGCAGTTTGAAGTCGGCAGGGAGTTAGTAGGAAAAAAGGGAGTGGTCCGTGATCCTAATGTGCATCGCGAACTGTTGTTGACGCTTTTGCATCAGCTGCAGGCATGCGGTGCCGGCCTGCGCAACCTTGATTATTCTCCGATACTCGGCCCACAAGGGAACATTGAGTATCTGGCTCATTTTGGCAAACAAGATCCGGTCATTGATCATACCCAGCTGGTCGAACAAACAATCCAGGCTGTGGCTAATGATCGGGAGCTAAATAAGTGGGGGTGGCAAGGCTGATTAGAATTGGCATTATGCCTCATATAGGCAAAAAACTGGCACTGTCGCTGACGCAAGACGTTGTCAACTTCCTGGAAACGAGGGGAATCTCTCCCTGGGTGGATCCCAAAGCGGCGCAGCTGATCGGCCGGGCGGATCTACCCTGGCAGGATGGGCAGCTTGCTCAGTTGGATGTACTTTTAGTATTGGGAGGAGATGGCACTTTGCTCCGGGCGGCCCGGGATGCTGCCGAGTATGGCGTACCGATTCTAGGTGTCAACGTGGGCCACCTGGGGTTTCTTACCGAGCTGGAAACGGACAAACTGGAGTTTGCCCTCAATGCACTAATCAACAAGGAATACAAAATGGAAGAACGAATGTTTATCACATGTAGAGTTATCCGTGATGGCAGAGTCGTCGCCAGTTATCTGGCTTTGAACGATGCTGTGATTGCCCGTGGTACGTTTGCCAGGATTATTCAGATCAGCACATTTGTGGATCATCAGCCTGTAGTGGATTATCAGGCGGATGGTATTATCGTAGCTACTCCCACCGGTTCTACAGCTTATTCATTATCAGCAGGTGGGCCGATTGTGGAGCCCCAATTGGATTGTTTAATCATAACGCCGATCTGCCCCCATACCCTGGCTGCCCGTTCAGTTGTTGTCCACCATGATGCAGTGGTCAAGGTAATAGTGGAGGCCAGCCACAAGGATATCATGCTGACTATTGACGGTCAATCCGGGTTCCCCCTGCAGAGCCACGATCAAGTGGAAGTGACCAAAGCCAACGTCAAGGCTAAGTTTGTCAAGCTGCAAGAGCGGAATTTTTTCACGATTCTCAATAGCCGGTTAAAAACAATCATGAGCAGAAAGGATTACGATCAGTGAAGAGCAAGCGTCAACAGTATCTCTTGGAACTGATTAATGACCGGGAGATTGAAACCCAGGAAGAGTTAATGGGCTACCTGCATCAAGCCGGGTTTAGAGTAACGCAAGCCACTGTGTCCCGGGACATTAAGGAACTGCGGCTGGCAAAAGTGCCCGATGGTAAAGGAGGGTATAAATATGCCTTGCCGCAGGGTACGGTCAAAGGTGATTTGAACCGCCGTGCTCGCCGGGTTTTTGAAGACTATGTCCGGGGGATAGATTTCAGCGGTAATCTCTTGGTGATCAAGACTTATCCCGGAGGAGCCAATGCGGTGGCAGCGGTTTTGGACGAGCTGCAGTGGGATGGCGTGGTTGCGTCTTTGGCTGGTGACGATGTAATTTTCCTGGTAGTCCGCAGTGAAGCCGAACAGAATCTGAAAAGGCCAAAGGGACTTGCCGGAGAACTGTATCGGAAACTGGAAGATTTGCTTTATGGCCGTTGAGGTGACTTAAGGTGCTTAAAGAACTGCAGATCCGAGATTTTGCCCTGATTGAACATGTCCACTTATCCTTTTTTGAAGGTTTCAGTGTGCTTACTGGTGAGACAGGGGCTGGAAAATCGATCATCATCGATGCCCTAAGCTTACTTTTAGGCGCACGGGCTTCGCTGGAGATGATCCGCACTGGTAGTGAGCGGGCTTTGATTGAAGGCGTGTTCTCCACACCAGAGACAGCCGTTTCTGTACTTGCCGATTGGGGGATCAGTGCTGATCCTGAGCTGATCATCAGCCGCGAGATCCACCGCAGTGGACGCAGCCGCTGCTGGCTCAACGGCAATCTGGTCACTGTAAACCAACTGTCGCAGCTGGGCAGCTACCTCGTAGATATTCTGGGCCAGCATGATCATCAAAGTCTGCTGGATGTATCGCGCCATCTGGACATGCTTGATGCTTTCGGAGGCGCTGAGCTTCAGACCCTGCGGCAGATCATAAGGAACCAGTATTTGAAGTATGTTGAGATTAAGAAGGAAAGGGAGCACCTGCAGAATCAGGAACGGGAGCGGTTGATGCGCATAGACTTGCTGCAGTTTCAGATTAACGAAATAGATCAGGCAAAGCTCAAAGTAGGGGAGGAAGCCGAACTGCTCCAGCAGCATCAGCGGCTGGCGAATATCGAGCGGATTACCACAACAGCGGAAAGTGTTTATGCCAGGCTGCAGGAGCATACTGATCAGCTGCCGTTGTATGATCAACTGGCTCAAGCAGTCAGTGAGCTTGTGGCTTTGAGTCGGTTTGATCAGGAGATCACTTCTGTAGCAGAACTTTTTAGCCAAGCTTTGGTCCAGCTTGAGGAAGGTTCCCGCGATCTAAGACAATACATAGAAGGATTTGATCGAGATCCCCAGGCATTGGAGCAAACCGAGAACAGGTTGGCACTGCTGCGGACTCTGAAACGAAAGTATGGTGAAACGGAAGAAGCCATTTTGGCCTATGCCGAGCACATTAGGCAAGAGCTGGCGGCCCTGCTGGAAAGCGAGATTACAATTGAAAAACTAACGGTAGAAGAGGAGACCCTCAGTGAGGAATTAACCCGGCTCTGCAGTGAGCTGCGGCAGAAACGGCATCATTGCGCGAATATCATGCAAAAACAGATTGAGAAGCATTTGGCGGATCTGAACATGGAAGGTACCAGATTTGAAGTCAGGATTACGGAACAACCCCTGGATGAAACAGGTATGGATGCGGTGGAGTATATGATCGCACCAAATATCGGCGAAGAACTCAAACCACTGGCCAAGATTGCTTCAGGCGGGGAGATGTCCCGGATTATGCTGGCCTTGAAGAATTGCCTGGTGGAAATTGACCGGACTCCAGCCTTGGTCTTTGATGAAGTGGACAGCGGTATCGGAGGCCGGACTGCCCGCAGTGTGGCCCAAAAGCTGCGTAATCTCAGCAGACAGTTTCAAGTTTTTGTAGTGACACATCTGCCGGTCGTTGCCAGTTTTGCCGAGCATCATTACTATGTGGAAAAACAAGAAAAGGACGGCAGAACCAGCGTGTCCGTGGCTCTCCTTGGCCAGCAGGAAAGAATCGATGAGTTGGTAAGGATGCTGGGCGGCCAGTCGGATCAAGGAGCTACTGCAGCCCATGCCAAAGAACTGCTGAAACAAGCAAATACCAGCTAGTTCCTTAAATATAACTAATCCAACCCGGGTACGATACAAGCAAATGATGTTTGCGAGGGGAGTATCCGGATGTGAAAAAAAGGCGCTATTGGTTGTGGCTGATATTTGCAGTAGTTGGACTGGGTCTGGTTTCCACAATTGCTTTAGCAAGTATGTCAGGGATTCCCGGTGAAATAAAGCTATTCCCGGGAACAGAGTTTTCGTTATCGGTTCAGCTTCCATTCCGCCTGGTGGATGGCGAAGGCTTAAGTGTCCCCACTCCAGAGGGGAAGTTTTTTTTGCAGGCGGATCAAGTGGGCAGGCAGTACTATCAAGTACGCCTGTTTGGGTTTATCCCGGTTAGAGAATTGGTTGTTGATGTTGTTCCAGAGGTGCTGCTCTATCCCGGGGGCCATTCAATCGGTGTTATGGTCAATCCCGTCGGGTTGGTGATCAGCCGCATAGTACCGGTAAGGGGAATTGACGGCGGTGAATATTATCCTGCTGCTGAAGCAGGCTTACAGCCGGGTGATCTGATCATTGCCATTGGTGGCCAAAAAGTTACCCGGCCGGAGCAAGTTGGTCAGATAGTGAATGAACTGGCTCCCAGATTATCTGCTCTCACCGTTGAATTTCAGCGTTATGGCCAGAACTTGACTACTGTGATCAGGCCGGTACTGTCGGTGCAAGACGACTTAAGGGGTAACCAGCGTCAGGTGTATCTGCTGGGGGTGTTTCTGGAAGATCCCGCCAGTGGAGTGGGGACACTGACCTTCTTTGACCAGAATTCCGGCAGGTACGGAGCGTTGGGCCATACGATTACTGACGGCCTCGGAAGAAGTGTGGAGATTACCGACGGTAGTATAGTCAGTGCCAGTATTGAAAGCATCAAGCAAGGGATCCGGGGACTGCCCGGCGAGAAACTGGGCGTGTTTGTGGATCAAGCCATTATTGGATCCATTGACAAGAATTCCAAGTTCGGTATTTTCGGGAAGTTAGCGGCCCAACTTGATAATCCCTTTTTTGATCGGCCAATTCCCATCGCTTTTAATCATGAGGTGAAAACAGGCTTGGCGAAAATTTATACAGTGATCGATGGAAATCAGATCCAGGAGTTTGATGTGGAAATCACCAAGATTTACCGGCAGTCTCAGCCTGATGACAAAGGCATGATTTTACGTGTTGTTGATCCAGTACTCTTAAGCAAAACCGGCGGCATTATTCAGGGTATGAGCGGAAGCCCTATTGTCCAAAACGGGAAACTGGTCGGAGCAATCACCCATGTTTTTGTCAACGATCCGCGGATGGGTTACGGAGGATTTATCGAATGGATGGTGTATGAATCGGGAATTGGTGCTGAAGTACAGTCCACCGCACAAGACTTGGCCAGAGCCTGTTAGATGAATATGACAGCAGGAATCGCAAGCCGCTGCTCGAATCTTAGCATATTGAGAGGTTGGGGAGGTGTCCGCAGTTGATTAAGGTTGCGCTCCGCGATGATGATCAGGAGTTTTGTAGTCTACTCCTTGGCGAACTCAACCACGAACCTGAAATCAGCACTCTTACCACTGGAACTGATCAGGGCTTCTTAAATTTGATTGTGGAAAATCAACCGGATGTGGCCGTTCTCGACTGCATGCAGCCGGTTGACCGGGGCATGGGCATCATTGAGAAGATCATGAAGCTGCAGCCTGCAGCTCAGGTCTTGGTGATGTCCGATATTGAAGATGATCAATTTGTGAATCAGCTGCGGGAATTGGGAACAGCCTACTACTTGATCAAACCTTTTCATCCAAAGACTTTGATTGACAGGATCAAGTATGTCCATTATTACAATAGCAATAGGTTCAACCCCCTCTTCGGGCGCAAACGAGGCCCTATTCAGCAGTTTTTGGTAGGCTATTTGGCAAAGCTCGGCATCCCGCCGACTTATAAAGGCCATCGTTATTTGCTTGATGCGATTTTGCTGGCCAGCCAGGACCACTCGTGGCTCGATGGAATTACCAAGAAGCTTTATCCAGCTGTTGCCAGGAGTCATCGTACAAAAGCAAGCCATGTTGAGCGGTCGATTCGTTATGCCATCGATACTGCCTGGACGAAAGGCGATCTTGATCAGCTGCACAGGCTTTTTCCCTATGCGATTGATCCGGCCAGGGGCAAGCCGACAAATTCAGCTTTTATTGCCAAAATGGCAGATATTATTAACATGAGGTTTTCCCTCTCATGATTAAACCTGCAGTTAATGGTCAATATTAGGAAGGACGAGGAGCATCTTCTTCGTCCTTTAAGTTTTTTACAGGGGTGCTGCCATGTATTACAGTGGTAAAGCCAGGTTGGGCCGGAAAACAAAGGAGTTGGTCAAGCATCTGCAGCCCCGGGAGATAGCGATCATTGATCACGCTGATCTTGATGCCTTGGGAGCGCAGCAGCTGGCTGATTGTGGTGTCAGCATTGTTCTCAACGCCGCTGATTCAATTACCGGGCGGTACCCTAATCTGGGCCCACAGCTGTTGGTGGAAAGAGGCATTATCCTTATCGATCAACTGGGAGCTGCCATCTTTGAATCGGTTCAAGATGGCGACTGCCTCCAGATCATAGATGAAAATGTGTACCGCAACCAGACTTTACTGGCCAGTGGACGCATGGTTACCGTTGAAATGATAAACCGCCTCATGGATCGGGCCCGTAAAAACCTGGATCAGGAAGTTTCCAAGTTTGTTGACAATACTATTGCCCATGTTCAGAAAGAAAAGGATTTGATCCTTGACAAAGTAATCATACCCAGGATCCGGGCAGATCTTAAAGACCGGCATGTAGTAGTGGTGGTTAGGGGAGCTAGCTATCGAGCTGATTTAGAGGCGATCGGTGCGTATATTGAAGACAAGGATCCGGTGTTGATTGGCGTTGATGGTGGGGCAGATGCACTGCTGGAATTTGGGCTGAAACCTGACTTGATCATCGGCGATATGGACAGCATTACGGAAGCTGCTCTCAACTGCGGCGCTGAAATATTGGTCCATGCATATCAAGACGGGAGAAGCCCAGGTGCCCGAAGACTAAGTGAATTGAAAATCGACTACAAGGTATTTCCCGCGCCGGGTACCAGTGAAGACATCGCTCTTCTACTGGCTTATGAACTAGGCGCGCAGCTGATTGTGGCTGTTGGCCTGCACTCCAACTTGATCGATTTCCTGGAAAAGGGACGCCCAGGCATGGCGTCCACGTTTTTGACCAGGATGAAGGTTGGCTCCATCCTGGTAGATGCCAAAGGGGTTAGCCAGCTCTATACAGGCAAAGCAGGCTTACTGCACATACCTTTGTTGATCGCTGCTCTAATCCCAGTTATTCTCCTGCTCACGCTGGCGACATCCTGGCGGGACTTGATCAGATTGCTGTGGCTGGAGCTGAGGTTGTTCATAGGAGGGTTATGACCAGATGCATATCGGCTTTAGGTATCATGTTGCAACTCTAATGGCAGTATTTTTCAGTTTGTTCCTGGGGATCATAGTAGGCAGTATCATCTTTCAAGACGACTTGTTGGTGCAAGAGCAAAACAGTATCATCAACGAACTGGAAAACAAATTCAACCAGCTGCAATCGTGGACGAAAGAGCTTCAAACCAATCTCAAGCAGGCTGAAATGAAGGAAGCGTTATTAGCTGAGGGTTGGGATTTGATTCGCCATGCCCTGATCGCCGATCAACTGCAGGGCCGCCAGGTGGTTCTTTTGGCTGAAGGCGTCAACACCGGGCTGGTCAAGCGCTTGGCAGCGGTCTTAAAGGATGCTGGTGCCCAAGTGGTTGATACTGTCCAGTGGCCAAGCTCAGCAGATGGCTTGGAGCTAGTGTTGAAGAAACTGGATGCTTTAAATCTCGACCAGCCAGTTGCCGTAATTTGGGTTGACAAACAGGATTCCAGCGTCGTTAAACAAGGGGTTGATTACTTGCGTCAACTCAAATGGCAGATCTGCATTCTCCAACCCTACAATTCCAGTATGAGCCTGGCGACATTTGCGCAAGATGCTTTGATAATCGATATCGGTGATACATTTTTGGGAGAGTTGGCTATGATTTGGGGGCTGAATGCAGGATTAACAGGAATGTATGGACATGGGAGTACCGCTGTGGCTCTGCTTCCGGTTTTGGATTCGGAGTAAACGTGCCATGCGAGTTACAGCTTTGATTCCCGCATACAACGAAGCAGACCGGATTGGCGAAACAATTGAGGCTGTTGCCAGGATTGAAGGGGTAAGCCAGATTGTTGTGATCAATGACGGTTCAACCGATGCAACAGCGCTAATAGCCCGCAGATACCCTGTTGAACTGATTGATATACAGCATAACCGGGGTAAAGGGGAGGCTTTAAACGCTGGCTGGCAGACCTATGCTGCCGATATCTATCTATTGATTGACGCCGATGTACGTTCCAGCGCTATTCATGCACAAGCTTTGTTGGTGCCTTTACTGGAGAATGAAGCGGACATGAGTATTGCCGCTTTTGGCAGAGAACAAAGCGATTCCGGGTCGAAAATGGGATTTGGGATAGCCAAGACTATTGCCGGATGGGGGATCAAGTGTCTGACTGGGCGTGAATTTCGAAGCCCTCTGTCTGGGCAGCGGGCTGTGCGCCGCCAACTGCTGGCTGATTGTGGCGGTTTTGCTTCTGGTTTCGGGGTTGAGGTGGCATTGACTATTGACGCATTGCGGTATGGCTATCGGGTGGTTGAAATAGACCTGCCCATGACTCACCGGGCGACCAAGCGCAATTGGTCCGGTTTTCGCCACCGGGGCAAGCAATTGTGGCAGATTGGAAGAGTTCTCTTCAGGGCTTGGAGGCATCACTAAAGGTGTATTGGCCAATCTTGTTATCAATCGCAGTTTATATCAGTACCGTGTACTTAATGCCGTTATTAATCAAAACGATTAGGCCAAGGCAATCGGCCTTCAACTACCAGAATCAGGAAACGCCGGTGGGATTAGGGCTGGTTTTCAGCCTGACTGTAATTCCAGCGGTAATTGTTTTGCTGGTGCTGAAACGAATTCCATTACTGCAAGGATCGATCGCTATTATCACTGTGCTTGGATTTGGATTTCTAGGATTGATTGACGACACCCTTGGCAGCCGTGATGCTCAGGGTTTTTTGGGTCATTTCCGCACCTTGAGGCACGGTTATCTGACTACCGGCGCCCTTAAAGCAGTCTTCGGCATGATCGTTGCAGTTTTGGTGGCAGTCGTTAGCTCCAGTGGTGTGGCCAATATCATCTTCAATGCATTGAACATGGCTTTGTGGGCAAATTTCACCAATCTTTTGGACGTGCGGCCAGGTCGGGCCGGCAAGTTCTTTTTGCTGGCAGTGCTGCCGTTAATCGCTGCTGGGCCTTATTCCCCGGTTTTACTGCTGGCATTTGGCAGTGTGCTGGGTTATTTGCCTTGGGACCTCGGCGGTAAAGCGATGATGGGTGATGTGGGTTCAAATGTGCTGGGGGCGCTCATTGGCTTAGGGGTAATGGGTGCGCCCTTTTTGACCAAAATGGTTATCTGTCTCGCTTTAGTTGGCATTCATCTGTACGCCGAGAAGGGTTCCTTGACCCAAGTCATCGAACGAACACCGTTCTTGAATTATCTTGACTCTCTTGGCCGCGGAGATCTGCGGCAGCGCTGAATTTGCAGGTATATTCGCCGCAATGGAGAATTATTAACTCACTCCAGCCTGTGGAGGTGAGTTGATTGCAATACGACAGCGCTTTTTTTCTGCCCAACGGCCCCCTAGCCCGGTTGGATGGCTATGAATATCGCTGCCAACAGCAGAAAATGGCCGATCTAGTTTATCAGATTCTGACTGAAGGCCATATTGGTTTAATTGAAGCTGGTACAGGAACAGGCAAGTCCTTGGCCTATCTTTATCCGGCCGTTTGTTTTGCCAGAGCCAAGGGTGAGAAGATCGTCGTTTCAACCAATACGATCAATTTGCAGGAACAACTGTTGGAGAAAGATATCCCAATCTTGAAGAAGCTTGGCTGCAAGTTTAAAGCAATTGTAGTCAAAGGCTGGAGCAATTACCCTTGCTGGCTGAGGTTGAAGGAGATGCAGGGTCAGCTGGCACCGGACAGTGATGATGCCCGGGCTTTGCTTGAACTGGAGCACTCTCTGAAGCAGGAATCGCTGCCTGAGATTACCAGGGTGTTTGAGGGACTGGCCCCGGATCTCAAGGAACAGATCCAGGCTGAATCCGATTTGTGCGGCAGGGGTAAATGCAGTTTCTTCAATCAATGCCCGGTGTTCATCAACAGACGGCTGGCAGAAACAGCAGACCTGATCATCGCCAATCATCATTTACTCTTAGCTGATATAGCGATCCGCCAGGTTGTAGGTTGGCAGGAGCAGGTTGTCCTTCCCCCGTACAGCCACGTGGTGGTGGATGAAGCTCATCACATCGAAGACATCGCCACCGAATATTTCGGTGTTCAGCTTTCACTGTTGAGAATCAGACGTTTAATGGGATTTTTGTACCGCCCTCACGGCAAAAACCGAGGGGTCCTTGCAACCTTAAGGCCCAAAGCCAGCCTGGATCCTATGGAAGCAGTTGGGGATGAGATAGCCACTGTTTTGGACTGGCAGCTGCTGCCGCAACTGCGGATCGTTGATGACGCATCCGCCACTTTCTTCCAGGCTCTTGAGACAGATTGCTTGGCAGCCCACAGCGATATGGAAACTGTTCCGATTCCTTACGGCGGCCTGGAAACTCCACTGATTCTTGAATGCTATGACCGGTTCCACAGTGCATTGGTCACTTTGAAATCACAGCTGGACAAGCTGGCTTCTCTGCTCGAGCCGGATCAGGGAGAGATGTTGGCACCGCACGTAAAAAGGGTGGAAGCAGTGATTGCTGACCTCGAGTTCTTAATGAACGCCGATGACCGCAGTTATGTATATTGGGTCAAAAAGCAGACCAAACAGCAAGGCTGCCTGCTGCAGTCAGCGCCGATCCATGTTGGTACTCAATTGAGAGAACATCTTTTATTCCAAGTTAAGTCGGCCATTTTTACCAGTGCCACCTTGTCTGTTAACCAGAGCTTTGATTATTTCTGCGACAGTATTGGCCTCAATGGTGGTGAGCAGTGGGAAATTGCCAGTGCTATTTTTGAATCTCCCTTCGATTACCAGAACCAGGTTTACCTGGCAGTGGCAAAAGGCATGCCTTCACCGGAGCGGCCAGAGTTTGCAGCTGCTCTGGTGGAGCATCTGGAACCCATTTTAGATTTGACTCAAGGGCGGGCCTTCGTTTTGTTTACATCCTACTCGATGCTGCAGCAGACTCTGGAACAGATGAAAAAGCGCGAGCTTGACCGCCGCTTCCTGATACTAGTTCAAGGGGAAATGCCGCGCACGGAGATGCTGGAACATTTCCGGGCAAAGGCAGGGGCAGTTTTGTTGGGCACCGATAGTTTCTGGGAGGGGGTAGATGTTGCCGGCGATGCATTATCTGTGGTGGTAATTACCAAACTTCCCTTTAAGGTGCCTACGGAACCGATTGTGGCTGCCCGCAGCGAGCAGCTTCAGGCTAAGGGCATTAATCCATTTATGCATTATTTCCTGCCGCAGGCAGTATTGAAGTTCAGGCAAGGTTGCGGGCGTCTGATCCGTACCAAAACAGATCGGGGATTAATCCTGGTCTGTGACCGCCGGATCATGGAACGGAATTATGGTAAGTTTTTTGTACAGTCACTACCCAGGTGCCCGATTCATTACCAAAGTTTAAACGAGATTGAACGTGGGCTGCAGGAATGGTATTGATGATTGATTCTACCCGGGAAAAAACGTGTTGTTAGAGGTAAATACGTGTTATTTACCTCTTTTTTTTTGAATATGAATACATGAGGAGGAGATCAAAGATGCGCATCTATGTCTTTAAACTCAACTTCGCTCATGTATTGATATTAGTAGTCTGCCTGTTGATGACGTTCAGTGTTTACCATGAAGGAATCCAACCAATGATCGCCCATGTCCTAAGTGTCATATCCAATCGCCTCGTCCCAATATATGCAGTGGATACGCCGGCAAAGAAGCTCGCCATTTCTTTCGATGCCACCTGGGGAACCGATCTCACTGAGGAAATCCTGGCGATACTCAGAGAATATCAAATCAAGACTACATTTTTCCTGGCAGGGTATTGGGTTGATAAGTATCCACACTATGTGATCCGCATTGCCGAAGAAGGCCATGAGATTGGCAACCACAGTTATTCACATCCCCATATGAACAGTCTAGGATTTGAGGCGGTCGTCAGGGAATTGGAACGGAATCATGCTATGATTTATGAGCTGACCAAACAGAAATCGTTTTTGTTCCGCCCGCCTTTCGGAGAATACAACAATACCGTGATTAAGGCGGCAGATTCATTAGGGTATTATACCATTCAATGGTCAGTGGATTCGCTGGATTGGAAAAACACCACCGCTGATCAGATTTATCAAAGGGTGATGAGTCAGATCGAACCCGGTGCCATTGTCCTGTTTCATAATGCAGCCACCGAAACGCCGCGTGCTTTACGGCGAATCCTTCCAGAACTGAAGGCCCAGGGATATGAGATCGTTCCCGTTGGTGAGCTGATTTACCGGGAAAACTACTACATCGACAACAACGGGATTCAGCATTTGCGGAAAGGGGAGCACACCCATGGCTAAAGGTTCTTGGTTCTCGCTGGTGATCACCAGGAAAAAGCTGATGCTGGTGGGCGCTGTTGTGGTAGCGGCCATTCTGATTCTTGCTGGTATAACCATGTATAATGTTATTGTCCGGAGAGTCTACGGCGTAAAGCCCGGGGTTAAGGTCGCCGGGCATGATGTCGGCGGTATGTTAAGAGCAGAACTATATGACACCATTCTGAAGATCAGTACAGCAGCTGCTGTTGAGGCCAGGAATGCCAGTTACGATTGGCAAAATGACCAGATCAGCCCGGAACAGATCGGGCAGGTGATCGACATTAATGCCACAATCGATCAAGTCATGAAAGCCTCCGCAGATTCTCTGCTGGATCTGGTGACTGTCCCGGTGCTGCCGTCAATAACCCAGGCCAACTTCACACCTTATTATCGTGGTCCAGCCGACCAGCCTCTTGTTAGCTTGATGATCAATGTTGACTGGGGCAATGAGGTGATCCCGGCGATGCTGGAGGTGTTCAAACGGTATGATGTGGCTACTACTTGGTTTTTAACTGGAACCTGGGCGGAGAAGTACCCTGACTTGGCTGCGGCGATTGCTTCGGCCGGCCATGAAATTGGCAACCACGGTGGTTGGCATGGAATGGCAAGCCAGATGACCAGGGAAGAGATTCAGGATCTGATCTTGACCGGCGAGGACAAGATCATGGATATAACCGGGCAGAAACCAATGCTGTTTGCGCCACCCGCTGGGGACTTTAACAAACAGACGGTGGCAGTGGCGGCTGAACTAGGCTACAAGACCATCTTATGGACCATTGACACCGTGGACTGGCAGCGCCCGGCCCCAACTGTAATCATTGATCGAGTGATTACGCGCATTCAAAATGGAGCTTTAGTTCTGATGCACCCAACCGAGCCGACACTGCAGGCCTTGCCTTTGATCATTGAACAACTGCAAAAAAGGGGATATACCGTAGTGCCGGTATCACAGATTTTGAACCATTAAAAAAGAGTTCCTTCAAGGGAACTCTTTTCTGTACGGCAACCCTTTACTTAAAAGTAGTGTTGATCACATTCCAAATACCCGGGTCTTCCTGGCCGAGCCGCCATAGGGCGATGCCATGCAGCTTATACTGGTTCACCAGTTCCAGTTTGTATTTGATGCTGTAGCGGTTTTCAAACCAGACCTGGCGGTTGCTGCCATAGGTGAAATAAGGGACCTTGTGCTCATTGTGCCACTTAATGTTTGCCCCTTGAGCTGCCGCTAGCTGCATAGTCTGATCATAAGTCCGGGCAGATGCGATACCTGTTTGCGGCCAATCGTAGCCGTAGTTCGGGATTCCCAGCACAATTTTGCTTGCCGGAACCTGGTTGACAGCGTATTTGACCACATTTTCCACCCAATTGATTGAGGCAACCGGGCCGGCAGGGCCGGTGCGATAGTGCTGGTCGTAGGCCATAATCACCAGCTGGTCAACATGTTTGCCCAGTTCTCCATAGTCAAAAGCTCCTGAAAAACCGTGGTTAGGATCATCGGACGTTTTCGCCGGAACTGCCATGGTAACCGTTACGCCTTCGTCATGCAAGGCACTGCTGAGCTCTGCCACAAAATTAGTCAAAGCCTGCCGGCGTGATGGGGGGACATTTTCCAGGTCAAGGTTGATGCCGGTAAGCCCCCAGTTGACAACGGTTGAACGGATGTGGTTGACTGCCCGGGTTCGGGCAATTTCATTGTCCAGTAAGGCTGTGACGATTTTGCTGTCAAAACTGCCGTTAAACATGTTGTGAATCAGGGCATAAGTCTCGATTTTACGGGTGCCGGCAAACTGCAGCACTTGAGCCAGGGCTTCTGGATCGAAGTCTGCGTTGAGATTGCCATAACTGTCCAGTCCCCAGCTCCAAGGAGCGATCCCGGTCAGGGAATTACTGTTTTGAATCAAACTGTTATATGATGAGGAATCCAAGAGGTAATAGCCGAGCACAAACTTGTCGTGCAGCTTTACCTGTGATGTTTGCGTTGCAGTGTTTTGATTTGGAGGGATTTGTCCGCCCCCGAAAATAGAAGTGAGATAAAACAACAAGGTCAGAATGGGAATCAGAATGTTTTGATTCACAGGCGCCCTCCTCTCTTGGTATTGATAATAATAACTACTAGTATACTATCATAGGCCTTGATTCCAATACAAAGAACAAAACATGGCTTTTTAGGTGATTGTTGGATGGTTCATCATTCTATAAGCATTGCATAGAATAACAATGCTCAAAATTCCTACGGGTTGGAGCTGGTTCTTGTGCGGTATTCTGATTTGGCCGGAAAAGAAATCGTCTGTTTTGACGAAGGCATCCGATTGGGTGTCGTCAATGATACAGATTTAATAATTAATACCAAAACCGGTGTGATAGATTCAATCATCATCCCTTACGGGAAAAGCTGGTTCCATAAAAGGATGATCGTCATTCCCTGGCACGGCATTAAGAAGATCGGGCGGGATTTGATTATAGTTGATTTGACTAAAGCCCAAGACTATGAGGATATCGTCCGCAGGCTCGATTTAGAATAATTTACCCCCTCCCATGGGTAGAATATCGGTGTACCCATTTCAGGAAAGGGGGATTTGTTAGTTGTCGACAGTAATAGGGGTATTTAATCAAACAGAAGCTGCAGAAAAAGCAGTAAAGGCATTGCGGGAAAAAGGATTTACGGAGAACGAAATCTCAATCATTGCCAAAGATCAAGGCAAGACTAAGAAGGGCGACATGGAAGTCGGCGGAGATTTCGGCACCAATGAGAATATTGCCGATGGCACTGCGTGGGGTGGTGCCTTAGGAGGCCTGGCCGGCATTCTGGCTGGTGTAGGAGCACTGGCGATACCCGGTATCGGCCCAATCGTAGCCGCCGGCCCTTTGGCCGGAGCTCTGTCGGGAGCGGTAACCGGTGGGGTTGCCGGTGGCCTAATTGACTTAGGTATTCCTGAAGAGCGGGGTCGGGAATACGAACAAAAACTAAAAGCAGGGGGCATTCTGGCAGTAGTCGAAACTAGTGAAGACAAAGTTAATGAAGCCAGTGAAATCCTGCGCAACAATGGTGCAAACGACGTGGAATCCCACGGTGGTGAAAACAACTAGGAGCGGAAAAAGAGACTGTAAACTGCAGTCTCTTTTTCTCATCGGCAGGATTTTCGGAAACCGATCCAGAAAAAGGGATTATTTCAGATAAGGTGGGGAGAAGATATGAAGCGCATCATAGTAAGTGGGGCTTTAGGCAAAATGGGGAGCGAAGTGATCAAGGCAGTCGGGAAAGAACCGGATATGCAAGTAGCAGCCGGTGTCGACCCGGCGGTAAAAACAACTTCCCACAATCAGTATGGTGAGCTTGATATCTACGCAAGTTTGGAGGAGGCCATTTCCGCCACTAACCCCGATGTTGTAGTTGATTTTACGGCTCCGGGTGTGGTGATCGATAATATTAAGACTTGCATGAACACGGGCGTAAGCATCGTCGTCGGAACTACGGGAATCACTGCTGATCAGATTGGCGAACTTCAGGCCAGTGTCACCAGGGACGATTGGGCAGCACTGATTGCCCCCAATTTCGCCATAGGTGCACTGCTGATGATGCGGTTCGCCCAGGAGGCCGCCAAGTATTTCGCCAATGTGGAGATCATTGAATACCATCATCAACAGAAAAAGGATGCTCCCAGCGGAACTGCCATCAAGACAGCCGAAATGATTAATCAAGTCTACAGCGGAAGGCCGTCGGCCAATCCAGATGAGAGTGAAATCCTGGAGGGAGCCAGGGGCGCCGCCAGCGGCTACGTGCAGATCCACAGCCTTCGTTTACCAGGCTATGTTGCTCATCAAGAGGTGATTTTCAGCTCTGCTGGACAGTTACTAAGCATCCGGCATGATTCTACACACCGCGAGAGTTTTATGCCCGGTGTGCTGTTGGCAATTCGCAAGATCGATACCTTGACTGGTGTGGTTTACGGCCTGGAACAGCTCCTGTGGTGAGTGGATAGTCCATTCACAGACCTCCAACCCGGCACATATATTAACCGTGAGTGCATTGGGGAGGAGGTTGTTTCATGAACTGGAACCTGTGTGGACTGTCGATCGCGATGTTGGGTGGCGATCGGCGTGAACTGGAACTAGCCCAAACACTTTTGGAACTGAATGTTGATTTACGTTTAGTGGGATATCCTCCTGAACCATACCTAAAAACAGCTAAGCATTTTACAGATCCAGTCGCCGCTGTGAATGGAATCCAGGTGTTGATTGCTCCGATAGCAAATACTGACTTGGAGGGTAAAATCTTTACTCGCTTGGATCATCTGGATCCCATCGATTTAACGGTTATCCTGCCGATTCTGGCACCGGGCACTCTTATATTGATCGGAGTGGCCAAACCAGTGATCGTCAAACTGGCCGAGGAGCATGGCTTGCGGTTGGTGGAGACAGCTGATATTGACGAGATCGCAATCTTGAATTCCATCCCGACGGCAGAAGGTGCGATTCAGCTGGGTATGGAAGAATTGCCCATCACGATCCACGGCTCCCGCTGTCTGGTAGTTGGCTTTGGCCGGTGCGGTCAAACACTGGCAGCGAAGCTAGCGGCGCTGGGGGCCAGGGTTACAGTGGTTGACCGGAATAAAGCCCGTTTGGCCAGGGCTATCGAGATGGGGTTGACCCCGGTCTTGCTATCTGGATTGGATTCCGTTTGTGATTTTGACCTGATCTATAATACAGTGCCGGCCTTAGTGATTACTGAAAGTTACCTTACACGTCTTAAACCGACAACCGTAATCATTGATTTGGCTGCAGCACCGGGCGGGGTGGATTTCAAAGCCGCCCAAAACCTTGGCATCAAAGCCGTTTTGGCGTTGTCTCTGCCTGGTAAAGTGGCACCAGTCACTGCCGGGAAGATCCTCTCTGAATGCATTCCTCCATTACTTCAAGAGCTGTTGGGAGGCGGAGAGTATGCAACTTGAGGGTCTGCGGATTGGATTTGCTATTACCGGCAGCCACTGTACGTACCAGGAGATTTGGCCCGAAATAGAAAAGTTGGGGTCCCTTGGTGCTGACCTATACCCGATCGCTTCGCCTAGTGTAGCCTTTACTGACACTCGGTTTGGCAAGGGTGCAGAAATTATCAAGAAATTTGAGCAGTTAACCGGCAAAACTGTTATAATAGATATTGTTGATGCTGAACCAATCGGGCCGAAAAAATTGCTGGATGTGCTGGTAATAGCCCCATGTACCGGCAATACCGCCGCAAAGCTGGCAAACGCCGTAACGGATACGGCAGTTACCATGGCCGCCAAAGCCCATCTGCGCAACGGCAAACCTTTGGTGTTGGCCATATCAACCAACGATGGATTAGGAATGAACGCCAAGAATATCGGTGTACTTTTGAATACACAAAATGTCTTTTTTGTACCTTTTGGCCAGGATAATCCTGAACATAAACCCAATTCGCTTGTATCAGACATGAGTTTGATCGTACCGGCAATAGTGGCTGCGGTTTCGTACCAGCAACTGCAGCCGATTCTCATAGAAAGGACGATCAGGCAAGTCAAGTAGGAGGGAATGAGCAGTGAGCGCAGTAAACGTTGCTGTTGTAGGAGCCACAGGAGCCGTAGGCCAGGAATTGCTCCGGATTCTAGCGGAAAGGCAGTTTCCAATCAAATCGCTGAAGCTTCTGGCATCGCCCCGGTCGGCTGGGAAGAAAATTGTGTTCAACAATCAGGAATATACGGTCGAAGCGGTTGCAGCCAGCCAGTTTGAGGATGTGGATCTGGCATTTATTGCTGCCGGAGGTGAAGCTAGCAAGCAATGGGTTCCGGTGGCAGTCGCCGCTGGCTGTACTGTAATAGATAATTCCAGCGCCTATCGCATGGATCCCAAGGTGCCGCTGATCGTTCCGGAAGTAAACATGGATGCAGCCAGGAATCATCAAGGGATTATCGCCAATCCCAATTGTTCAACCATAATCCTGTGCGTAGCCTTAAAGCCCATTTACGATTACGCAGGAATCCAGAGAGTCGTAGTCAGTACATATCAAGCTGTTTCCGGAGCGGGTTACGCTGCTATGGACGAATTACAGGCACAAACTGAAGCCTATGCCCGGGGCCGGGAGGTCGAAGCCCAGGTTCTGCCTGTGAAAGGATTGCCCAAGCATTATCCCGTTTTGTTCAACGTAATTCCTCAAATAGATATTCCTGGTGAGCAAGGCTATACTAAGGAAGAATGGAAAATGATCTGGGAAACCCAGAAAATATTCGCTGATCCCAGCATGAGAATTACAGCAACGACAGTAAGAGTTCCAACTATGCGCTCTCACTGTGAATCGATCAATGTGGAGACAAAAACTAAACTGACAGTCCAGGAGTGCAGGAACTTGATCAGCAAGGCTCCAGGATTGAAACTGGTTGATGATCTGGAAGCCCAGAGGTATCCTATGCCCTTGGACACATCTGGCCAAGATTTGGTCTGGGTGGGCAGAATCAGGGAAGATACATCTTTGGAATATGGGTTGAATCTTTGGGTTGTTGGTGATCAAATCCGGAAGGGGGCAGCGCTGAACGCAGTCCAAATTGGAGAGAATCTGATTGCTGATATGAGGTGAGCAACATGGAATTCTGCGTAATGAAGTTTGGCGGAAGCTCTCTGGTAACAGGCGAACTGCGCCAGCTGGTTGCTCAAAGAATAATTGCCAAAGTTGAATCAGGCTGCGATCCGGTTGTAGTGGTTTCTGCCATGGGAAGAGCCGGTGACGCCTACGCTACGGACAGCCTGATGGATTTGCTTCGCAGCGTTAATCCCAGTCCCAGTCCACAGAATCTCGATTTGCTGTTGAGCTGTGGCGAAGTCATCTCAGCTGTAGTCCTTGCCGAAACCCTCAATCAAGCAGGGTATCGGGCTCAAGCGCTAACCGGATGGCAGGCCGGGATTGTCACGGATCAGAGCTTTGGCAATGCCAGAATTGTCTCGATTGATCCTGAAACGGTTATCCAGGCTAGTGCGCAGAAGATAATTCCTATCGTGGCAGGGTTTCAGGGACAGACCAGTTCAGGGAAGGTTACCACTCTGGGCCGGGGTGGCAGTGATATAACTGCGGTGGCGATTGCCGCTGCTTTAGACTGTCAGCATGTGGAGATCTATACAGATGTGGATGGGGTAAAGACGGCTGATCCCCGGTTGATTCCCGATGCGCCGACAATTGCGGCTTTAACGTATGGTGAAGTGATCGAACTGGCTCACCTGGGTGCGAAAGTGGTTCATCCCCGGGCCGTTGAGATTGCTATGGAGGCAGGGATTGAACTGAAAATCCTCAGTACGGATCAAGCCGGGCCTGGTACTACCATTGCATCAGGCGTGAGCGGGAAGAAAGATAGGCCAAAGATTACCGACCGAGTTGTGACAGGGATTGCCCATTTAACCAGGCGAGCTCATGTCAAGATCAGTGGGTTGGCTGATTTTAACCAGTCGGAGTTGACGTTGAAGCTCTTTGACTTGCTGGCTCAAAACAAAATCAGCATAGATCTGATCTACTTGTCACCCCAACTGATCGCTTTCATCATCGATGACGAAAAGGCTGAGTCGGTAAAGGAGGTTTTGGCTGATCTGGGATTGAATATTACAGTCGAAAAAGGGTATGCAAAGGTGTCTGTTGTAGGTGCAGGCATGCATGGTGTACCTGGGGTGATGGCGCGGGTGGTTCGCAGCCTGGAGCAGGCTAACGTGCCTATTTTCCAGACCACTGACTCCCACGCCAATATCTCGTGCTTGGTCAGAGAAGAAGACTTAATAGCTGCTGTACGTGCTCTATTTGCTGAGTTTGAGTTATCAAAGGAGGGTTAGGTAGCGTGAGGGTAGGTCAAGTTCTTACAGCAATGATAACGCCTATGAAAAAGGACGGTTCTGTGGATTATAAACAAGCAGTAACTCTAGCTGAACAGTTGGTGAACAATGGCTCAGATGGCCTTGTCGTATGTGGAACAACCGGCGAGTCAGCTACACTGACTTTTGAGGAAAAAGTGCAGATGTTTACAGAAATTGTCAATGATTTAGGTGGAAGTACTGAAGTGATTGCCGGCACCGGATCTAATGATACAGCAGCCAGTATCGCTTTGACAAAGGCTGCCGAAAAGGCCGGTGTTGATGGCATCATGCTAGTTACACCATATTATAATAAACCATCACAAGAGGGGTTGTACCAGCATTTCAAGGCTATAGCTGAAAATTCCAGTCTGCCGATTATGCTGTATAATGTGCCTGGGCGGACAAACACAAATCTGCTGCCGGAAACAGTGGCCCGCCTGGCAGAAATTCCCAATATCGTGGCAGTAAAGGAAGCAAGCGGCAACCTTGAACAAGTAAGTTACTTACGTTCAATAACGCCAGATGACTTCTTAATTTATTCCGGCGACGACAGTCTTACCCTGCCCATATTGGCAGTAGGTGGATGCGGTGTTGTCAGTGTTGCTGCCCATTTAGTGGGCAGGCGGATTAAAGCCATGGTGGAAGCATTCCTGGCAGGCCGAGTACAGGAAGCGACCAGTATTCATCTGGAACTGTTGCCCATCTTCAAGACGCTGTTCATTACCACAAATCCGGTGCCTGTCAAACGCAGCCTTGAGTATTTGGGGATTGATACAGGGCCGGTACGGCCGCCGTTAGTGGATTTGACCGAAGAAGAGGCGGAGAAAATCAAAGCAACGCTGAAACGGTTTGGGTTGCTGGAGCACCAGTAAATGGTGCTCTTTTTATTTGAGGTTCGGCTGGGTTGTAAAAACAAGGGAACTTGTTTATAATAGACCTAACGATTTTGTTCGGGCGCAAGGTGGCAGTCTACCTTTTGATGATTGGGCGGGTGGTAGACTAACTGTGTAGCTGAGTGAGTTTCGGACTGTAGTAGAATACTTAATTGGAGGCGGTTTTTATTTATGGCAAAAAAAGATAATAAGTTTCGGATTATCTTCCTTGGAGGCATGGGGGAAATCGGCAAGAATATGACAGTCTTCGAATGGAACAATGAGTTGATTGTCATTGATGCCGGGGTCATGTTTCCAGAGGATGATATGCCCGGAGTGGATCTGGTTATTCCCGATACCACTTACCTGATAGAGAATGCGAGCCGGATCAAGGCTGTTGTTCTTACTCATGGACATGAGGATCATATTGGGGGAGTCCCTTTCCTATTAAAGCAAGTTAACATTCCCGTGTATGGAACGAAACTCACTTTGGGATTGCTCAGGTTGAAGCTGATTGAGCATGGCCTGGAACGCACAACAGAGCTCCGTGAGATAAAAGCCGGAGACAGGATTACAATTGGAGGATTCGATATTGAGTTCATCCATGTGAATCACAGTATTCCCGATGTGGTAGCCATTGCCATTCGCACACCATTGGGGGTTGTGGTGCACTGCAGTGATTTCAAATTCGATCAGACGCCAATTGACGGCAAGGTGACTGATCTGTACAGACTTGCTCAACTGGGTAATGAAGGCGTGCTTTGTTTATTATCCGATTCGACGAATGCTGAGCGTCCGGGATACACCGAATCAGAGCGAACGGTGGGCGAAACCTTTGCCCGTGTCTTCGCCCGGGCTGAAGGCCGCATTTTTGTGGCTACTTTTGCGTCTAATGTACACCGCTTGCAGCAGATCATCAGTGCTTCGCAGGCTCAAGGCCGGAAAATCTGTGTCGTAGGGCGGAGTATGGTAAACGTGTTTTCGATCGCCCAGGAGTTGGGGTATCTGCAGATCCCTGAAGGGATGCTCGTTGATGTGGAGCAGGTTGATAAACTGCCTGCAAACAAGGTCGTGATCATTACCACCGGTTCTCAAGGTGAACCAATGTCAGCGCTTACCAGGATCGCCATGGCGGAACACGGAAAACTGGCTATCACCGAAGGTGATACAGTGATTATCTCCGCCAATCCAATCCCCGGCAATGAAAAAAGCGTCGGCAAAATCATCAACCATTTGTTCAAGGAAGGAGCAACCGTTGTTTATGAACCGCACTTCGGCATTCACACATCGGGCCACGCCAAGCAGGAAGAGCTGAAACTGCTGCTCAACCTGACAAAACCCCGTTATTTTGTTCCGATACACGGTGAACACCGGATGCTGATGAAGCATGCTGAATTGGCAGAAATCACCGGCGTGCCCAAGGAGAATATCATGATTGCTGAGTTGGGTTCGGTGCTGGAGTTCAACTCATCAGGCCTCAGGTTAACAGAACGGGTGGCATCAGGCCAGGTGTTTGTCGATGGATTAGGTGTGGGCGATGTAGGCAACATTGTGCTCAGGGATCGGCGCCAACTGGCCAGTGACGGCATTTTGATTGTAGTAGTGACTATCAACGGACGCAACGGTGAGGTGCTGGCCGGCCCTGATATTGTTTCCAGAGGGTTTGTCTATGTGCGGGAGTCTGAGCAGTTGATTGAAGACGCCCGGGATAAGGTTAAAGAAGTGCTGGAGGAATACAAAAGCAAGGGTGTGACAGAATGGGGCATGCTCAAACAGGGGGTCAGAGAAGCACTATCCCGTTATCTGTATGAACAAACGAAACGCAGGCCGATGATTTTACCGATTATCATGGAAGTGTAGCTGATGTTTAATTCGCGGCCTTTTTCCTCATACTAGCTCTAGATGAGGAAAGGAAGGGATAACTATGCCCGCAATACCCAATATGCCAAATCAGCCTCACCAACCGAACCAGCCCAATCCACCGGGCCACGAACAAGCAGCAATGCAGTCGGTTCGCCAGTTTGGCCAAATGAGCTTGCCTGACGAGTCCAATCTTTTTCATGTCCTGCCCATAATAGGCCAAGTGGAAGGCCATCTGATCTTGCCGCCCCGCAACAAAACTACCAAGTATGAGCATGTCATTCCTCAGCTGGTGGCCATCGAGCAAAATCCCAAAATTAAAGGGCTGCTGATTATTCTTAATACTGTTGGTGGAGATATTGAGGCCGGATTGGCCATTGCCGAGATGATCAAGACTATGTCCAAACCCACAGCCTCGCTGGTGCTCGGTGGTGGCCATTCAATCGGGACACCCATCGCGGTGGCAGCGGATTATTCGTTTATTGCTGAAACTGCAACCATGACTATCCATCCCATCCGTTTGACGGGAATGGTAATCGGGGTACCCCAGACTTATGATTATCTGGATAAGATGCAGGATCGAATCATCCGCTTTATCGTGGATAATTCCCGGATTGCTGACGTGCAGCTGAGAGAAATGATGTTTCGCACTGGAGAACTGGTGCGGGACGTGGGAACAGTGTTAATTGGAGAAGAAGCGGTCAACTGCGGCTTGATCAATGAAATAGGCGGTTTGGGTGCTGCTATTGCCAAGCTGAGGACGTTCATAGAGCACCCCGGCCTGAGCAAGCAGCAGCGTTTTCCATATCAACCAGGTTATCTGCCCAACTATCCGCCCCAGTATCACCAGCTTCCTCCCAGTTATGGATACCCTGTGAGGGGGGGCCGTTGACGTGCTGTATTCTATCGTTCCTGACGAGGAGATCTGGACTGAAGAGGCTTTCGACAGCAGCTTCCATGAAGTGGAGATCGACGGGTGCATGATGCAGGTTGAACCAATAGATGCAGCCCGGGGTAGAGTGGTGAGAATCTTAAGTACCGATCCCCAGGCCTACCTTAATCCCGCATTCCAGCCCGGCAGCGTTGTTTTGATGCAAAATCACAGGGTATAATCCCATGTTTTCTGGCATATATTGTGCCATGGAAACTGTGAAGATTCTGATCAAATTCAGCTTAAGCATTTCCATATTCCTGGTGAGTCTGCGCTTGATCAGTGAAAGTGTTCAGGCAGTAATGGGGGTACGCCTGCGGAGAATCTTGGCTCATCTAACCTTCAACCCGCTTGTCAGTGTGATATCAGGTGCCGTTGTCACAGCACTAGTGCAAAGCAGCAGTGCCGTGGCGGCTGTCATGGTGGCTCTGGTCAATGCCAGAGTGCTCAGCCTGAAACAAGCCTTCGGAGTGATTTTAGGTGCAAACGTTGGGACGACTGTCACAGCTCAAATCGCAGCACTGGACATGTCCCACATGATTGCGCCTTTGATTGTCTGTGGGCTTTTTTTATTACCCTGGAGCCGTAAAGCAAATTACCTGGGGATGGCTTTGATCGGGCTTGGCGGCCTGTTTATGGGGCTGGTACTGTTAAGGCTGAGCCTTGTCCCGATTTTGGCCTATCACTGGGTTCAATCTGCCCTGATTAATCTCAGTGATCACATATTGGCAGCTGTCTTTGTGGGTATCACCGTTACCGCCATAGTCCAATCAAGCAGTGCTGTTACCAGTGTTGTCATCGTCCTTGGCCAAGTTAAGGCTATTTCACTTGTGGGAGCGATTGCCATCGCTTTTGGATCAAATATTGGCACAGTCCTGACTACCCTTTTGTCCAGTATAGGCATGAGTCGTGAATCTAAGGCAACGGCTTATGCCGATTTGGTTTTTAACGTGCTTGGTGTGGTTATCATGCTGCCGGTGATTCAATACTTTGCCCGGCTAGTTTCGCTGACAAGCCCGGAACTGGGGAAGCAGATTGCCAACGCCCATACTCTGTTTAATGCGATCACAGCAGTCTGTGCCCTGTTGTTAATCAATCCTCTAGTGGGCATCGTCAGCAAAATGGCAGGAATTCGTCAAGATTAGGCGAACATTATTAAATCATTACATTGAATCACCGCAGCTTAGGAGTGGATTGGTGTGGGAATCTGGCAAGCAGTTGTTTTAGGTATCGTGCAAGGATTGACCGAGTTTCTTCCCGTCAGCTCATCGGGGCACCTGGTATTGTTTGGTGCCCTGTTGAACGTAAGCGAACCGGGTATGCTTTTTGAAATTATGCTGCATTTTGGGACCTTGGTCGCTATATTTGCTGCTTTTTGGCCAGAAGTAGTCCTTTTGGCCAAGTCCGCTGTTCTCCTCTTGAGAAATCCAGGCAAAGTGGCTAAGCTGGTGAAAGTCGACGCCAACTGCCGCTTGATTTTGGTGATAGTGCTGGCTACTGTTCCTATCGGTATTGTTGGCCTTGTGGCTGAAGACTGGATAGCCGGTTTTTTTGACAGCCCGGTATTTACCGGGGTGATGCTCTGTGTTACCGGAACTATCCTGTTCTTATCTGATCGAGCACAAAAAGGCAGCAGGGAGATGGAGCAAATCAGCTACAGCGATGGGCTGGTGATTGGTATTGGCCAGGCTCTGGCAGTACTGCCGGGGATTTCTCGTTCAGGAACAACAATCGCAGCCGGGTTGCTGTCGGGGATCAAGCGGGAGAGCGCAGCTAAGTTCTCGTTTCTTCTTAGTATCCCTGCCGTCTTGGGCTCGCAAGTTGTGGCTGCCAAAGATCTGCTGGCTGGGCCTGGCTCGGTGGAATCATTGCCGGCCATGGCTATTGGTACTGTATTTGCCGCTGTCACGGGATATCTGGCCATCCGCTTGCTGTTAAGTTTCATTCGCAAAGGCAGGCTGGTGATCTTCGCTTACTATACTTGGTTTGTGGGTTTGATTGTTTTGTTGTTGGCCTAAGGGGCAGGAAAGCAGGATTGGAATAGCGAATTTGGAAAAGAGATGAAGAGGAGAGATCGGGTGTTATGGATTTGCAACACAATCTGCAGACAATCCGCAGCAGAGTTGTCCAAGCCTGTGCCCGGATTAATCGTGATCCAAGTTCGGTGGAGCTGGTTGCAGTGACCAAGACTGTTTCCGATCAGATGGTCAACCAATTGATTGAGTTAGGTGTGGATGCATTTGGAGAGAACCGGGCTATACCAGGCCATAGGCGCAGCGAACTATTTCCCCAGGTCGAATGGCATTTGATTAGCCCGCTCCAATCAAATAAGATCAGATACTGTCGGAATTTCGACCTGATCCATTCTCTGGAACGTCTCAAAATAGCTAGATTGCTGAATCAAAAGGCTGCAGAATGGGACAAGCAGATTGATGTGTTGATTCAAGTCAATATCAGCGGTGAGGCAACTAAACATGGGCTGAAGTATGATCAAGTGCTGGATTTTGCCAGAGTATTGATTCATGAGTGCCCAAACCTGAATTTACGGGGTTTGATGGGAATGGCTCCCTATGTTGAACCAGAAAAAACCCGCGGCTATTTCCGAGCTTTAGCCAGCCTGCACAAAGAATTATGCACCAATGTCAAATCAGACGCTGAAATTTTGTCCATGGGCATGAGTAATGATTTTGAGGTTGCGATTGAAGAGGGAGCAACGATGGTCAGAATAGGTTCAGCTCTATTCATAGAGGAGGATTAGGGATGGCTTCGTTTTTGGATAAAGTGTTGGCTTTTCTTGGCGTTCGGGATCTGGAAGGTGAAGAGGTAGAAAAACCGGATCAGGAAGTGAAGGTCCAGCAAAAACAAGAAACCAGATTAGTACGGAAAGGCAATCTAATCAGCCTTGAGGGAGGAGCTAAACCGGTCAGGATTATCATCATCGATCCAACTCACTTCGAGGAAGTCCGGGATTATGTTGACCACTTAAAGAACAGGCACCCGTTGATTGTCAGGTTAACACATCTGGATCTTGATGAAGCAAGAAGAATAGTGGATTTTATGAGTGGAGCCACCTATGCAATAGACGGTAACATGCGCAAGCTCGGTGATATGATTTTTTTCTTTGCACCTCAATCTGTCACGATTGAGGGAGAGATCGAAACAACTCTCTTTGATTTGGATGACATAGGCGAATAGCCCCATTATGCACTGAGTGGTTCTGCACCCGGTGCGCATTTTCTTTTCACCGGTGTTAGTGGCTGATATTGTTACGCTATGCATTTCTGTTGTTATCCATGGTTCAGCAATCCGTGACGAGATGGTTGGTTGCGCTTCTGCTTTAATTAGGAGGTTTGTGTGTGGATCGGGAAAGACTCATGTCTCACCTCAAGAGTGAGCAAGAAAGGCAGATCGGGATTAGAGTAATTGATGCTGCACAATTAGCTTGGAAAGTCAACCGGCCTCAAATTACAGATTTTTATGATCCTTATGAACAGAAAGTTGCCAGGAGTGTTTTGTCGGCAATCGCAGAAGTTGGAGTGATGGAATTTGGAGGTTACCGCCGGGCGGAGCGGGCCCGGCTGGCGATTTACCCTCAGTTCTTCTTGACTGAGGCTATTGCCGTACCGGTAAGGGTGCTCCAGGCTAAAGGCTATTTCAGTTTTGCCAAGGTGAAACATGGAGATTACTTGGGATCTCTGATCGGTTTGGGATTGAAGCGAGAAAAGATTGGGGACATTATTTGTCTGGCAGATGGATGTCAGGTGGTGGTGGCGGCAGAGATTGCCGATTTTATCCTGCAGCATTGGCACCAGGTGCATGAGGTATCGATTGATGTCCGGGAGATAGACCCGGAGCAGATAGCCGTTGAGCCGGAGCGAGTCCGGGAGATCAAGGCTACAGTAGCTTCTCTGCGTCTTGACGCTGTCGCCGCTGCAGGTTTTGGCACATCAAGGACCAAGATTGCGCGGGAGATCAAGGGCGAAAGGGTCAAAGTCAATTGGAAACTGGTAAACAACCCTGCCCATGAGATCAATCCCGGCGATGTGCTGTCGATCCGTGGCCGGGGCCGAGTAGTGGTGGAACAAATTACCGGTACCACAAAAAAAGGGAGAATTGGTTTAGTCTTGAAACGGATGATATAGACTGTAGGGAGGAGTCATACCGATGCTTAAACCAATTGATATTCACAACGCAGAATTCAGCCGTTCCTTCAGAGGGTACAACCAGGAAGAAGTCGATGATTTTCTAGCCAAGATTGTCAGCAAATATGAAGACCTATATCAGGAAAACAAAGAATTGCAGGAACAGATCAAGCAATTGGAACAAGAATTGCGCCAGTATCAAAACAAAGAATCGGATATCTACGGCTTGATTACCTTGACGCGCGAAACTGCTTCAGAGGCTAAGGAAGTAGCGAACCAGCAAGCCCAAGCCATCATTGAGGAAGCAAATGTCAAAGCCAATGTGATCATGGAAGAGGCTAGATTTAAAGCCAAGCAGACGATCCAGGACCAGCAAGACAAACTGAATCAAATGCAGCGCCGCATCCAAGAGCTGGCAGAGATTGAGTATAGATTCAAGAAACGGATGAAACAGCTGATGGAAACGATTTGGGCAATGCTGGAGGATGTCAAGATCGGCAGTGCCCAGCTTCAGGATGAATCGGCAGCCACCAAGGTGTATCAGGATTTCAGCACTGAACTGGAAGATGAGTTGGAAGAGGAACTCCAGGATGACTTGGATGACGAGACCGATCAAGAGCTGTAAGTCCACTGTTTTTAGTTGACAGGCGCTTTGTTTTCCGATATAATCTGTGCAAAACAATAACAAACTATGGAATGACGATGAACAGGCCATATTCAAAAAGCGGTTATTTCAAGCGAGCCGGGAATGGTGCGAGCCTGGCAATAACTTTTTTGATTTACCCACCTGGGAGTCGAAGGTGAAAAACATTAAGCCTTTCCGGTTTCACCCGTTATCGTGAGTGCCGTTTTTCTTCATCACCAAGGTTTGAACGGCTTTGTTGTTTTTGAAGAAAGCTGGCAGCAGAGTGGGTTCGGTTTCCCGAACCAAGAAGGATGGTACCGCGAGCACAGCCTCGTTCCTGCAAGGGAACGAGGCTTTTTTTCTAACTACCAGATTGAGGTGATCATGGTGAGATATAAGCGAATTGTAATCAAAATTGGCAGCAGTTCATTGACTCATAATGGTGGAAGGCTGAATTTAAACCGGATCGATCACTTCCTGCGCCAAATGGTGGATCTGCAAAACGAAGGGCGGGAGATACTGTTTGTTACTTCCGGATCGATCATTACCGGCATGGCAGAAATGGATATTGCCGAAAGGCCGCAGCAGATTCCGGAGCAGCAAGCTTTAGCTGCTGTTGGCCAAGCCCAGTTAATGGCAGTCTATAACCGCTTCTTAAGGGAATATGGAGCCATTGGAGCTCAGATTCTATTGACCGCTTATGATCTAGAGGATCCACAGCACAATCTCAATGCTTACAACACCATGATCAACTTGCTGAAATGGGGTGTGATCCCCATTATCAATGAGAACGATACTGTTGCCACTCAGGAGATCAAGTTTGGCGATAATGACACGCTCTCAGCTTTGGTAGCCCGTCTTGTAGATGCGGATCTGCTTATCATCTTATCTGATGTGGAAGGCCTTTACCGGGGCGATCCTCATTTGGACAGTGGATCGGTAAAGATTGATAAAGTGGAGGAGATCACTTCGGAGATCGAGGCATATGCCGGGGGGAACATCACCAATGTTGGAACAGGTGGGATGAAGACCAAGGTAGCAGCGGCAAAAATTGCAGCGAGCTCAGGCATTACGACCGTAGTTGGCCCGGCTTACCGTAACTATGTGATTCTGGAAATAGTGGAAATGCTGGAACAGGGCGTCAACTACGCGATTGGGACTACCTTTGTGGCGAAAGCGAAGAGGGAAAACATAGATCAGCATTGGGCACAATGACTCAGAGGGGGTAATCGTGGTGAATCTGAGGGAAGAGTTGATTTTCCAGGGGAAGGCGGCCAAAGAAGCTGCCCGGATCCTGGCGGACGTTTCCACGGATGTTAAAAACAGGGTCCTGGAAACACTTGCTGCAAATCTGGAAAGTTCCGCGCCAGAAATTGTTGGAGAAAACATGAAAGATCTCAGGGCAGGTGAAGCAGCTGGCTTAAGCAGGGCCATGCTGGATCGGCTGGAGCTTAACCCACGTAGAATCGAAGCCATGGCAGAGGGTCTGTTGGCGTTAGTCAGTCTGCCCGACCCTGTGGGAGAGATTGCTGAAATGCGGCGAATGCCCAACGGCCTGCAAATTGGGAAAATGCGTGTCCCTTTAGGAGTTGTGGGGATGATCTATGAAGCCCGCCCCAATGTTACCATCGATGCTGCCGGGCTTTGCTTCAAAGCGGGGAATGCTGTGATTCTGCGCGGTGGTTCCGAAGCCATCAACACCAACAAGATCTTGGTCAAGATTGCCGTTGATGTGCTGACAGGGTTCGGTCTGCCGGCAAGCAGCATCCAGATGGTTTCCAGCACTGACCGGGAGGCAGTTTCAATTTTGCTGGGTATGTATGAATACCTGGATGTGTTGATTCCTAGGGGCGGTGCTGGATTGATTCGGCGGGTAATCAATGAAGCTAAGGTTCCCGTGATCCAGACAGGAGTCGGCAACTGCCACATTTATGTCGATAATGGCGCTGATCTGGATATGGCGTTAAGGATTGTCTACAATGCCAAGACCAGCCGCCCTGGTGTCTGCAATGCGGTGGAGACGCTCCTTGTTCATCAGGACCTTGCCGGTGATTACTTGACCAGGTTGTATGATCTGCTGTGCAAAAATCAGGTGGAATTGCGAGGGTGCCCCAGGACACGGCAGATACTGCCGCAGATCAAGCCTGCGGATGAACACGATTGGTATACAGAATTTCTCGACTGTGTTCTGGCAGTCAAAATTGTTGACAGTCTTGATGAGGCTATTGCCCACATTAATACTTATGGCACAAAACATTCAGAAGCGATTATCACCAACGATTATCTCAACAGCCAACGGTTTCTACGCGAGGTGGATGCGGCTGCTGTTTATATCAATGCCTCTACACGCTTTACTGACGGCAACCAGTTCGGCCTGGGGGCGGAAATAGGCATCAGCACCCAGAAACTACATGCCCGGGGGCCTATGGGGCTCGAAGAACTGACCACAACCAAGTATGTGATATATGGACAGGGTCAGGTCAGAGAGTAATTCAATGAGCTGTCAATCACTCTGGGAAGGGGATGTCATGGATGAAAATCGGTATCATCGGTTTGGGAAAGATGGGTTCAGCATTGCTGCGGGGGATTGTCAACTGCGGCTTATGCTGCCCGGCCGACATCGTTGCCAGTGATCCTTTATTGCCTGAACGTGATAGCAATCCTGAGTACTGTGGTGTCCGCACCTGCAAGGACAACTCAGCGGCAATCAAAGATGCAGATCTGGTAATCCTGGCTGTGAAACCACAAGCATTCCAGTCAGCAGCGGCTTCAATGGCACATCAGGTTAAAGACCAGCTTTTTGTCTCGATAATAGCCGGTTTATCCATTGCTAGCTTAAAGAAACGACTTGGCCCCAAGGCAAGGATCATCCGGGTGATGCCCAACACGCCTGTATTAATTCAACAGGGTGTATCAGCCTTGGCCTGGGACAGCATGGTCAGTGAAAGCGATCTTGAGCTGGTCAAAAACATTTTTCTCCAACTTGGTGAAGTTGTGAAAGTGGAGGAAAAACTGATGGATGGAGTAACTGCCCTTAGTGGTAGTGGGCCGGCTTATGTTTATGTGTTGATTGAAGCACTGGCTGACGGGGGTGTGCTGGCCGGATTACCGCGGGATTTGGCGCAGCAACTGGCCATGTTGACGGTACAAGGCGCAGCTGGAATGGTAGAACTGGGCAAACATCCGGCTGAGCTTAAAGATATGGTTGCGTCACCGGCAGGCACCACCATTGCCGGCTTGGCAGCGTTAGAGGCTAATGGTTTTCGTTCCGCGCTGATCGAGGCTGTAAGGGCTGCCGCACAGCGGGCAAAGGAATTAGACGATGCTTATTAGGCCAGTTTAGACCGGCAGCTGACCAGGCAGCTTTACTGAACAGCCGGTAAGTCTTGACTTCACTGATTCAGTTCAGTATAATTAGTTATGATTAACATGGGAATAAGCAATAGACGTTGAAGAGGAGAGTAGAAGGAATTCGCGGTTCCAGAGAGCCGGGAGCAGGTGAAAGCCCGGTACCAAGGTTTCTTTGAAGATCACCTCGGAGTTATCAGCTGAAGTGGCAGTAGGTTGATCGGTGGTTCCGTTATCACTAACAAGTGAAGGCTCGAGCAGGAGCCTTAACTAGGGTGGTACCGCGGGTTACTCTCGTCCCTTATGGGATGAGAGTTTTTTGTTACGAGTACGTAAGGGGGTAGAAAGTAATTGGAGAAGAACGACTACCAACAAACACTGCAATTGCCTAAAACTGATTTTCCAATGCGGGCGAATCTGCCGCAGCGCGAACCGGAAATGCTCAAGTATTGGGAGGAAAAGCAGTTTTATCAGAAACTGCAGGCTGATGGTAAAGAGCGGGATTTACCGATCTTTATTCTGCATGATGGTCCGCCGTATGCCAACGGGCACATCCACATTGGTACTGCGTTGAATAAAATTTTGAAGGATCTGGTGATTCGCTCCCGTTCCATGGACGGGTATCACGCACCTTATCTTCCCGGATGGGACACCCATGGCTTGCCGATCGAACTGCAGGCAATCAGGGATTTAGGTGTTGACCAGGAACGCATCTCTGAACTTGAGTTAAGGCAGAAATGCCGGGAATACGCCCTCAAGTATCTGGACATTCAGCGTGATGAGTTTAAACGGCTGGGGGTCTGGGGAGACTGGGAGAACCCGTATTTGACCTTGAATCCTGAATACGAAGCCAAACAGATTGAGATTTTTGGCAAAATGGCCAGCAAAGGGTTTATCTACAAGGCCTTAAAGCCAGTCTATTGGTGCATGGACTGTAAAACAGCTTTGGCAGAAGCAGAAATCGAGTATTATGATCACCGTTCCCCAAGTATTTATGTGCGCTTTGCCGTTACAGACGGAAAAGGGATCCTATCTGAAACAGACACCTATTTCGTGATCTGGACTACAACTCCATGGACTATTCCAGCCAATCTGGCCATCTGTCTCAATCCCACACTGACCTATGTCAACGTTAAGACGAACCTGGGCCACCTGGTTGTGGCTAAAGGCTTGCTGGAGAGCTTTGCCGTAGAAGTGGGGTTGGACGAATATGAGATTGTTCAAGAATTTGTCGGAGCTGAACTAGAGGGTATTGTTTGCAAACATCCTCTAATCGATCGCGACTCGCCAATCATTCTAGGTGACCACGCCACCCTGGAAGCAGGAACCGGGTGTGTGCATACAGCTCCCGGGCATGGTCTCGAGGATTACCAAGTAGGGTTGAAATATAACTTGCCGATTTTGGCGCCTGTTGATGAGCATGGTGTGTTTACCGAAGAAGCGCTGCAGTACGCAGGCCTTAAGATCACCGACAGCAACAAAATCATCGTTCAAGATTTGGAAGCATGCGGTGCACTGCTGAAACTGGATTTTGTAACCCACTCATATCCCCACTGTTGGCGGTGTAAGGATCCGGTCTTTTTCCGCGCCACTGAGCAGTGGTTTGCATCGATCAGTGGATTCAGGCAGGCAATGCTGAATGCCATCAACCAAGTGGAATGGATACCGCAATGGGGCATCGACCGGATTAGAAACATGGTAGCTGAGCGCGGTGACTGGTGTATTTCCAGGCAACGGGTTTGGGGTGTGCCCATACCGCTGTTTTACTGTGATCAGTGTGAACAGGCAATTATTGATCGAACCATAACGGATCATGTTGCTGCCCTCTTCCGGGTGGAGGGCAGTGATGCCTGGTGGAAACGGGAAGCGAAAGACTTGCTGCCGGACGGTTTTCGCTGTCCGCACTGCGGCGGGGCAGAGTTTACCAAAGAAACGGACATCATGGATGTATGGTTTGATTCAGGTGTGTCTCACGCATCTGTATTGCAGCAGCGGGATGAGATGCGGTGGCCGGCGGATATGTATCTCGAAGGCAGCGACCAGCACCGCGGTTGGTTTCAATCATCGTTGTCAACATCAGTGGCTGCTTTCGACCAAGCTCCCTACAAGAGCGTGCTCACCCATGGTTTTGTGGTGGACGGGGAAGGGAGGAAAATGTCAAAGTCGTTGGGCAATGTGATTGGACCGGCGGAGGTCATCAAAAAGTTTGGCGCTGACATCCTCAGAATGTGGGTAGCATCAGCTGAATATCGTGGTGACATCCGTGTCTCCCAGGAGATTTTGCAGCAGCTGGCTGACGCTTACCGCAGAATCCGCAATACAGCCCGGTTCATTATCGGTAACTTAAACGATTTTGATCCTGAACAAGATTTGGTCGCCTATGAGGACCTGTGTGAAATCGATCAATGGGCGCTGGATCAGTTGGTACTTCTCAGCGAGCGGGTTCGAAATGCGTATCGCAGATATGAATTTCATATCGTATATCACAGTGTTCATCATTTCTGTGCTGTTGATCTAGGCGGGTTTTATCTTGACGTGCTTAAAGATCGGCTGTACTGTGATCCTCCGGCAGGCCACAAACGGTGTTCAGCTCAAACTGCCATGTATCACATTTTAATGGAATTGGTGCAGCTGTTGGCCCCAATCCTGGTCTTTACTGCTGACGAGATCTGGCAGTATATGCCGAAACCTGCCTCAACTGCGGAAAGTGTACACTTGTCCCGGTGGCAGCAGCTGCCCAGACAATTCGCAAATCCGCAAATCAGAAGCAAATGGTCAACACTGTTGGAAGTAAGGCGCCAGGCAGCCAAGGCTTTGGAGGATGCCCGGGCTGAGAAGAAAATGGGTAGTTCAAATGAAGCGCAGATCACGGTAATCGGTGATCAGAACACAATTGAACAGCTGAAGGATATTTCAGAATCTCTGGCGATGTTGTTCATCGTGTCCAACGTTGACTTGGTTGTTGCTGACGAACCCGGGATCACGGTCCAAGTAGAATTAGCGGACACTGAAAAATGTGATCGCTGCTGGCGTCACGACCCAAGTGTTGGTGAGCATGAAGCGCATCATATCTGTAACAGGTGTTACGAAGTAATCACAAGCTCCTCTGCAGTATAGCAGAGGAGCTTTTTTCATAGGCTATGCTTAAGGAGGCAAAGGGATGAAAGAAATCAAACCAGGCTTAATTGAGACATTGATCAGGAATCTGGAGAAGCTTGCCTCAGCCATGGAAAAGGCGAGTGTGGCCGAATATATTGAGCTGTACCGCAAACCACGCCGGCTTTTGTACCTGAATTTTATCAGCGGCATTGCCCGGGGATTTGGATTAGCCGTGGGGTTTACTGCGGTGGGAGCCCTGTTTCTGTACTTCATGGGCAGACTGGCGGCTTTGAACCTGCCCATAGTTGGCGAGTTTATAGCCGAGATTACCCGGATTGTCCAGGAAGAGCTATCCCGGCGTGCATACTAGAGTGTGTTTGTGAAACAGCATCCCCTTTGGCTCAAGAACTGTTATGGAGGGATTGTAATGGACCAGGCAAAATTGGATTACTACCGGCAGTTACTAGAAGTTGAGCGCCGGGAATTGCTGGACACCATGGAGTCTTTCAAAGAGCAAGGCATTCATGAGAACATGAATGATGTCACCGGTGAATTGTCAGCCTACGATCAACATCCCGCCGATTATGGCTCTCAGATGTTTGAACGGGAAAAAGACCTAGGTTTGCTGGAAAACCTGAAAGACCAGCTGCACTTGGTTGATCGGGCTCTGGAACGGATTGATCAAGGGACGTATGGGATTTGTGAGCAATGTCAAAGGCCGATCAACCCAGAACGCCTTCGGGTCCTGCCCCAGGCGCTTTTGTGTGTACAATGCAAACTGGAGGATGAAAAACGCTTTTCACCTAACACAGGAGATCAGGAGTTTTCTTTCGAGCGCAGTTTCAAAGACGACAGTGATTTTGTTGGCTTTGATGGAGAGGATGCCTGGCAAAGTGTAGCCAGATTCGGGACAGCCAATACCCGTCAAGACCGTGCGGGCGTCAGTGATTTGGACGATGAGTATCTCAATGAAGAGGAGATCGATGCCTTGGATGCAATTGATGAGTATATCGAAGGAGATTAGGACAATTCGGACCAGGAGCAGGAAAATAAGGCCAAAAAACGAAGTTCATATAAGCAGGCGATAAGTCCGTACGTTATAGCCATATGTTATGACAACACGTTGAAAGAGGGATCTGGTTGATTCATGTGATCATTTGCGCAGTAGTAGTTATCATTGATCAACTCAGTAAATGTCTGATTACCACGAACTTCGTTGAAGGCGAAAGCGTAAGGCTGCTGCCATATCTGTACTTGACTTATGTGAAAAATGTGGGAGCAGCCTTTGGTTTGTTTGCCCACTGGCGGTGGTTGTTTATTCTACTCGGCTTTGCCGTCCTGTTTGCAACTTTCTACTACCGTGAACTGATCAAACGCCAGAGCAAGTTCGTGAGATGGGGTGCCACTTTTGCCCTCGGCGGGGCAGTTGGCAATCTCATTGATCGGATCCGGGTCGGTGCAGTGATTGACTTTATTGATTTGACGGTTTTCCCGATCTTCAATTTCGCCGATATGAGCATCGTGGCGGGCGTGGCACTGCTCTTCTTGGAGGTGCTCATCAATGACCGCAAGCAAGCAGCCGGCTGAGAAACTGGAATTCATCTGCCGGGAACCGGATGTGGGAACTCGCCTCGATCGCTATCTGGCAGAACGGATTGGACAGACACGATCGCAGATTAAGCGCTTGATAGATTCTGGTTTGATTACAATCAACGGTTCAACGGTCAAAGCTGGTTATTCATTAAAAATCTCGGATCATATTGAGGTTGTGATACCTGAACCGGCACCACTTGAGCTGGAACCTGAGGACTTGGAGTTGGAGATCGTCTACCAAGACGCAGATCTGGCGGTAATCAACAAACCGGCCGGTTTGGTTGTCCATCCAGGTGCCGGCAATGCCCGGGGCACTCTTGTGAATGCCCTTTTGTTTCATTGCCCTGATCTGTCAGGTATCGGGGGGAAGCTCCGTCCCGGGATTGTCCATCGCTTGGATAAAGATACAAGCGGGCTGTTAGTGGTCGCCAAGAATGATCACACTCATCAGGAGTTGGCTGCACAGATTAAGGCCCGTACTGTCAAACGCCATTACCTAGCCTTAGTTCACGGCAGGGTTAAGAATGAGCAAGGGATCATTGACCAACCGATTGGACGCCACCCGCATGACCGGAAAAAAATGGTGGTCAGGGAAGAACAGGGGCGCCGAGCAATAACAGAGTTTGAAGTAAAGGAGCATTTTGGCGATCTATACACACTTGTGGAGTGCCGGCTTCAAACTGGACGCACGCACCAGATTCGTGTCCATCTGGCAGCGATCAATCATCCTGTTGTGGGTGATCCGGCTTACGGGAGAAAACATGGCAACCTCGGCTGCAAAAGGCAGCTGCTGCACGCTTTTTACTTAGCTTTTTCCCATCCACGCTGTGGATGGATGGATTTTCATGCAGATTTGCCTGCAGATTTTCAAAAAGCACTGACCCGTGCCCGTCAAGCTAATAGGCAGGCTTGATTTGGCAGGCTTGATTTGGGGGGTGGAACTTGTGAAACTAATCAAAAAGGCACAGATCATGGAAGCCGACGCGATCCGGCGGGCCTTAACCCGGATTTCGCATGAGATCATTGAACGGAACAAAGGTACGCATAACTTGGCTTTGATTGGGATCCGCACTCGAGGTGTGCCATTGGCTCAGAGGATCGCCCAAAAGATCGCAGAGATTGAACAAGTGGAACTACCAGTGGGAGTCCTGGATATTTCTCTCTACCGGGATGATTTGACTTCACTGGCTGATCAGCCAATTGTCAATAAAACAGAAATCACGTTTCCCGTTGCCAGGAAAACGATTGTGTTGGTGGATGATGTAATCTACACCGGGCGCACTGTCCGGGCTGCCCTCGATGGCATCATTGATCTGGGCCGGCCAAATGCGATTCAGCTAGCGGTTCTGATCGACCGCGGTCATCGGGAACTGCCCATTCGGGCAGATTTTGTGGGTAAGAATGTACCAACATCAAGGCAGGAGTTGATTGCGGTTTGCCTGACCGAGGTGGATGGTGAGGATGGTGTCTACATCATGACCAAGGAACCGGCTGTCAAATAAAAAGAGGAGCCTCGACAGGCTCCTCCTTTAAGCTTAAGTCCAACTGCTTAAATCGAAAGAAGGTTGTTGGTTTTCAGGTGCTGCACCGGTTGACTGGATCTGCTGGTGCAATCTGTGCACATCTGCTGTTCCGTTGTTGGCTTAACCAGAATCGATGACATGGGTGACAAGCTTGAAAACCATTCTTGCGATTTGCTTGCAGAGGTCTTAAGCAAGAGAGGCATCGATTCTGGAACAAGCTCGGTGCATCATTGCTTATCACCGCATCTATATGGTGTCCCGTCATGCAATATTTATACCTGGAAAAATGATTGGTATTTCTTTCCAGCTCAAGAGCTTTTTTCAACTGCCCATCCTTGACATTGGCTGCATCAGGTGGTAAAATAACAAGTGCTGATTAGTAGTATCAGGCGGCATGGCCAAGTGGTAAGGCAGAGCTCTGCAAAAGCTCGATCCCCAGTTCGAATCTGGGTGCCGCCTCCAACCGAGACATTAAATAGGATAGTGGTTTGCTATCCTATTTTTATTTTCCAGAACAGGTACGGATCCCAGTGGTTAAACTAGCTTGCCGAAGTAGAGACTATGATCAGAGTTCGCTTGGAGGAGGGAACCCTGATGCGCAGCTTGTGGAGTGGAGCAATCAGTTTTGGCCTGGTGAACATTCCAGTAAAGCTTTATGCTGCTACAGAACGGCAAGACTTGAAATTCAACTACTTACACAGTAAGTGCCATACCCCTATTCGATATCAGAAGTTCTGCCCAACCTGCGAGACCGAGGTGGCCCAAGACGAGGTTGTGCGGGGGTTTGAGTATGCCAAGGGGCAGTATGTGATTTTGACCGAAGCAGATTTTGCCGGTGTGGCGGTTGAGGCAACGAAAACGATCGACATTCTCGATTTTATTAACCTTACTGAGATTGATCCCGTTTATTTTGACAAAACATACTATCTGGAACCGGTCAAACCTGGAGTTAAAGCCTACCAGCTGCTGCGGTTGGCCTTGGAACAGACAGGCAAAATCGCCCTTGCACGGGTAGTTATCCGTACCAAGCAAATGCTGGCAGCGATTCGGATTTACCAGGATTTGATGGCTATGGAGACCATGTTTTACCCGGCAGAAATTCGGCCAGTACATGAACTTGTAAAACCGGAGGATGTTCAGATCGGCAGCCGGGAATTGGAAATGGCAGTAGCTTTAATTAACAGCCAAACGACCAAATTTGATCCGGATCAATACGAGAACACCTATCGAAAAGCTCTGGTAGATTTGATCGATGCCAAAATTGCTGGAGATCAGGGAGTTGCAGCCGCCGCACCACCAGAGAAAGGGCGGATTATTGATCTGGTGGCAGCACTGGAAGCATCCCTTAAGGCAGCGGAACAGCAAGCCCGAACAGAACGAGAGAAACAGCATGTTATTTCATAAGCTGATTGAGCCGATGTTGGCGGTGGATCACCCTCAGCCCTTTGATTCCAACGACTACCTGTATGAAGTCAAGTGGGATGGGTATCGCTGCATGGCCTACTGCGATGGGGATGTGAAGCTGTTCAGCCGTAACCAGAAAGAACTGACACACCGGTTTCCTGAGATCGCAGATGCACTCAGGCAACTTCCGGTGCGGTGTGTCCTCGATGGGGAGTTGATTGCTTTCGGTGCTGATCAGCTGCCCAGTTTTTCGCTGCTTCAGTCCAAATCTCGGGGTGCAAAGGGCATCACCAGCAGCTATGTAGTTTTTGATTTGCTCTATTTGGACGGTCGTTATCTGTTTGAACTGCCCCTGGTGGAGCGCCGGTCAGCCTTGGCATCATCAGTGGAAGGCTTCTTTACCGCACAGGTTGTTACCTCCCGGGTCATCGCCAAGGAGGGGATTAAGTTTTTCCAGGCAGTTAGTGAGCTTAATTTAGAAGGGATAATTGCCAAGCGCAAAGATAGTGTCTATCTTCCAGGTAAACGCAGCCGGGCATGGTTAAAAATCAAGCACCGGTTGGAAACTTACGCTATTGTTGTTGGCTATATTCCCGAGCCACATGGTTTCAAATCCCTGATTCTTGCTCAATATGATCAAGGCCGGTTAGTCTATGTCGGCAATGTGGGTACAGGTTTTTCCCAGCGCGACAAAGCGGTGCTGATGACAGGATTAACCAAGATTCACGCCCCGTGCCCCCTGGCGAACAAGCCGGAAGTGGCACAGGCGGTGTGGGTAAAGCCGGTCTTGGTGGCGCAGATTACTTATTTGGAATACACAGCTGACAATAAACTGCGCCAGGCAAGCTTTGTGGGACTATGCCCTAATCGAAGGAGAGAAGAGTGCACTGTACAATGGCGAAGCGATTTGTAGAGGTTGAAGGAAAACAGATTCCTGTTTCCAATTTAGATAAACTGATCTGGCCAACTCCAGCGCTGACTAAAGCTGATTTGATCCAGTATCTGATCAGCATTGGGCCTGTGGCACTCAAGTACTGGCGCAACCGGCCCCTGACCTTGACACGCTATCCTGATGGAGTACATAACCAAGGTTTTTATCAGAAGAACTGCCCAGATTATGCACCTGCGTGGGTAAGCAGGGTACCCGTTGTCACCGATGCAAAAACCATCGAATATATTATCTGTAACGATCTGGCAACACTGGTCTGGCTCGGCAACCAGGGAGTGATTGAGATCCATCCAGCTACTTATGGTGTCAGTAACCCCGCTCAGCCCAGTTTCGCCATTATTGATCTCGATCCCACTGCTCCGTCAGGTTTTGCCGAAGCGAGGCATATTGCCAAGAAAGTAAGGACAGTATTAGCTGAACTTAAACTGCGGGGTTATCCCAAGACATCGGGAGCCACAGGAATCCACATCTATATTCCGCTTCTGCCGAGATATACGTTTAACGAGAGTTGCTGGCTGGTGGAGTTCATTGGCCAGCTATTAGTAAAGCTGGAACCGGAATTGGTAACCAATGAGCGGTTGGTAAAGAACCGCCGGGGTGTCTATATCGATCATCTGCAGAACCTGCCGGGTAAGACGATTGTTGGCGTATACAGCCCGAGACCACTACCTTATGCACCAGTATCGACACCGATCAACTGGGATGAGCTGGACCACATCGACCCAGGTGACTTCACCATCAACACAGTGCCCCGGCGAGTGAAGACGGTGGGAGATCTTTTTGAGCCGGTACTGACTGATCTGCAGTCTATCGACCATATCCTCAGCTTTTACCGGAGGTAATGGAAAGAATATCATTTTTGGCGGCACCATATACTAGATCAAGAAGAGGTGAGGGATCAATGTCTATTTTGACTATTAGCGCATCAAATACGCTGATGGAGTCATTAAGGCCAACCATCGAGGCAGAGTTTACCGACAAGACATGGCGCAGTGAAGGTGTCTATACTTTCCTGGAACTGCCACGCCCAACAGGCTTTGGCCTGGATTTGAAAGTTGTCAATATCATCGCCACTTTAATTTTTCGCCAGCTTGCATCGATCTGGATCAAGCGCTTGTTCCGGGTAAACTATGGATATTTTGATCCCGAGGAGCAGAAGCAGATCCTTGACAAAGCCTACAGGCGTTTGGAAAACTGCCCGCACCACCTCTACCATCAGGTTTATGCAGCGCTGACTGGATATCTCATGGATAATGATCTGATTAACCTGGAGGGGTTCATTCGTTTTCGCGCCAGGGAATTTTGGCAGTTTCTCCAGGAAACGGTCGATTGTGCAGTGGATGAATATTTGGTTGAGAGAGAATACCAGGAATTTGTGACCCTGCTTCGTTATTTCGTGGAACTGCAGGAGCCTAAGATTGAAATGGTGAATGTAATCATTGACCAACCGGAAAGCTTTCGCATCCTTGATTTTCAAGGAAATACCATTCAGACCGATTATCTGCAGGGTATGCTTTTGGAGATCAATTACAACGAATTTGATTTTGAGGATTTTCTGATCAGTGCTCTGATCACAATTGCCCCAGCCAGAATTGTCTTGCACTTGTGTCAGGGCAATCGTGTGGAACAGACGATCATCAGCATTTTTGGTACCAGAGTCTATATCTGCGATAACTGCTCAATCTGCAATGCTTTTTGCAGATGTCCATAACGGTAACTGCTGGGAAAACGGATGTGATCAAAGTTGTCCTGAAGAAACTTGACGAGTGGTGACTGATATGCTATACTTATCATTGTTAAGTAGAAGTCACCGCTTCTCACCTTGTAACGCTGAGTTCACAAGGTTAATCTAACCAAACTTGAATCATCAATTTGGATGACTGTTTTGTTTGTGAGCGGGTGGCTGCGGCGATCTGCTTTTTTTTATCAAATTTAAGGGGTGATGCACATTAGCAGTGATTTAAGAGTTAACGAGGAGATCCGCGCTCGGGAGGTCAGGGTCGTAGATGAACAGGGTCAACAGTTAGGGATTATGAGTGTCCGTGAAGGCATTCGTATCGCCAGTGAGCGGGGCTTGGATTTGGTGGAGGTTGCTCCCAACGCCACACCGGTTGTATGCCGGATCATGGATTACGGCAAACATAAGTATGAACAAAGCAAGCGTGACAAGTTGGCCCGAAAAAAGCAGAAAGTAATCAATATCAAAGAACTTCGCATGAGCCCGAAAATCGATGAGCACGACTTCTTAGTCAAAACTCGAAACGCAGAGAAATTCCTCAAGGCCGGCGACAAAGTCAAGGTTTCGATTCGTTTTCGCGGCAGGGAGATTGTCCACACTGCACTTGCCAAACAAAAGCTTGAGGACCTAGCCAATCATGTCAAAGATTTAGGTGTTGTTGAGCGAGTCCCTAAATTGGAAGGACGTAACATGGTCATGATCTTAGTACCAAAGACCGACAATGCCAAAACAGCGAAAAATAAAGCGGACGAAAACTAAACCGTTTTGCGTCCTAAGTTATTAAGGGGGATTTTTTATGCCTAAGATGAAAACCCATAGGGGAGCAGCCAAGCGTTTTAAAATTACTGGTTCTGGCAAAATAAGGCGCAATCGCGCTTACAAAAGCCATATTCTGGAGAAAAAGTCTGCCAAGAGAAAGCGCAAACTACGCCAGAGCAACTTAGTCAGCAGCAATGATGCCAGACGTGTTAAACACATGCTACCTTATGGTTAGTAGAAGATAGGGGGAAGATTGATATGTCAAGAGTTAAACGCGGGGTTGTAGCACGCCGTCGTCGCAAAAAAGTATTGAAATTGGCCAAAGGTTATTATGGTGGCAAAAGTAAACTGTTTCGTCCCGCAAATGAGCAGGTACTCAAGTCGTTGACCTATGCTTATCGGGATCGGCGCAATAAGAAACGGGATTTTCGCAAACTGTGGATCACTCGCATTAACGCTGCAGCCAGACAGAATGGGATTTCCTACAGTCGCTTTATTTCAGGCTTGAAGGCAAATGGAGTGGAGATCAACCGTAAAATGTTAGCTGACTTGGCAGTTAATGATGCAGAGGCATTCAAGCAATTGGTTGCAGTTGCCAAAAAGAGTGGTTAAACCCTATAATTCAACAAAAGGATCCGGGTAATTTATCCGGATTTTTATCTATAAGGAGAATTCTGGTGGAGATATCAAGCAGCCAAAATGAGCGCATTAAGTTTGTCAAAAAGCTGTATCGCCGCCGTTATCGGGAGCAATTAGGCCTTTATATTGCGGAAGGACTGCGTTTGGTTGAAGATCTAAGCAGAACAAACAGTATTTGCGAGCTATACCACACCCGGCGATTAACCATGAGTGAACGGGGGCGGCGGCTGTTAGCACAGATCACAGAGGACCAAAAGGCACGAGTATACCTCTGCACTGATAGAGTCTTTGCTGAGATCTGCGATACAGACACAGATCAAGGCGTATTGGCTGTCATGGAGAAGCCCAAGCCAGTCACTGACTGGGACTCACATATAAAGCAAGGCAGTATACTGGTGGTGGACCGAATTCAAGATCCAGGCAATCTAGGCACCATTATCCGGACCGCATTGGCGGCAGGGGTCGATGGGTTGTGGTTGATTGCCGGAACGGTTGATCCATTTAACCCAAAAGTGGTCCGGGCTTCAATGGGGGCTATTGGCAGGATTGCCATCAGCACCATGACTGCCCAGGAGTGTGTGGATCAATGTGGGAACTTAGGGTTGAAATTGGTCGCCGCCACCTTGGATGACGCAGTACCCTATTATCTGGCAGATTTTTCTCAGCCGTGCGCCCTGATTATTGGTAATGAGGCCAATGGGGTGCAGCCGTACTTGCTGCAGCACAGCCTTGAAAGGGTGTTGATTCCAATCGCCAACGAGGTCGAGTCACTAAACGCTGCAGCGGCTGCCGCCATCCTAATCTATGAAGTAGTTCGCCAAAGGCAGTCATAGTGTAAAGTAGTTGTAGGATAAAACTAAACAAGAGATCATCCTTTTGGTAAAATAGAATCGCCAAAATCCTAACCAAAGGAGTGATCTCTTGTGATTAATATTTTACAACAAATCGTTGAAAA
>DUVS01000023.1 GCA_012840925.1 Bacillota bacterium
ATAAAACGGAATTTGATCACCCTTCAGGCCTACTGGATAACCGCTGCCGTCATACTTTTCATGGTGATACAAGACAATGTTGCGGGTAACCTGAAGGAACTCCAGCACGTACGGGTCGGTAACCTTCACTCGTTTCCTGATCGTGTCGATGATCTTTGCCCCATCGAGGGGGTGCTGCCTCATGACATCCCATTCTTCATCTGTTAAAGGCCCCGGCTTGTTCAAGATACTGTCAGGCACCGCCACTTTGCCAATATCGTGAAAAGCAATGGACCAGGAAATGATCGCTTTGTGATCCTGATCGAAATCAAAGTAGTCGGTCAGCAGATCAGCATAGTGATGCAAACGGTAGACGTGTTTACCTGTGACGGAACTGTCACGCAGTTCAGTTAAGTCTACCAGGGCAAGGAGAGTGGCTCGGTGAAGCTGAGCAAATTCGTTGGCCTGGTCCTGGTAGACTTTTGAACGCCGCTCCAGAATCATCAGCACAGTGCCTGTCCACAATGCGATCACAACAAAGCTGGACAGACGGACAATCCAATTGGTTGTGGTTTGATAGATCAGAGGGGACCGGCTCAGCGGCATCAGCCATTCGGACAATAACAAGCCACTCAGTACAGCCGTTGCCACGGATTCTTTCCACGACAAGGTTAGGGCAGATAAAACGATCGGAATATAGAACAGATGGGGAACAGCACTACTTGTACCACCGGCAAGCCACACCAAAAAATAGAAGACTCCTAGCATGCAAGCAACAACGAACCTGATCCAACCTGCAGCCACGCTCCTGGTGCTCATGGTAACCCTCCTGATATCTGGGAAGTCCCGCCCCTACGATAATAACTAATTCACTAACCATATATCAAATTCCTTTGTATTATGTACAAAATTGTAGGCATCGTAGGTATCAGGTGATTTGCAGATCAGGGAAGAAAATTGCGATTTCCCGAAGAGCATTTGCTTCTGAATCGGAGGCATGGACAACATTATCCGGGCTCATTGATGCGGCGTAGTCACCGCGAATGGTTCCGGGCAACGCCACAACCGGATTGGTGGCGCCATTGATCGCCCGCACTTTTTCCACTATCCCCTTTGGGCCTGCCAGCACGATGGCACAAATCTTACCGGAGCTCATCTGCTCAACCAAGTGCTGGTAAAATTCCCTGCCTTCGTGCTCCCGGTACAACTCGGCAAACACTTCAGGAGGAAACTGGTCCAGCCTGATCCGAACCAGCTTCAGACCGGCCTGCTCGTATCTTTGGATGATGGTGCCGCATAGGCCTCTCTGCACCGCGGACGGTTTGATTAATACCAAGGTATGACACTGCTGCATTGGATGCACCTCCAAAAACTATTACGCTGATAGCATTTTCCATATTCGTCATGCTCTATTTAAGACTACTTCTAAAATACCCAATTTGAGCAGATAATGCCAGTGTTTGTGGCAGGAAATAGGTCTTGTTTTGTTATATTGATACAACAGGGAGGGAACCATTGTGAAAAACTTACGGCCTATTATCATTGTGCTGTTGGCATTACTTTTCAGCGGCTGCGCCCGGCTCGGGCTTAAGGAAGCAAAAGTCGAGTTGTTGCCGGAACAGACAATCTTGACCATCACTCTGACCAACAAGGGGACACCAATCCGCCTGCTGCCGCTGGAAGCGAAAATCATGGATCAGTCAGGCAACGAGTACGCTGCCCTGGATTATACGGGGAATCTAATGGATCCGATGGGTAAGAATCACGGAGACAGTGTATCCGGAACAATCATCTTTCCCCCCCTGGATTCACAGACCACACGGGTGAAAATAGATTTGGTCACATTGATGATTTCTAAGGACCGCCGCTATTTCAGCAGGATTGCCGGTGATGTTGAAAACGGCCTCAGTGACAATTTGACATTCAAAAGATAATCAGATGGCCAATGGAAGCTGGCCATTTAGTTTTTTGCGATTTGAACAAGTGAGACGTCAGTGACTTGAGCATTGGCGTCTTTCTATTATTAATATTTACCATTATATTCAATCATCATTCAAGGCCTTCATGGCCGTTTTTACTACCGCAGCAGTGATTGCAGATTATCTGTGGGATACGGGCTGGACTTTGACGGAGACATCTCCGCAGGAGTTGGCTTTATCGCTTGCTGAGGCTTATCACCAGCACAATTTGCAGCAAATCAGGCGGCAAA
>DUVS01000002.1 GCA_012840925.1 Bacillota bacterium
ACCCGGTGCGAGGGAAGCTCACCGCGGGTAAAAGACTGAAATAGATGTTCCAAATCGCTGGGGTCGATGCCAATTCCCGTATCCTTCACTGAAATGGAAAGCAAAGTTTGGTTGGCCTCCTGCCGCCAGCTGAACCCTAGAGTCACAAATCCGTCATTGGTATACTTAACTGCATTGGACAGGAAGTTGACCACTACTCGCTTGATATGGAAAGCGTCACCCTGAAAGGCACTGGGAAGGCTGCGGTGCACCTGGGTTTGGAACAGCAGCCCTTGTTTGGCTGCGCTTTCTCTCCCAATCACAACCAGATCGAAAATGAGATCCACTGTTTTGTAATTCTCTTCGATCAACTCCAATTTGCCCGATTCGATTTTGGCAATGTCTAATATATTGTTAATCAAAGAAAGCAGCGTCTGTCCTGCCGTCTGAATGTTTGCCGCGTAGCGGCGAATCTGGTCTGATGTGCTTTCTCTTAAGATCATCTCATTCATGCCCAGCACAACATTAATGGGAGTCCGGATTTCATGGCTCATATTGGTCAAAAAGGTGGTTTTGACTTTGCTCAAGGCCAGAGCTTCCTCCCGGGCTCTTTCCAGTTCACGCTGCTGTTCATAGTTCATCCGAAAATGGTAGTGCATGGTAATTCCTAATGCGATACTGACCACAACAAAAGATGCGACAATGTCGCGCAGCATAGCTGCTTCGTTAACGAATGGCCTTACTGCATGGGGGTTGTAGTAGGCGTAAACACACAGCCCGACATAAAGGGCTAATTCCACTGCAGTTACTGCAAAAGCTGTCCGCCCTCTCAGCATGAAAACAGATATGGTCACTGCAAATACGAAAAAGGCAGGCATCCCGCTGAGATAGCCATTGGAATTAAAGAAAATCGCTGGAAAGAGGAACATGAAGATACAAACAACGGTAATGAGATAACTAAGCTGATAGTTTCCCGTTTTGCTCGAAAAATACAGCAAGCCAAAGGAAACCAGCGCAGTCAGGATATTCAAGAAAAAATGAAGGGTCCCCGCTCCAGTGAACAGGGTGCTGATCGCCATAATTAGGCTGATAATCATGCCTCCTACGGCTAGAGTGTTAAAAAGGCGCACGCGCAAATCAAGGTGCTTGCCAAAGTACTTCTCCTGTAAAACCTGCCTTATCGCTTTCATGGCTTTACCCCATTTGGGAAATTATTCTTATATCAATATTACACCAATTTTTGCACTTGATAAAGACTCTACAGGTAACCTTCACACACGCATAAAGGAAACGGCCTGAACCCCCCACAAGATTCAGGCCGTATCCAGGTGACTACCGAGAGATCATGAAGGGTAATGACGCTCTTCATTTAACAGCTGCCCTCTCCCCGCAGAAGCTCTCTAGCCTTTGCTTTAATTGTAATGTTTTTTCCAAATAAATACCAGTTACCAGGAGTTACCTTTGGCTCGAGCTGAACCAGAAAAGGGAACTGATCCCTGCCCAATGCTGAGCCTATAAATAATAACGAAACTTATGCATCTGCATTGTCTTAAGTAGGCTTTAGGCAGGTCTGTTATCTCGAACGGGCGAACGTATTGTCCTCTATAGGGAAAAAACTAATTTGCTTTTTTCTTCATAATTTGTTATACTGTAGATAAGTAAATAGCCAAACTGAAATCTCCGAATTCCATTATTATGAAGCGGGGGAACCACTTTTCGGGGTGAATCATGATTTCGGTCAAGAGGGGCAACTTGGGTGTCCTAACCCGTCAGCTAACCTCGTAGGAGTACTCCAAGCGTGAATCTACGAAAGAGCAGATAAAGTAGATCACGCTTTTTCGTTTCATAATAGTTGAAAGGAGATGGATATCATGCAATCCCGCACAAACAGCCACATTTGATGGTCGTTTAATATACTCATGATCATGACCACATAACGTCCCACTACTCCACCGAGCAAGCGTTTGTACTACAAATTCATACCTGCAGGATAGTGAAGGAGGCAGTTCGATGCCAGATTATATGACGGGCTCTCTTGTAGTATCCTTCACCAACACTTGTCCGCAGCAATCAGAACTTATTCCATACCACTTTATTTTGATCAGAGAAAGAGAACCCGAGGAAGTTGTCCATACCTTTCGTGGCAAGTTGACGAACGGGGCAATTCAGTTTCATAGACTCGAGTCTTTAATGCCCGGAAATTATCTTTTATTAGGATTGACATTGCCAGATCCCAGGCCAGGTAACGATCGCGTGCACCGAATTATGATATACCCTGGTTTGGAAACTGTTTATGACGTCAATTACTCACGTTGCTGGGAAAAATACTTTCAACAATGAAGGAGGAGTTATTGATGTTGAATGGACCGTTGACAATTGATCAAATTCGCACATTCATGGACAAACAACGTGGACGAAAAGTAACCCTCACCGTAAATCACAGCAAGAAAAAGAAAACAATCAACAAAGGAACTATTGCTGAAATATATCCCCATCATTTTGTGCTTGCCCTGGACAAAAGCTCTGCAATCAGAAAAGCGTCATATACTTACGCAGATCTCTTAACCAAGACTGTTGAACTCGAATTTCAAGGACACGATCGAGTATCATAACATACGAGCGGATAGAAAATAGGACGTGAGGGTTTGTTAGGCTATTGGAGAGTATCACTCCAATAGCCTTTGTCTTGTCGAATCCATTCTGTCGAATCCATTTTGTTGTTTTTGGTCAGCCAAATACAACAATCGTTTCAGGCCAGACCGTAACCCAGCCTTCATCTATGAAGTCGCCTAGAAAACTAAGTGGTTCGATGGTTTTTTTTAATATTATAAAAAAGCCTCGTGTTGATTTAACGACACGAAACTATGAATAGGTTTTTACAACTGTTTTTTCCTAAAAATCACTACTGCTGCAAAAAGAAGTACAACCGTGGCAAGGACAGTAACACCTATGGCTGGAAAAAGAGACGACGGCTCGATGTTTTGCATAACCAGATCCATGTTTTTGGCTGCAAGAGAGAGTGGATTGTACTGTTGAATTGCTGGAGCAATGTTTAAGATTGTGAGCAGGACTACGACCACACCAGTGATGAGCAGACTTCCATAGCTGCTTTTCACAAGTGTGGCTGCTAATAAGAGTACAGCTAGTAGCAATGCACCATACAACCATAGGCAAAACATGGAAAACAACAGATTGGCAGATTTACCATCGGGAAAGATGTATACTGTATAAGCCCAAGTGACCAAGAAAGACGTTAGAATGCTCGCACTCCAAAGCACTAACATAGACATATACTTAGCCAGGATCACGACCCGGCGCGGTAAGCCTTTGGTTAGAAGAATAATCAGAGTACCTTTGGAAAGCTCTGAAGATAGGACTCCACTAAAGACCAGTATGGTCACAATCAAGCCCATCTGGGTCACATTTTTATAAAACTGGGCCCAAGAATCCAGAGATGAAGGCTCAGGGAGGGTAATTGAAACTCCTTCAGGCATGAATTTTGCCAACAAATCAGGAGTTAGTTTTGCAGTAAGCGGATTCATAATCCCAAGGATAAGAAAAACAAGGAGCAAAATTAACAGCTTATATGTTCTATTGTATTCCAGCAGTTCTTTTTTGAAAAATACCAGGTAATGCTTCACTGAACTACCTCCGTAAACAAGTTTTCTAAGGTCGGCTCCATTGCCTCGAACTTTTCCGGGGTAATCTGCATCTGTGATAATAAATCAATCAAGACTTGGCCATCAACAGCCTGCTCTTCTATGGTTATTGTCAGCGCATTACCCTCTTGTTCGAGCTTGATGGCAGAAGAACTCAACTGCTCACAGGCTGCAAATCTGGCCGCCTGTTCCGGATGGGCAAACCTAATACTGTAACTGTTACGGCGGTACTGCTTCTGAATCTCACTGATCGTCCCGGACAAGACAAGTCTGCCTTGGTCCAAAACCGCAATATGATCGCAAATCCGTTCCACATCAGATAGAATATGAGTTGAAAAAACTACTGTTGTTTTGCCTTTAATTGCAGCCAGAATATCCAGAATCTGTTTTCTGCCGATCGGATCCAATGCTGATGTAGGTTCATCGCAAATGAGAAGTCTTGGTTCATTAAGCAGAGCCTGAGCAATACCTAAACGCTGTTTCATCCCTCGGGAAAACCCACCGATCCTGCGATTGACATCCTTCAGCCCTACCAAAGCAAGCAGTTCTTCGCTGCGGTTTCTGATCGCCTGCGCTGACAGCCCGGTAATCTCCCCACAAAGCTTCAGATATTCCTTTGGGCGCATATAACCGTAAAACTCAGGTACATCGGGAAGAAAACCGATGTGGCGGTTAGTCTTGGTATCACCATAGACGACTTTCTCACCACACACTGTCACCGAACCGCTGGCGGCCTTGAGAAGGCCCAGAACAATCTTCATTGTGGTAGTCTTGCCGGCCCCGTTTTTACCCACAAAACCAAATATGGAGTGTTCGGGAACGGCCATGTCCAACCCGTTTAGTACTTTATTGCTTCCAAAACTCATATGCAGCTGTCTAATCTCCAAGATGTTCATTCATCCACACCCCGGCCAAATATAAAGTACGCCAGCGGGCCGATGATCTGGAAAAATACAACGATGAATATCCACAAAGCCCGTGAGCCGAAGCGATAATTTGAATGTCTCAATACATGGGTTAGCGCTGCCACCATTAAAGCCAATTCGGCAATAATCAGTGGCACTATAAACACCCAGTATTCTTTTAAGACTTCCATCTACTTCACCTCATTTTTCAATTTTTGTTCCTACGTGCAACCATGCTTTTGCTGGTAAGACAGGGATGGTGAGACAGGGGACGGTTCTCTGTCCCAGTGGACAGAGAACCGTCCCCTGTCTCACCTTTGTCACACTTCAAATCTAAACCAATCAAAGTCAAAGTTTGAGCCTGGCATGAAGATAAATGTGACAGTTTGCTTGCCTGTAACTCGTTCCAGCGGGAAGCTCAATTCTTGATATTCTTTCGAAGCCGGGAATTCGATGATCTGCCGGCTTTCCCCGTCCTGGCCGCTGAACTGAACATGGATGGAGTTGTTGCCATGGGGCGCCCTGCCGCAAATCGTCAATTTGGTGGCACCGGATTCGCCAAAATCAAGATCCGTAAACACCAAGGAGACATTGTTACCGATACCGGTAATCCGATCCGCTTCAATGGTGTAGTCATCGCCATATATTTGGTCAGATTCCACAATCCGGTTTAAGGCAAAGGCTCTTGGTGACGGCGTGAACTCAAAACCTTTAATGTGCATCCGATCATGGACAACGAAGTATATATCCTGCATTCCCCGTAGACGCCGCGACAGTTGATATGTCTCCGGTTGATACACATTCCACTTCATCGGCTTGTGATAAATCACATCAGCAAGCATGGTGCTGCCCCCGGTCTCAGGCGGTCCAGACCAGATTTCGATCTTCTGTGGTTCATTGGACATGACAAAAATCGGAATGGTGATAGTGTCTGAACCATCTGGGCCGAAATCGAGATTCTTAAACCCGATTACTGTTCTGGTAAGCCTCCCTGTTGCCACCCCCTGTTCGTTGCCGCTGCCGATTACACCTTCAGCATAGTCATGCAAACCGGCTGCAACAAATTGATACGGGTTCACAGCCAGGACACCTAAACCCGCTACCTTAAACTCCAATTCCGAGAGCAGCCTGGGTTTATCAGTTCCGTTTGTCGACATACACCTAACCCGGAACTTGCCATCACCTATAGCTGTAACCTCAGCTCGATGGCCATCAGCCTTGATCTCCGCACATGAAACAGGAATTCCCAGATCATTGACTACTTTCCATGCCAGCTCCTGATACGAAGCATCCTCCGGGTAGATCTTGGCTTCAATCACCATTGTTGGTTTCTCTTTTGTGAGCACTCGATCGCCATCACACAAAAGCTCAACTCTGCGTACGGGTATTTCATCGAGGTTTCCTGTAACACAAGGCATAGGTTTGTTTTCCATAAATGCGGAAACTCCTGCCTTTTCACATTCCTCTACAGGCACCGCTTCAAATTCCATCGTTTCAGTTCCTAACCTTTTGGAAGCCACTTCAATGCGGATTGTACCCGGTTCCAGTTTTGCCCCAATGATGGCCATCAGTTTGCCGTTGAACAATCTACGGCTTAAGCCTTTGTACTGGTCAAAGTCAGTGCTGTCGCCGTTATCCAGGCCAATCAAGCGGCCAGCACCGGTGACTGTAATCTCCATCCGGTTGCTGGCATTTTCCACCACATTGCCAGCGGCATCCTCCACATAGATCTCTACGAAGATAAGGTCAATGCCATCGGCTCTTAACCGGTATTTGTCCGGTCTCAGACGAATCCGGTGTGCATCCCCGAAAGTTCTCCGTTCAGTAGTGGCAATGACCCGGCCGTCTTCATCATAGGCAATGGCTTTAAGTACACCTGGAACATAGGGCACTTTCCACCAACCTACCAATTGCGTTCCATTTTGGTGGTCAATATCAAAGGTGCCGATGGTTTCGCCATTAAGCTGCAGCTCTATCTTCGGCGCATTTGAACAAACCCGGACATCAATGATCTGCCCCGGGTTAAAATCCCAATAGGGGAAGATGTGAATCATGGGATTAGTCTTGTAGTCGGTCCAGGCTGCCTGGTAAACATAAAATGAATCTTTAGGGAAAGTAGCAGTATCAAGCTGGCCGAAATAGGAGTTTTTCGTATGATAAGGAGTTGGCTCCCCAATATAATCAAAGCCGGTCCATAAGAACTGCCCTAAGGAAAAAGGTGCATCCCTTTCGGCAATGATACAGGCTTCTGCAGACCGGGCACCCCAGCTGACAGCACTGTTACCAAGGGCTGAGCACTGCTCATCATCGTCAGTCAGGATGCCTTGTTCATATGGAAAGTGATACACGCCTCGGCTTTGGACCACTGAACTGGTTTCACTACCGAAGATCACCCAGTCAGGATACTCCTGATGATGCTGGTGGTACAATCTTTCTGCATAGTTGTATCCGGCGATTTTGAGAATATCTGCGCATTTTTGCGCATTTTCCCACGCCATATAGTTGGACCCAATGGTAATCTGCGCATTCGCTTTGGGGTCGTGTTTCCGCACAAGAACGCCGAGCATCCGGGTCAGCTCCTGACCGCGGCTGTTCACATGAGTATCGTAAATTTCATTGCCGATACTCCACAATAACAAACTTGGGTGATTGCGATCTCGTCTGATCCAGCTTCTCACATCATGTTCAACCCAATCTGCAAAGAACCTGGCATAATCGTACTTGGTCTTGCGCCGTTCCCACATATCAAAAGCTTCATTGACTATGAAGAAGCCCATTTGATCAGCCAAGTCCATCAAATCCGGAGCTGGCATGTTATGGGCGGTTCGAATCGCATTGACACCCATTGTTTTTAAGATTCTAAACCGCCGCTCCAAAGCCACCCGGTTAAAAGCAGCGCCCAAAGCGCCAAGATCATGATGCTCGCATACTCCGTTCAATTTCATTTTCTTGCCGTTGACAATCAAACCATTATCCGGATCGAGGATTATCTCCCTAAACCCAATGTTCTGGGTAATCGACTCAACGACATGGCCGTCCTGTACCTGGCGGAGTTTGGTAACCAGCCGGTACAGATTTGGCTGATCCGGGCTCCATAGTTGTGGATTATTCACTTCGATGACCTGGGCATCAAGTTTTGAGTTTGCCGAAGTTTCCACATCAGCCTTGATGATGTGGCTGGATGCGGCAATCACCTGGTCTTGATCGTAAATGGTATGGATCAGTTCCAGATCGTCAGTGAGGTTAACTTCTGTATCGATCTCCACTCGCCATTGATCTTCCTCTGGCTTGATGGATACATAAACACCATCGGTCTCAATATAATTCGTGCTCCGCAGTTTCAGCCACACATTGCGGTAGATACCTGCCCCCGAGTACCACCGGCTGTTTGGCGCCTGGTGGACCACCTTGACAATAATTTCATTTTCGCCTGCAACCAAAGCATCAGTTATTTCATGCTCAAATGAGGAGTAGCCGTATTTCCATTCGCCAATCAGTCTCCCATTCACATACAAGGATGAATCCATATACACTCCTTCAAAATAAAGCAAAACATGCTCAGGTAGCTCAGGCAAAGTCAATTTTTTGCGATACCAGCCAATACTGTCTTCATAGAGATTTTGGGTATTGTAAATCAGCCAATCATGAGGTAGATCCACAGGCTGGTAATCTAGACTTGCCGGATCACCAACCTCCAGGCCGCTTTTGGCAAATTCCCAACCATCATTGAAAAGCAGTTTTCGATTCATCCTTCCACCCTCCCGATTTTGACGATCACTGCTAGCCCACCTCGATGGTGCCCTTTAACCCAATCGCTTCGGCGGCTGTGCGCATACCCTGGATCGTCTCCTGGACCAACTCGCTCAATTCCATGCCCAACATCTGGCACCCTTTTTCGATCACTTCCCGATTGACACCGGCCGCAAAATTCTTTTGCTTGAACTTCTTCAATACCGACTTCACCTCCAGGTCCAATACGCTTTTGGAAGGGCGCATCAGACAAACGGCGTTGATCAAACCGGTTAGCTCGTCGATTGCATACAGCACCTTTTCCATGCGGTGGGTTGGTACAACATCACAGCAGATTCCATATCCATGGCTGCAGACAGCATGGATATATTCCTCGTCGACACCATGCTCTCGCATAATCTCAGCAG
>DUVS01000024.1 GCA_012840925.1 Bacillota bacterium
AATAATCAGTCGTTGAAAAACCGAGTTTATACAACGAGCTGCGGAGGTGTTTAAGGAAGGGCCCTCCACGGCCGAAATAGAACTCAAAGAGAAAGAGGAAAGGATTGCTCGATTAGAACGAAAGGTCGGTCAGCTCACCTATGAGGTGGACTGGCTCAAAAAAAAATCTGAAGATTGTCGGACCCGACTGGGAGAAAAGATTTCATTGATCGAAATGACTCGAATATCAGCGTCAAGCGTCAGGCAGAATTATTAAGTGTCAACCGTACCAGTGTAAGCCGCCAGCCCCTTGTCCAGAAGCAAATATCTGATGAGGACTTATTTGTCATGCGCCGAATTGATGAAATACATACCTATCATCCCACTTGGGGTTATCGAACCATTACCCACATTTTAAGGCGGGATGATAATCTGTTAATCAACCCCAAGAGGGTACGTCGGATAATGCGAGACATGGGGATTTATACTATTTACCCCAAACCTAATTTGAGCAGGCGTTACTACGCTAAATATATTCGTCCTTATCTGTTAAGAAATTTAAATATAGACCATCCTGATCAGGTGTGGGGAATAGATATTACTTATATCCGAATGAAAAAGGGCTTTATGTATCTGTTTGTCATTATTGACTGGTATAGCCGGTGCATAGTCGATTTTGAGCTTTCAAGCACATTGGATAAAGCATTTGTCTTAACCTGCCTCAAACGGGCATTGAATCACCTTAGGCCGGAAATTATCAATAGTGATCAGGGCAGCCATTTTACTAACCCAGATTATCTAAATCTATTAGATTCCTATGATATTAAAATCTCCATGGATGGTAAGGGTCAAGCCTTAGATAACGTGCGAACAGAAAGGTTTTTCCGCACTTTGAAATACGACTGTGTCCACATTAATGAATTTGATACCCCGCGGGAATTGAGAATTGCTTTAAACCAGTATATTCATGAGTACAACACCTATCGCCCCCTTTCTTCAATTGGAGGCCAATGTCCATCCCAGGTTTATGATGGTATGAAAGCGAATAAAGTTGCCTAATTTTTTTTAACACGGAAAGGAGGATAACTTACTAAATTTTTTCCGTGTGTTGACAACGGGGGGCATAATAACCCTCCAGGCCTTTGGAGGGTGCCCTTTGCATGGCTATTTAAACTATACGCCTGTATAGGCTAGTCCATATTCTAGCAAGAAAATAATTGGTGGTTAACCCTCATACAGACTAACTGTGATTGTGACTGTGGAATTATACTCACCAGCCAACAGCTGATGCCACTTTAAGTCTCCTTGATCCTTTTTTCTCAAGTGATCGTCATCGAGTATACCAACATGCAGAATCGTCTCGATGACGTGGTCTTTTCCCGGCTGTAAATTGCTGAATATTTTACGGAAAGAGCCTGCTATTCGTGTAGTGGTTGCATCCAGGCGGCGGATTTCGAATAGGAAAAACTTATTGATGGTCTCATTACTGATAAACGGCTGATGTTCAAATTCAACTCTTAGAGGTGCATTGGAACTTATATACGTATCACTTGACGCGGACTGTATCGTTCCCATTGCACCGCTTGGGATGAGCAGTTCAATGTGGTCCTTCTCCAGGGTAGAGTCTTTCTTACCACTTTTGGGTGATTCTTTGGTATGAGAAGGCACGGATCGGAGCTTACCTGTAATGGGATTAAAGCATAACTTGGGACCAGAATGGGTATCGATGTTATTTCGAGAGTACAAAAACTGCTTTCGGCAGGGTGAAATGCTTAACTTGATTGGCTCTAACGGGGGGAAGTCCATCCTACCTCTGGTGAGGTTGTGAAAAACGCAGAATTCGCGGTGATGAAGAACGGAAGCCCTTTTTCCGGGGCTTCCGTTTTAACAAGAACGCCCTACTGTTGTTTGTTTTCAGTGACTTAGTCCTGCTCTAGCAGGTGAAACATAACGGAATCAGCCAGCACTTCACCGCGGGAATCCTTAGTGTGGATTTCAACATAACCGTCGGTGCCTTCATCGAAATAGAAAGTCCCTATTACCCTCGTTTTTGATGGCTCCATCCAGATTTTGTCCTCTCCGTCCCGATGTCGTACCAAGACCCAGAAACCTGTATCTCTGGCGAAAGGAGTTTCCCGTACAAGTGATACGCGATGTTTGCCAGAAGGTAGATCGGGAGTAAAGCGGACAAATTCATCTTCAGCAGGCCTGCCGCCGTTAGTCAGATGGAAACCGCCATAGCCTTTCGGGACCGCTGTTGTTTGAACCTCGCATCCGATCCAGAACCAAGGTGTAGCATAAAAGCCTGTGTCGCGGTCATCAACAACTTGAATTGGGGTCATATTAAGCCATTCATTGCCAGCTTCCTGGCTAGCTACCAATAGTTCTATGTCAAACCCTTGAACCTCGTTGACTGCACCAGGGCATGCAATTTGAACACGGGCTGAATATTTCCCCGCCGCTAATCCAGATGCATCGCAAGTAACGTACAGCTGTTGATTATTTCCACTTCCCGCCAGTTCCAATTTCAACCAGCCGTCACCGTGGTTGTAGTCAACATCTATGATCACAGCTTGGGAAAGCGTGGCTGCACCTTCATTTCTTAAGATGACTGTCTTGGGGTTGGGTATGGGCCTGGTCGCCCGGGCAGTGAAATAGAGGGTGTGAGGCAGCCATCTTAATGGCTGTCCGTAGACATCCATCGCATGAACAGGGCGCCGGCGGAACGTAGGTTCATCCGATTCCAGGATCAGTGCCGGCTCTTCAGTGTTTGCACCGATGATGGTGATATGCTGGGTAAAGCTGTCTGTTTGGGCTCCATCTGATACTACAAGTGTAACAGGATAAACTCCGGGTTTAACATAGACATGGGTTGGATTAGCTTCATCCGACCAACCGCCGTCACCAAACAACCAGCGGTAGCTGAGTTCATGGCCGATAGGGCCTGTACGCGACCCGAGACTGCTGAAAGACACTATTTCTCCCGTTTGAGCAGGGGACAATGGCTCCATGACAGCCTTGATTGCTCCCATTCTCTCCTTAAGGTCTTCATACATCTGCCAGAACAGGGTCCATGGATCCAGCAGTAATTCCTCATCAGCCCCGTTCTCTTTGACCCGAAAAACGAAGTGTGAGTGCTCGTGATTCCCCACAGATGCCCCAGCTGCCTCAGCATAGAGGGTGCCGGCCTTGATCGGTGTATGTTCCGGGACCAGCAGATGATAGATATGGTGAATCTGCAGGATCCAAGTATCGCCATTAGGCCAGGTATGGGTGCCCCGCCAGCGGTTGTTATTATGGCCTTGGGCTAAGCTGTTAAACAGGTAATGATCATCAAAATCAATGGGGGCCCAGATAGCTGTCCCTTTAGGATGATTGAGATCGAGGCCTCCATGGGCATTTGCCCCAAGGTATGGGCCTAACCAGCAGTTGTTGCCCATATAGCAGTCACGAATATCCAAGGTTTCTGGTGGCAACGGAAACCACGGTTTCAGCTCATCAGGGCAAATCCTTTCGGTGGCATCAGCAATGGCAAACCGAGCCTGTTTGTTGGGTTTGCACTCACCATGGTTCTCGTTTACCAGGTCAAAGATGTCGGTCACTGCGTCAAACCAGATCCGCATTCCGTTGATCACGTATGGCTCATAAAAGCTTTCCTGCGAACAGACATAACGCTGGAGTGTCATGGGGACGCCATCGATGATGATGTCGCATGTGAAGTGGTAGACAGTGGCTCCACTGGCCTTTCCAACTTTGAGTGGATCCAGGTTGGTATAAACAATCTCAGCATTTGTACTGTTGAGGACGAGTGTCCGCACTTCACCGCTGCGGAGCTTAAACTCCAGTATATCGCCAACGTCCATCTCAACAGCACTTAAAATGCCATTAGCTTCGTATCTGATCACCATCGGGCTTTCCTCCTCTGGCATCTGTGCCATGACCGGGGCAGCAACCACCATCGCTGCATTCAACACAACAAAAAGAGCAATCAATGAGACAACGATCCGCTTCTGTTTCATACACATCATCCTTATGATTTTCTTGTTAGAGGTACTAGCTTGTTTATTCTTGATCCATGTTCTGGAAGACAACGGCATCGGCCAGTACATGGCCGCGGGATCCCTTGGTGTGGATTTCGACGTAGCCGTCAGTGCCTTCGTCGAAATAGAACGTCCCTATCGAGCGGGATTTGGCTGGTTCCATCCAGACCTTTGTTTCTCCATCCCGGTGCCGGACTACAACCCAGAAAGCAGCATCATCGGCAAACGGTGTTTCCTTAGCCAAGGAAACCTGGTGTTTACCAGCGGGCAGATCAGGTGTGAACCGGACAAATTCATCCTCGGCTGCCCGGCCGCCATTGGTGAGGTGAAAGCCATTAAAGCCTTGGACAACCGATTTTACATGGCAGCCGACCCAAAACCAGGGTGTGGCGTAAAAACCCGGGTCCCTGTCGTCCACAACTTGCTGCGGTGTGTTGGCCAGCCACTTGTTGCCTGGCTCCTGAGGTGGAATTAACAGCTGGACGTCGAACCCCTGGACGTCATTGACTGTCCCGGGGCAGGAGATGTAAACCGAGGCATCATATCTCCCAGGAACCATGCTGGAAGCATCGCATTTAACCAGCAGCTCCTGGTGGTTGCCGCTGCCGTTTAGTTCTAGCTGCAGCCAATCTTTACCATTAATATAGTTGACGCTCTTGATCACCGCACCTGATAGAGTACCGGTACCGGCATTCTTTAGGGAGATGGTTTTGGGATATGGCTTGGGCCGGGTCGGACGGGCAGTGAAATACAATGTGTGGGGGATTTGGCGCAGTGGTTTCCCATAGACATCCATGATGTGGACAGGGCGTTTGCGGAAAGATGGTTCCCGCGACTCCAGGATCAATGCTGGATTGGCGGCTGGTTCACCGGTAACGGAAATATGCTGCGTGAAGCTGGCTGATTGTGCTCCGTCAGACACGATCAAGGTTACGGGATAGACTCCAGGCCGGGCATATGTATAGCAGGGATTAGGTTGATCAGACCAACTGCCGTCGCCAAAGAACCATCGGAATTTGAGTTCGCTGCCAATAGGCCCCTTGCTTGAACCTGCACTGGAAAACTGAACTGTCTCCCCGGTGCAGGCAGGGGACAGGGGGTTCATCACTGCTTTAATTGCTCCTGTCCTTTTTTTTATATCCTCATATGTCTGCCAGAAAATGATCCAAGGATCTATGAACAATTCCTCATTGTTTCCTTGTTCTTTTATTTGGAAGACAAAATGCGAGTGTGGGTGCAGGCCTACCTGGGCTCCAGCAGCATCGGCATAGAGAGTGCCGGCTTTGAGAGGCTCATGCTCGGGGACAAAAAGGTTGTAGATATGGTGAATCTGTAAAAACCATGTATCACCATTAGGCCAGATCCGGATTCCACGCCAACGGTTGTTGTTGTGCCCCTTATCCAGACTGTTAAACAGGAAGTGATCATCAAAATCGATTGGTGCCCAGATCGGTGTCCCTTTGGGGTGATTGACATCAAGCCCGTTGTGGGCATTAGCGCCAAAGTACGGCCCCAGCCAGCAATCGTCGGCGCAATAACAGTCTTGGATGTTCAATGTATCCGGGGGCAGTGGAAACCATGGTTTCAGTTCGTCTGGGCAGATCCGTTCTGTGGCATCACAGATGGCAAAACGTGCCCTTTTTTTCGGCTTAGTTTTGATATGGCCTTCATTCATAAACTCATAGATGTCGGAAACAGCATCAAACCAGATGCGCATTCCATTGATGACATACGGTTCATAGAAACTCTCCTGACAGCCAACATAGCGCTGCATGGTCATAGCGGCGCCGTCAACCGTAATCTCGCAGGTGAACTGATAGACTGTGGCTCCTCCCGGCACTGCCTCTTCAGGTTTCTCCAAGTTTGTGTAGACAATATCTGCTGCGGTGCTGTTTAGAATCAGTGTCCGCACTTCACCGCTGCTCAGTCGATACTCCAGGACATCACCGATGTCCATATCGATCACACTCATGGTGCCTTTAGCTTCCCGCCGGATGATCATCTTGGCCTCTCCTCCTATTTTGTATGAAGATTGCAACGTTGATAAGTTTCTGTTTCGTTGTTTTATGTAAATAACCCTGCCGAGATGGAAACAAAAAATAACAATTAACGCCGCATTAGATTGCGAGCATAATAAATTAAACAAAAAGACAAAAAAAGGAAGGGATCCGAAAGTAAACAGCGAAATACAATATAGAGGTTAAACATCGAAGTGGAAAAATTACGTTGGAGTTGATGGATTTGAAACAAAAGGTGGTAATTGCGACGCTGATTATTGGTATTGTGTTTGGTTTTTCGGTACTAGCCTGGGCCAATGGGGACTATGAATTCTTACCGTTAGAATTCGTCCAGGAAATATTGGCTGAAGAGCGGGAGTGGTTAGTTAAAACTGCCATTACCCCTGATGGTGCCGTTGCAACCGGCTCTATTGCCAACGGCCGGGTTGTGCCTTATTTCGCCAACTTCGGCATGATCGGGCTGATTGACGACCCGGACTATCTGCCGTATGCAGCTGATTGGATTAATTGGTACTTTGAACATGTCAATGAAGTGGATCTGTTCGGCAGCCCCGGCACAATCTATGATTACCGCCTCCAGGGCGGCAAGGCTATTTCCAATGATGACTATGACTCATCAGATGCTTATGCCGGCACCTTTTTCACCTTATGCTGGAAGTATATAGAACAAGGTGGCGACACTAGTATATTCGAGGGTAGACATGATGATTTCCTGCTAGTTGCCTCTGCGATTGAGTATGTATGGCATAACGACCTGACATGGGCTAAGCCCAACTACAAAATCAAGTACTTAATGGACAACATTGAGGTTTGGAAAGGCCTAGAAGCGCTGCCTAAGATTCTGATTTCCCTTTATGATGACCAGGAAAACGCAGCCAAGTATAAGGATATGGCAGAGCGAGTCTATAACGCCATCGATAAAATGATGTGGCTTGGTGATGCGTTCAGAATGCATCTCGGCAAAGCAACAGTGGATTGGAGTGTTTGGTATCCTGATGCCACTGCGCAAGTATGGCCAATTTGGAGCGGCCTTCTTAAAGAAGATGATCCGCGGCGGGATATGATTTGGGAACGGTTTAACGAGTTTCATCCGAACTGGCCAGAACTTGGCTTTGACTCCACATTTCCCTGGGCGCGGGTGGCCTTGGCTGCAGCCAAAATGGGCGACTGGGAACGGGTTGATCGCTATATTCGTTCGGTAGACAATCGATTTCTTCAGTGGGGGAGGCGTTGGCCTTGGCACAATTCTGAATCCGGTGCATTCATGGAAACCTTGGAAGCTTACCTGGATTACAGATTAGAGAATTGAGGTGATAAGAAATGTTACCTGAGCAGAGAAAAAGAGAAATCCTGTCGATCATCAAACAGGAAGGAGCAATCTCGGTGGCACAGTTGTGCGAGATGTTTGACATCTCAACCACCACTGTTCGCAAAGACTTGGCTGAGTTGGAACAGCGGGGTTTAATCATCCGCAGTCACGGTGGAGCACTGGCTTTAAACTACGGCCGCAGTGACGAGGTGTCTATCGAGCACAGAAAGAGTCTGCTGGCGATTGAAAAAGAGTATATTGCCAATGCCGCCTCTGAGTATGTGCGGCCGGGGCAGGCGATTTACCTCGATGGAAGCAGTACTGTTATAAGCTTGGCCAAGAAGATTGTGGGAATTGAACCATTAACTGTAGTCACCAATTCACTGAACGTAATGAATGAACTAGCTGAGGCTAAGGGAATCAAAATCATCAGCCTTGGTGGGGTCTTGGATCATCTGTCCCGCTGTTTTATCGGGCCTGACGTTGAAGAGAATCTGTCCAAGCTGCGGGTAGATGGGGCATTTATCTCAACCAAAGGGATCTCTGTAGAAGACGGATTGTCTGACGCCCAACTCCCGGAAGCAAGGCTGCATCGAAAGGTACTGCAGATTACCAATAAAGCTTATTTACTAATGGATAGTTCCAAGTTTGATCTTGTCTGCTTCGCAGTTGTGGCTGATTTGGAACAGGTAGATTATTTGATCACAGACAAGGCGCCCCCGCAGCATTTCCGGCAGGCGTTAAAACAAGCCAATGTGGATTTGATTGTCACCAATAATTGATTGTTACAATCTATGGAGGGAATTAAGTGTACGGAGAACTGTATCTTACAGAAATTAAGAATCGACTGGATGAAATCATTGCGGCAGAAATGGACAAAATTTCCCAGATCGCCCAGAAGGCTGCAAGTTCAATTGCTAACGGGGGAGCAATCCACATTCTGGACAACGGCCATCTGCTGGGTGCTGAAATGACAGCAAGAGCCGGCGGTCTAGGGTTGTCACACATGGTGAGTGTTGATGATGTGAAAAACCCGGTTTTGGTTCGTAAAGGGGATGTTTTGTTTATTGCTTCTGTTAGCGGCCGCTCCAAGCGTATCGTTGATGCAGCTCGTATAGCTAAGAAAAGAGGAGTTTACACCGTTGCTCTTACATCCAGGGCCCAAAACGGAATTGCTGAGCCGGAGAACAAAGAACTTGGTTTACTGCCTGATGTTACTGACACATTCCTGGATATGCATGCTGTTGCCGGTGATGCAATTTTAGAATACCCGGAAATTGGCAAGCGGGCTATTCCTGCATCAGGAATATTATCTGTGGCTGTGATGTGGGCCTTTAAAGCAGAATTGATCGATGCACTGCACAAGCTGGGCATCAAACCAACAATTTATACCAGTGTTAATATCCCTGGTGGAGAAGAGGCATTTCATAAGGAGCTGGAACGTTATGCAGAATACGGGTACTGATTATCGCAGATTTAACATGCCTGAAATCATGGATAAAGGTTTAGTCGTTTCCTGTCAAGCATGGCACCCGCCCCTGATGCGGGCTGATATCATGGCTGCCTTTGCCCTCTCGGCAGAACGATGTGGGGCTGTGGGAATAAGGGCCAACACACCAGAGCATGTGGCAACCATGAAAGAAATGGGCGTTACCATCCCGATTATTGGTATTTATAAGAAGCGCTATGAAAACAGTGATGTGTACATAACCCCTACTCAGGAAGAGGCCCGGGAGCTGGCAGAAGCAGGGGCCAGTATTATTGCTATCGACGGCACTAAACGTCCGCGGCCAAATGGAGAGACGTTAGCCGATCTTGTCCGCTATATCCAGGACGGTTTAGGCCTTCCAGTGATGCTGGATATCTCCACTGTTGAAGAAGCACTGTTTGGCGATCAGCTTGGGGCTGCTTTGCTTTCCACTACTTTGGCAGGTTATACACCTTATAGTGAAAAAACTGATGGGCCAGACATTGAGCTGATCAAAAAGATTGTGCCGCAGGTTTCCTGCCCCGTATTGGGAGAAGGCCGGTTCCATACACCGGAGGATGTTATCAAAGCAATGGAAGCTGGTGCATACGGGGTAGTAGTGGGGACAGCCCTTACTGATTTAGAATGGCGTATTCGCCAATTTGTGCCAAAGAAGGTGTAGCAATGAAAGTGTTGTTAGCTGTTGACGGAGGGCAGAGTTCAACCTTTGGTATGCTGACAACCGAAACTGGAGCGGTCTTGAGCACTGCTTCCGGGCCAGCGGTGAAGGATTTCCGCCAGCCCGGAGGGGTGGAAAGGTGTCAAAGGGCAATCGGCCAGCTCTTTAGGGAGCTGTTGAACCGATCACAAACGTTGGAATTGTACGAGCAGGGCCGGCTCCAGATTACCGCTGCAGGGTTTGGCATGAGCGGCGGCAGTAAGGTGATGGCTCAAGCAATCGCAGCCGTGATCGATACTCCCAACCTGGTTGTGATCCGTGATCATGATACGTCATTTGCAGCTGCTGTTGGAGAACAGCCTGGTATCGTCGTGATTGCTGGAACTGGCTCAAGCGCGCTTGGCCGGAATTCCCGTGGGGAGATGGCGATCGGCGGCTGGGGGTATTTGATGGGAGATGAGGGCTCTGCATACTGTATTGGCCGCAGGGCTTTAAGTATTGCTACCAGCGGTGTGGAAGGAAGGGGTCCCGCGACCTTGCTTACAGAAACGATCCCGGCAGTCCTTGGCGTTGACAGTTTAGAACGTGTCCATGGGCTTCTATACAGCAATCCTGATTGGTTAGGTATGATTGCCAGTTTGGCAGTTGCCGTGAGCCAGGCAGCTGAGCGGGATGATCAACAAGCTAGAAAACTGCTGAATCAAGCTGGAGAAGAGTTGGCCTGGCATGCCATTGTCCTGATTAGAAAGCTGTTTGCCCAGGAAGAGGATGTACCTGTAGTCAGTTATGTAGGTGGTGTTTTCCGCTCACCAATTGTTGTGGAGTCATTCACTGAAACGATTCTATCCACCTATCCTGAGGCCGAAGTGAGGCCGCCATTGTACCGGGCGGTAACGGCAGCTTGGAAATTTGCTTATCAGGAAGTGTTCGGTTTGTGTGACCCGGCTTTGCTGAATAGGATTGAGGAGCAGCTTGATGCCGGTAATTTGGGTAAGTGGTAACGGAAGGGGAGTTAAGATGGACGCGATAGTTCAAAAAACGAAGTCTGCCATGGAAAACTACTGGTCGGCCATTGATCAGGTATGCAAAACAGCACAGGAACAGGAAGCAGCCAATCTAGCCCACATAGGGGCTGTGATTGCCGGCAGGATTCAGGATGGAAAATCATTGTGGTCCTTCGGGTGCACCCATTCGGCATTATTGGTTGGTGAAACAGTATACCGGGCAGGAGGCTCGGTCTTGTGCAATCCCATCTTTGCTCCGGGGTTGTGGCCGGGTGAGGTACCGGTAACCCGCACTTCGAGATTGGAAAAGCTTCCTGGTTATGCCGAGGTACTCCTGGCCGACTTAAAAATTGGGGCAGGAGATGTGGTGATCGTCTTTTCTACTTCGGGATGGAATGCTGTTCCCGTTGAGTTTGCCCGCCTGGTAAGGGAAGAGCATGGGGCGACAGTGGTGGCGTTTACATCCACCGCCTATCTCGACCTTCGTCCAAGCCCTGAACGGAAGCATTTGAGTGAAGTTAGTGATTATGTGGTTAACACCCACATTCCAATAGGTGATGCCGCTATCGCTCTGGATCAATATCCCCAGATTCACATGGGCCCCATCTCCACTTACGTGGGAGTAGCCCTGGTTAACGGCCTTTTAATATCGGTATCGGCAGCATTGGCTGAAGCTGGTGTGGAACCTCCTGTTTTCCGCAGCGGCAATGTACCAGGCGGCATGGAACAGAACTTAAAGACCCTGGCAAAGTACAGAGGCCAGATTCATTATCTCTAAACCTGAACCTATGTTGGAGGGAGTAGCTTGAGAAATATCGGTGATTCGCGTGCTGGAATATTGATAATAGTCATTTTGCTCATGTGTACGGGTACGTTATCCGCCGAAGCACCGTACGAAAGCTACACGTATGACTTTTTTCAAAACGTTGTTCCAGCGCCACAGGCCTATTTACCGCAAATGGTCTTAGATGGTGATACACTTGGCGTAGGCTCTTTGCGCAGCCCCCGGGATCTGTTTGTATCTGACCAGGGTTTGATTTATATTCTGGATACAGGCAACAACCGTGTGATTCGCATTGATGCTGATTTTAGCAACCTAGTAATTATTGATAGCTTTGATAACAACGGCATGCAGGATACTTTTTCAGGCCCCCGGGGGATCTTTGTCAGCTCTGATGGCCATATCTTTATCGCCGATACGGATAACGAGCGGCTGGTGATCCTTGACTCCGAGGGTGAACTTGTCCTAATCATCGATGCCGAGTCCGTTGCCGCAGAGGAAAGCGAAATCAAGTTTCGTCCGGTTAAAGTAGCAGTTGATCCTGCCAAACGCGTCTTTGCCCTTGCTGAACACGTCTATGATGGAATCCTGGAATTTAGCATGGATGGCCGTTTTAGAGGCTTTTTTGGTGCACCTCGAGTTAATGTTAGTGTGGTGGAATATTTTTGGTACCGGATTGCTACCCCTCAGCAGCGAGCGCAGATGGCACTCTTTCTGCCCACCGAATTCAGCAGTATTGACGTTGGGCCCAACAGTTTGATCTATGGAACGGTTTTGGGGGATGCCGGCAAAGAACAGGCGATCCGGCTCCTGGGCAGTTCCGGAAGGGATATTCTCCGCCGGGAAGGGGTAATTCCGCCGGCAGGTGATTACGGGCCAGACTTTTACCGCAATCCTTCCCGACTGATCGATATTGTTGGTAGAGAAAACGAAATGTACAGTGTCTTGGATGCAACCAGGGGACGGATTTTTACCTATGATGGCAACGGAAACCTGCTCTATGTCTTTGGCTCCATTGGTGATCAATTAGGGACATTCCGCAACCCCCGGGCTGTGGATGTTCTCGGTGATTTGGTTTTGGTTCTGGATGAAGGCTTAAACCGGATTACCGTGTTTGAGCCAACTAGGTATGCCGCTCATATCCATACTGCTTTGGAGCACTATTACTCCGGCCGCTATGATGAAGCCATGGACTCCTGGTTAAATGTAGCCCGGATTAATCCCAACTATGATTTGGCCTACAGCCATATTGGCCGAGTATATCTGCAAAAATTTGCATATGTGGAAGCCATGAACAGTTTCTATCTGGGCCAGGACCGCTTGGGATATTCCAAGGCATTTCAAGGCCGGCGGATAGAGGTAATGAAGGACAACTTTGGTTTGGCAGTGTTGGGGCTCATGTTAATTATCGCTTTGTATGCAGGTGCTTCCAAGCTGGGTTTATTTAGAGCCTTTCGCCAGCGTTATACCTTTAGCGGTGATTCGTATTTAGCCCGCAATCCACTGACGGATCAGGAACTTGCGGAAATGAGCAGAGCTGGCCATGAGGAGAAAATAACCCGCAATCAGCTGATCAAGAGCCTGACCTATGCCGTTCATGTTATTTTCCATCCCTTTGATGGTTTTTGGGATCTAAAGTATGAACGCCGCGGCAATATGGCCTCAGCCACTACGATTTTAGGCTTGGTGATAATTTCCTTTATTTTCAACCGGCAGTATACCCCGTTTATCTTCAATATCCGTGATGTATCCCGAATTAATATAGTTGTGGAAGCAGTTAGTGTTTTACTGCCGTTTATACTGTGGGTTGGCGTTAACTGGGCATTCACAACTCTCATGGATGGCAAGGGGATGCTGAGGGACATTTATATCTATTCCGCATATGCCTTAACTCCTATTGTTTTGATCTATATTCCGGCAACCCTGTTGAGTTACGGCTTTACATTCCAAGAAGGCACATTTTACCGGCTTCTGCTTTCAATCGCTCTGCTTTGGAGTGTGATGCTTTTGATTATTGGCACTATGGTTACTCATCATTATGATGTCCCCAAGACAATTCTCACAGTTATCGTTAATGTGGTGGGGATGGGTACGGCGATCTTTTTAGGAATGGTTTTCCTAAATGTGGTGGATTTGATGATTCGCTTTGTGGTTACAGTTTATACAGAGCTGCGTTTTCGCATCTAAGGCAGCGGCAGAAGGAGAGGTTACAACAATGAGAAGCAGCTGGTTGTGTCATGTAACTGTCAGTTTGACATTGGTTATGCTTTTGGCTGCTTGCGTTTTTGCAGCTGAAGATATACCAGCAGCCATGACGCTCATGATGGAGAACGATTACCTTCAATTCTACATGGATCTTTCCACGGCAGAGTTTGCCGTTAACAACTTGGCAACCGGTGATTTATGGTTTAGCAATCCTGCTAACCTCGAGTCCAGGGAAAGCATTGCCAGAGGTACTGCCCTGCAGCGGTTAAAGGCACAGCTGGCTATTGAATACTCCTTCAATGCGTTTGCGCGGTCCTTAGACAGCCATACTGATTCAGTCTTATTCGGGCAGTATGAAATTACAGCCACTAGCGATCAAGTCAGGGTGGATTATAAGATCGGCAAGGAATACAATGACGAAGTTGTGATTCCGCTGCTGATCGATGAGGAGCGTTTTGAGTCTCAACTGTTGAACAGGTTGACCAGCGATGGGGATCGCAAAACCCTGCTGGATGGCTATGATCTGATTTGGTTGGTAGAAGTGGGCGAAGAGCAGAGGCAGGCACCACTGCAGATATCGATGCTGGATACGAACCAGTTGTTTGAAAACGGCCGTTATGAGCTGTACACTCCTGAAATTGCAGGTTACAAAGAGAGGCTGGAGGATGAACCTGCGCTGCAGGCCAGGATTGACAGTGCCCGGCTGCAGCTGATCGTGCGCATGGTTGAGTTGATTGTTGCGAACCGGGCTGAGTACCGGAGCCTAACTGATGTTACTACTGAGGATATACTGCAGCTTTTAGATAATCCCACCTATATGTACAAAGGCTTGTCTGGTTTTCGGCAGCGGAATCTGCTGGCTGTGATCAACAGCGTTGGTTACACTGTTGCTGATGCCTCAGCAGATCGGGTTGCGAATCATCTGGACGAAATTCAGCCCAATGCGGAAGTTTTTGATATTCCCATTATCTACCGCTTAGACGGGCCGGATCTAGTGGTGACCATACCTTGTGATCAGATTGTTCATCACGAGAGTTACCAGCTGACATCCATCAGTCTACTGCGCTATTTTGGTGCTGCCGATACCACCCAACAGGGGTACATCTTTGTACCCGACGGTTCCGGTGCTTTGATTTCGCTTAACAATGGCAAGACCCAGATGCATGCTTGGGCTTCCAATATCTATGGGCCTGATCTAGCCCTTACCTCAGCAGGGGCCCTTACCAGCACAGAGAATGTCTACCTGCCGGTCTTTGGTATTAAACACGAAGACAAGGCGCTATTCGTCATTATTGAAGAGGGGGACGCTCTAGGGCTGATTAAGGCCGATGTGAGCGGCAGGGGCAATTCATTTAACACTGTCCATTCAGAGTACCGGGTAAAGCCGGCAGGATCGGTAACTTTGGATACCGGCACGGCCCACGGCAGCAGAAGTAAACCTATGTATCAGTCTAGGCTCTACAATGGCAATATTACAATCCGCTATTCCTTCCTGGGCCCAGACCAAGCCAGCTGGGTAGGGATGGCATCTTATTACCGGGAGTACCTGATCAACAAATATGGTCTGCAGAAACTGTCCGGCGAAGGTACACCATTTTACTTAGAACTAATTGGCGCTATTCACCGGGAAAAACCCTTTTTCGGGATTCCCCGCATCGTTCAAGAACCATTAACTACTTTTAAAGAAGCGGAAGAGTTAGCCGTTGAACTGGTGGCAGATGGAATTGATAATCTGCATGTGGTTTATTCAGGGTGGTTGGAAGGTGGCCTGCACCATTATTATCCTATGCAGGCCCGGCCTGAGCCAGCTTTGGGCAAAGCGGGGGAGCTGGACGCATTAAAGCAGGCTATGGAAGAACGCGGTATCGCTTTGTCCATGGGCGTCAATTTTGCCAACGCCTGGCGGGACAGCACTACCGATCGGTTCAGCCCAACCAGCGACGCCTCCCGGGCAATCAACCGCCGAGTGGCCCGGGTATACTACTACAACCCTGCTACAGGGGATAGGATAGGGGCAACGGCGGGATATCTGGTATCGCCTGCCAGTTATGGAAAGCTGATTCCTTCATTTGTTAGGGATTTTGCAAAATATGGCATTGGCGGGCTGGCTCCGCTGGAGCTTGGCTATCAGCTCAGTTCTGATTTCCGGGAAGACCCGGATCGGTTGGTCGATCGCCAGCAGTCCAGAAAAATTGTGGAAACACAGCTTAAGTATTTACAGGAGAACAGTGCCCACGTCACGGTGGAAGGCGGCAATGCCTACGCACTGCCTTATGTGGATACTGTGCTGCAGATACCGTTTCAGAGCAGTAATTACAATATTGTGGATGAAACAGTTCCATTTTATCAAATGGTTACCCACGGGTTGGTGAATTATACCGGCAAGCCCATCAACGTTAATGCTGCTGATAGCCGGGTAAGTTTCTTAAAGGCCATCGAGTATGGAGCCAGTTTGTATTACAAATGGATGAAAAGCGATTTTGGGGTGTTAAAAGGCACTTTGTTTAACACTTTAAACTCGGTTCAATACACCGACTGGTACGATTTGGCAATTAGTCAATACCAGGAAGCCAAGGAAGTATTGGATTTGGTTTACGGCAAATTGATGCTGGGCCATCAACGGCTGGATGACGGTGTCTACCTTACCCGCTATGAGGATGGGATCAGCGTTGTGGTCAATTACAACGATTTCTCAGTGCAAGTTGGCGATCTAACTATCGGCGGAAAGGACTTTACATGGATTGGCGGTGATGCACATGAAGCTAAATAGGGCCTTTCGCATGCGCCTGAATACTAAGCGTGAACTAAACGGGTGGATCTTTGTTGCCCCCTTTGTCATCGGTTTTGCTTTGTTCTTTCTTTATCCTCTGTATCAATCCATTCGCTTCAGCCTCAGCGAGCTGGAGATCATGCCTGGGGGTTTTAAGCTTCATTTCGTTGGTTGGCAGAACTATCACAAGCTGCTGTTTGAAAACGTCAAGTTCCGGAGAGTGTTTGTCAACACCATGATCAAGACTCTCAGTGACATGCCGTTGATCCTGATTTTTAGTTTTTTTGCAGCAAATCTTCTTAACCAAAAATTCAGGGGCAGGTTTTTTGCCCGGGTGATCTTTTTCCTGCCGGTAATCATTGGGGCGCAGACAGTGATGCACATTCAGAGCGGCGATTTTATCACGGGGATGATGCGCAGTGCCAATTTGGCTCAGGATGCAGGGATTTTCAGCGGCCTCCACCTTGAGCAGTATCTGTATCAAATGAAATTGCCGCTGCAGTTTACGAATTATATCATGGCGGCTGTGAATCATCTGCCTGCCATCATTAATGCATCAGGAATCCAGATTCTGATCTTTTTGGCCGCATTGCAGTCCATTCCGTCATCATTATATGAAGCAGCTAAGATGGAAGGGGCAACAGCCTGGGAATATTTCTGGAAGATAACATTTCCCATGATCAGCCCGATGATGCTGACGAATATTGTCTACACACTTATTGATTCATTTATGGCACATAATAACGAGTTGGTGCAGTTGATCAGGGATACAGCCTGGTCAGGCGGAGGTGCCGGCTATGGGATTAGTGTAGCCATGTCCTGGTTTTACTTCGCTTCCATTGCTTTGATTTTAGCCGTTATTCTGGGAGTTTTGTCCCGCAATGTGTTTTACCATGAGTGATCGTGAAGGGAGACTGACTCAAATGGCAGTTGCCACCAATAGGTTAAGACAGTTTAATCGTACAATGCCCTCATTTATTTGGCCGGCCATCAGGGCGATTCTCGTGGCTGGGATCTGTTTTGTAATCATCTATCCGACACTTTCCCAGCTATCCACCGCTCTCAAAGATGTGGAGGACCTTTATGATCCGAGTGTTGTTTGGGTTCCAAAGAACTTTACCAATGTAAACTTTAAGAAAGCAGCTGCCGGCTTGAACTATTGGGTTGCGCTCCGCAACACGCTGATGATTACCCTGGTAACCAGTACCCTCCAGCTCTTCTCCTGTGCCTACATTGGCTACGGCTTTGCCCGCTTTCGCTTTCGAGGCAGGGGAGTTCTCTTTGCCTTAGTACTGTTGACCATGATCGTCCCGCCTGAACTGATTATGGTACCGCTGTTTCTAAATTTCCGCTACTTCAACTTCTTTGGACTGCTGGGGGAAACAGGCGTTAACTTGATTGGCAGTTTATGGCCGTATGCTTTAACATCGCTGACTGGGACGGGAATCCGCAACGGATTGTTTATCTACATCATGCGGCAGTTTTTCCGGGGTATGCCCGGTGAACTGGAAGAGGCAGCTTACGTAGATGGAGCCGGGTCAATCTATACGTATTTTAAAGTGATGCTGCCGAACGCCCTGCCGGTAATGCTGATTATTTTTATCTTCTCTTTTGTATGGATGTATAACGATGTCTTTTTTGCGCAAATGTTCATGCCCAATGCGGACTTGATGTCCCGGAATATGGTCCGCCTGCCTCTGGTAATCCGCTATGAGCAGGGACCGGAAGCTTCTTTAGCGCATAATGCGGCGATCATCCTCTATTTGCTCCCGCTGATCATCTTATACGCATGGCTGCAGCGGCACTTCGTTGAGAGCGTTGAACGATCAGGAATTGTGGGCTGAACTAAGCAGTAAACCTCAAAGCGGCGACCTCAAGCGACTAATCCCAAGACGATCATCTACAACTGGATTAGGGTCTAATTAACCCGCTCGCTGTTGACTCCCGGCTGCGTCAAGACGATTGTTTTCGCCAAAAACAGAAACAAAAAACAACAATATGCTCTGGATTGACCCATAACCATCAAAAATAAAATAAATGATAAAATAAAGAAGGGATCCGAAAGAAAACAACGAAGTATTAGATCGAGATGATGGTTGTTAACCTTGTGATGAAAAGATAGTAATCTAGGACCCTTTGAAAAGCGGACGGCTGCAGCTCCACGTGTGGAAACTGCAGGTTTGAAGTTTAAAGTGAGGTGGTGGCAGGCTTTAAAGATAGTGTCTCAGCAAACTCGGGCAAAAAACAAAGGAGGTAAACACATGAAAAGGCATTTTGGTGTCGTAGTCGCATTAACAGTTTTTCTTCTTCTCAACAGTGTAGTTTTGGCCTCAGCATACGATTTTAATGGCGAAACTGTTGTCATTGCCACCGTGCATAACGAGAACGCTTACTTCAGAAACGATCCTATTAATTTGGCGTATATCGAGCAGGTAGAGCGGGATTTTAACGTCAAAATCGAGTTTCAGCAGGTTCTGACCTGGGGTGGGCGTGTCGATGAGATCATGGCCAGTGTTATGGCTGGCGATCCTGCAGGGGATATCGTTTATTTTTACACTACCGATACCCATCTCTTAGCCGAGGCTCTGCGTCCGGTTGATGTCTTAGATGAGAGTTACTGGGCAGGATTGACGGGATATCATGCAGATAAAAGCCTCTATTCATACCAAGGCGTACCATATGCTGTTCCCGTTGGCGGTAACTATCACTATGGCAATGATTTGGCCTCTGCTCAAATTCTGCTGTGGAATGTTGACTTTTTTGAAGAGAACGGTTTGGAAAACCCTTATGAGTTAATGCTGGCAGGGGAATGGACCTGGGATAAGTTCCTGGAGATCTGCAAGCAGGCTACAGCGGATACCGACGGTGACGGCCAGATTGATCAGTGGGGTGTTCAAGGCTGGGATCCAATGATGCTGGCTCAAATCTTTGCCTTTACCAATAACGGCAGTTTCGTAACTATTGATGACAATGGCAAAGCCGTTTTCACAGGCAATACTGAACCTGTACTGGAAGCTTTGAATTTTGTCCATGACCTCAACTATGTCCATCGGGTCATGTATCCTGAAACAATTGGGCCTTGGGATCACGCCAACCCATTCTATGAGGGGCGTGTCGCCTTCTTCGTTCAGGAATTCCAGCGTCTGCGGGTTAACATTCCTCACCGCCAATTTGAACAGGGTGTTGTGTTCCTGCCGAAAGGGCCTCGGGCAGAGGAGTATGTAGTTCCCAACTGGGCTAATGGAATCGCTGGTTTCCCGGTCGGAGGGGACAAGCCTGTTGAGGCTCTGGCAGAACTGGTAGCTGCTATCTACAAGACGACCGACAAGTACAATAATGGCGATTACCGCGGCTTGGTTACTGATTTCTACATTGACCATGTGGACAATGAAATGACTTTGGAAGCTATCGATATGGCCCTGGATCTGGTTAAGTTCTGGGACATCATTCCCCATGACAATTTCGCTGCTGTGATTGAATCAGTAGTCAATGGAGATGTGAGTGCTGCATCAGCAATGGAGCAAGTTGCTCCAGAAGTACAAGCTGGCTTGGACGCACTATTCAACTAGAGTAACACTAGAGTAAGAATTGAATTGGGGATTTTACTGGGAGGTCTTTCCAGACCTCCCTCACTAACTTGTACTGGCTCATGAGGAGGCATTCAGGTGAGTCGAGAGAGACTAGAGCGGGAATTGATTGAGGCCGATGTTCTGATTGCCGGTGGTGGCCTGGGAGGCACAGCCGCCGCTTTGGCAGCTGCCAGTGGGGGATGCCGGGTAGTGGTTGCTGAACCGACAGAATGGATCGGTGGGCAGATTACAGCCCAAGGTGTTTCCTGCCTGGATGAGCACGGCTACATTGAAAAATCCGGGGGGACCGGCCTTTATTACGAACTGCGGGAACGCATCAGGCAGTATTACCGGGAGCATTATCAGCTTTCGCCAGCAGTTTTGGCTCAAAAACACCTTAACCCTGGTGGTGGCTGGGTAAGCGCGTTGTGCTTTGAACCTCGGGTTGGGCTGGCTGTACTGCAGCAGATGCTGGCTCCGCATACTTCCACAGGGCAGGTGGTGGTATATACCTCTACAACTGTCGTTCAAGTTGAGCGGGATGGTGAGCGGTTAAACCGTGCTACGCTGCAGAACAGCACTACCGGTGACCTGGTCCGGGTTGAAGCCAAGGTAGTTTTGGATGCTACCGAACTTGGGGATTTGATGCCTCTGGCCAACATCCCTTACAATTCGGGAATGGAATCTTTTGCCCAGACTGGTGAACCGAGCGCACCGCCGTATTCTGACCGGGAGGTTGTTCAAGGTTTTACCTATCCGTTTGCTGTTGAGTTCTGCCCAGGAGAGAATCATGTAATTCCAAAGCCGGAACGGTATGAGGAAAACAAACACCGCTACAGCTTCCGGGGTTATAAAATGTTTGGAACTGATACACCGTTTGGACAGTCATTTTGGACTTATCGGCGGATTATTGCCGCAGAAAACTTTGATGATCAACGTTATCCCAATGATATTGCCCTGATCAACTGGGCCAGCAATGACTATGATGGAGGCAACATTATCGATGCCGGCCCTGGGCTTGCCGCTGAGCGCCATAGGGAAGCAAAATTGTTATCGTTGGGCTTTTTATATTGGCTCCAGACGGAAGCGCCCCGGGATGATGGCGGGTACGGTTACCCCGAACTGAAGCTGCGCCCTGATATTCTGGGGACAGCTGATGGATTAGCTCAATATCCCTATATCCGTGAATCCCGGCGGCTTCAGGCATTTGTGCAGGTCCGGGAGGAGGACGTAGTGGTTCGCTACAACCCAGGCCCGCGGGCAAGGCTCTGGCCTGACTCTGTTGGTATTGGACTCTACTACTACATTGATGTCCATAATTGCTGCAACTCAAAGCTGCGGCCGGGATCAGGCCAGCGGGTCCGGCCGTTCCAGATCCCGCTGCGGAGCATGGTCACAACAAATGCGCCAAACTTCATTGCTGCAGCCAAGAATATCGGCACCACCCATATCACTAATGGTACCTTCCGGCTGCATCCAGTGGAATGGAATATTGGCGAGAGTGCCGGTGCCCTTGCGGCTTATGCCGTTAATAACGACATCGATCCACTCAGCGTGGCTTTAGATTCCAAGCACCTTCGGAATTACCAGCTTGATTTGGTGAAGCGGGGTGTCCCTCTGATCTGGTTTACCGATCTGCATCCAAGCCACGAAGTGTTTGAGGCAGCCAATTATCTAGGTGTTTTAAGGATTATCGATGATCGGGAACTGGAATTCAGGCCAGACGAGAAAATCGATCCAGGAACAGCCAAGCGCTGGAGTACCAATGCCGCATGTGAGGTTCCGTTAGATGAATCCATGACCAGAAAAGACTATGCCCAGCGTCTCTATGAAGCGGTGCTCGTCAGGGAAAAGGAGTAGCTGAAGGAGCAGCTGCAGGCAGTTCAGCTCAACAAAGGATGTGATCAATCCAGATGGCCAGATCGTTATTGGATATGCAAAGCGAAGTGATGCAGGTATTATTAGAACACCAAGATGAGGCTGGGTATTGGCGGCAGTCAAGCCAAGATAACCGCCTAATCCCTTACTTCAACCACTTTGGGGCTAATGCTCTGGTGCTGATGGCAGAGAGGGTTTCAGATCCGGTGTTAAAAGCTGAGCTGATTAGCGCGGTAGATAAATGGCTGATGTGGTATAGAAACCACATGCGGGATGATGGCACTGTCTATGATTACCAGATCATAGATGGTGTGGAGGTAAGTACCGGCGACTATGATTCCACTGATTCTTATGCTGCACTTTTCCTGGTGGTGCTGTGGAACAGGCTTCAGGCCGAGGGCAGGCTGGAACAGGTTAAGGAGTGGATGCCCGCAGTTAATCTGGCTATTGCTGCTATGGAACTAACAGAGGATCCCCAGGACGGCCTGACTTATGCCAAACCGGGTTGGCCTAAGAAATACTTGATGGATAATGCTGAGCTGATGCTTGGCTACAGGGCTGCGGCGATGCTGTATGCCAAGGCCGGCGATGAATTGAAGTCCCACGCTGCTGAAGCAAAAACAGCCCGCATTGTGGAAGCAATAGAAACTCAGTTCTGGTTTCCCCAAGAGCAGTACTATGCCTGGGCAAAGGATCAGAGTGGTGCGATGGATGCCGGCATGTCCAAGCTGTATCCTGACGCTTTGTCCAATATACTCTACTTCGCTATGTGCGGAAACTCAGGCGATGAGCGCCATCAACGGCACTTTGCGAGGCTTGTGGAAATGTTTGCTCTATTTGGACAAGGCCTTGAGCTTAAAGGGCACATTTTGCTCGAGCATGCCCTGTGGTGGATTCAAGCAGCCCTCAAATTAGGCAGGTCCGGCTTAGCCCAACAACTGTGGGACAGCCTTGAGTTTCCGGATCTTGCTCTTCTGCCAATGTCGGTCCTGGGGCATATTGGGCGAGCAGCTGTCCTTTTACAACACCCCGGACGCGCTGATTGGCTGATTAATCCAAGTTAAAACGCCAGCAAACAAGAAAACAAACAAAGAGAAAGGTGGCATATTCACGATGTTGAGAAAGGTAACTCCAGTAGTGGTTTTACTGTTAGCTGTGATGGTGGCCAGTGTTTCGGCACAGGAACTGACAAACTTGGTTGCAGGTCTTTCGTACACGGTTTCTCCACACGGTGAGCCTTTTTACGAGAACTTCCCTGAGTCGAAATACGCTCCTAAACTGACTGATGGTGAGACGCTGCCGCAAGGCCAAACCCATAATACAGGTTATCCTTGGCTGATGGCATTCCGCCGGCCAGGAACTGTAGGTGTTGATGGTGGTGTGATTTTTGAGCTTGCGGAAGCAAAAGAGATTCACCAGGTAAATGTCAGTGTCTACGCTAATAAAATGGCTGCGTACAGCTTCTATAACCCGGATATTGTTACAGTCAGTGTTTCTGATGACGGCGAAGAGTGGGCCGAAGTGGTTAAGTGGAATAACCCCCTCAGCCGTGACGAGCATCCCACCGGCATCCGCTGGGTTGAGATTGCTCTGCCAAATCCAGTCAAAGGCCAGTTTATCCAGGTTTTCTTTACTAGCCATACCGGAACATCCCTCATCTTTGTTGATGAAATAGAAGTGTTGGGACGCTAAGGACATATAAACGCTATTCGCAGCTGGAAAGGCCGTTTTAACGCAGAAAGGGTGAGGAAGATGATTCAGAGACGCATCCGCTTCATAGTTGGGATTTTGGCCGTTTTGGTTTTGGGCCTCGGCCTGTCAATGAGCACTTCGGCACAAAATGTCCACCTCAAGAACTTGATTCGCGATCTGCCGTATCAGATTGTCCTGGAGGACGCTCAGCTGATGGCCAATTTCTCAGAAGCCGATCTACCTAAACTCACTGATGGCAGGTTGCTCCCGGCAGGGACAAGCCATGCCTCAGGACAGGAGTATTTACTGGGTATCCAAAAACCAGGCGCCACCGGAGTTAAGGGAACGCTCATCTTTCCCTTAGAAGGAAAGGAAGAAGTCTATCAGGTCAATGTGGGAGCTTATGCTTATAAGCTGTCAACATACAGTTTCTACCTTCCTGATTTGATTACAGTCAGTGTATCGGATGACGGTGAAAACTGGATCGAAGTGATCCACTGGCAGAATCCGGTTCCTCGGGATCAGCAGGGAAACGGGACCCGTTGGTTTGAGCTTGCCCTGCCTCAGCCAGTAGTAACTGCATATGTAAAGCTGGATATTGAGTCGTTCACCGGAACCAGCCAGTTCTTCCTTGATGAAGTGGAGATTCTCGCTTTCGATCAGGAGGCAGTGCGGGAGATTGAAGTTTTTCAGGGCAATCTCTTTGAAGCAGAAGGGCCGATTGCCGTTGATGTCCTGATCGTAGGCGGTGGTACCGGTGGTATACCAGCAGCTTATCAGGCTGCCGGTGCAGGTTTCAAGGTTTTGGTGGTGGAGCCGGCCCATTGGATCGGCGGCCAGATTGCAGCTCAAGGTGTTTCCTGCCTGGATGAGCATAACTATATCGAGGCATCTGGAGGAACTCGTTCTTATTACCTGTTTCGGGATAGTGTCAGGCAGTATTACAGCGACAACTATCAGCTTACCGAAGAGGCATTGGCGCAGGAACATTTCAATCCAGGGGGTGGCTGGGTAAGCAAGCTCTGCTTTGAACCCCGGGTTGGCGTGGAGATCCTCTATCAGATGCTGGCTCCCTATCTGGAAGCGGGAAACCTGCGGATCGAGACCCGTTCTGCTGTTGTTGGGATTGAACGGGGTGAAAACAACAACATTGCCAAGGCCACAGTGCAGCATTTAGACACAGGGGCCACATTTGATGTTCATCCCAAGATTGTCATCGACGCTACTGAGCTTGGCGATGTAATGCCCCTGGCGGGAATCCCCTACACAAGCGGTATGGAGTCATATGCCATGACTGGGGAACCCAGTGCACCGTTGGAGGCCAATCCAGAAGCGGTTCAAGGTTTTACGTATGTTTTTGCGGTGGAATTCTGCCCAGGTGAAAACCATGTGATTCCAAAGCCGGAAGGATATGAAGAGAACAAAAGGCATTATGGTTTCCGCGGTTATACCATGTTTTCCAGGGATAATCAGTTTGGACAGCCATTCTGGGAATACAGACGGATCATCAATGCGGCAAACTTTGCTGATGAGGCTTTCCCCAATGATATAGCCATTATTAACTGGGCCAGCAATGACTACACTGGCGGCAATATCATTGATGCTTCTCCGGAAAAAATGGAGCAGTACCTAAATGAGGCCAAACAGCTGTCCCTGGGATTCTTGTATTGGCTGCAGACAGAAGCCCCCCGGGATGACGGCGGGTTTGGTTATCCTGAATTGAAACTGCGGCCTGATGTTTTAGGGACTGAAGATGGTTTATCCCAGTTCCCATATATCAGGGAGTCGCGGCGGCTGGATGCTCTGATCAAAGTCCATGAGGAAGATATTGTGGTTAAATATAACCCCGGCAGCCGTGCCAGGTTGTGGCCTGATTCGGTTGGTATAGGCCTCTACTACTACATAGATATTCATGCCAGTGCCAATACCACATTACGGCCTGGTTCAGGGCAGCGGGTAAGGCCGTTCCAAGTCCCTTTGCGGGCACTGCTTACGGACAATGCGCCAAACTTCATTGCCGGTGCTAAGAATATCGGCATGACTCATATTACCAATGGTGCGTTTCGCCTCCATCCTGTAGAGTGGAATATCGGTGAAAGTGCCGGTGCTTTAGCGGCATATGCGTTGAGTAACCAGGTGGAACCTTTAACTGTAGCATACGATTCTGAGCTCCAGATTCGGTTTCAGAAGTACCTCGTCGATCAGGGGATTCCAATTTACTGGTTCAATGATGTCCATCCTAATGACCCCTGGTTCGAAGCGGTGCAGTTCCTCGGCCAGATGCGGGTAATTGACGATGAACCCCTCACATTTAAGCCGAACAACCGGATTACAAGTTCAGCAGCGAGCAATTGGGTGCAGAATGCTGGTGTTACAGTACTTCCGGTGTCGGGCGAAACCCGCGGCGAGTATATTCTCCGCCTTTATGAAGCAGTATTGAGGGATTGGCGTCTGTAGGCGAAAAACTTTCGAGGTGAACAGTATGAAAAGAAGCATATTGATGAGTTTAGCTGCTGTATTGATCTTGGTTTTAAGTGGATGCACATCGTCGATGTCGGAGTATGGCCTTTACACCGAGAACGGCGAAATGGAGCCGCCAACCACTGTGTTAGACGAGTCGGTTCCACTGAGGAATCTTGTGGCCGGAAGGCCATATACCATCGACCCAGAAGGGGATCAAATTTATGCCAATTTTCCTGATGCCGATCCGCCGAAACTTACTGATGGCAAACTCCTGCCCGTTGGGACTGCCTATACGTCAGGCCATGACTATCTAATCGCTATTCGCAGGCCGGGGGCAGTGGGCGTGGAGGCGGGAATTATCTTCGCTCTCGGAGGGATGGAAAAAGTATCCCAGGTAAATGTGGGAACATATGCCCATCATATGTCGACTTACAGCTTCTACTATCCAGATATGATTAGAATCAGTGTTTCCGCAGATGGGGAAGACTGGACTGAAGTGATGCAGTGGCGGACTCCGATTGCCCGAAACGAACAGGAGAATGGTTCCCGCTGGTTTAAGATTCCACTGCCTTTTCCAGTTGAGGCTGCCTTTGTTAGGTTGGACTTTGAGTCGCTACCAGGAACATCCCTGTTTTTCCTTGATGAAATAGAGATTCTCGGGCCTAACTTTAATGCGCCGCGGGATACGGAAACCATCGATGGTGAACTGTTTGGCTCTGATGTACCAATTGCAGTGGATGTACTGGTCGCTGGTGGCGGCACAGGAGGTACTTCAGCTGCATATCAGGCAGCCCGGGCCGGATTTACAGTCCTGGTTATAGAGCCAACTCATTGGATTGGCGGCCAGATCACAGCCCAGGGTGTATCCTGCCTGGATGAGCACGGTTACATTGAGAAATCAGGAGGGACCCGCTCCTATTACGCTTTCCGGGAAGGCGTCCGCAATTATTACAAAGACAACTTCCAGCTATCGAGCAAGGGCATGAACATGAGCCCCTTCAATCCCGGCGGTGGCGTTGCTCTCGCCTTTGAACCTCGGGTTGGCCTTGAAATCCTGTATCAGATGCTGAACCCTTATCTCGAAGCTGGTAACCTGCGGATTGAGACCCGATCCGCCGTAGTCAGTGTAGAACGGGATGAAAACAACAGAATATCTGCAGCTGCAGTTCGGCATTTGGATACGGGGGAAACATTCACGGTTCAGCCCAAGATTGTCATTGACGCAACTGAACTGGGAGATATCATGCCGCTGGCTGGAATCCCCTATACCAGTGGGATGGAGTCGTTTGCGGAAACGGGTGAGCCAAGTGCACCGGAAGCAGGTAATCAAGAAGCAGTGCAGGGCTTCACTTATACTTTTGCCCTTGAATACCGCCCAGGTGAAAACCATGTCATACCTAAGCCAGAAGGGTATGAGGAGAACAAGAGGTATTACAGCTACCGCGGCTACACCATGTTCACCTCAGACAATCAGTTCGGCCGGCCGCTTTGGGAGTATCGCCGGATTATTGCTGCTGACAACTTTGATGATGAGGCTTATCCGTATGATATTACCATCATCAACTGGGCAGCTAACGATTATACCGGTGGGAACATCATTGATGCACCTCCAGAGAAGGTTGAACAGTATCTCAATGAGGCAAAACAGCTGTCCTTAGGGCTGGTGTACTGGCTGCAGACAGAAGCTCCCAGGGATGAAGGGGGATATGGCTATCCAGAATTGATGCTGCGCCCTGATGTATTAGGTTCAGAGGATGGGCTCTCCCAATTCCCTTATATCAGGGAATCGCGGCGGCTGGATGCTTTGGTGAAAATTCATGAGGAAGACATTGTTGTCAAGTACAACCCCGGCACACGGGCCCGCCTTTGGCCCGATTCAGTGGGAATCGGCATGTATTATTACGTCGATATCCATGCCAGTGCCAACACAACGCTGCGCCCCGGGTCTGGGCAAAGGGTCAGGCCGTTTCAAGTCCCACTCCGGGCTATGCTGACGGGTAATGCCCCAAACTTTGTGGCTGGTGCCAAGAATATCGGCATGACCCATATTTCTAATGGGGCTTACCGCCTGCATCCGGTGGAATGGAATATTGGTGAAAGTGCCGGCGCATTGGCTGCCTTTGCCTTGAGTCACAATATTGACCCGCTGCAGGTAGGCTTCGATCGGCAGCTGCAGATCCGTTTCCAGAAGTATTTAGTTAATAATGGAATTCCAGTTTACTGGTTCAATGATGTCCACCCCACTGATGCGTGGTTCGAAGCGGTACAATTCCTGGGCCAGATGCGGATTATTGACGACGAAGCCCTTGCGTTTAACCCCAACAACAGAATAACTGAGAGTACCGCCAGCAAGTGGTCGGAGAACGCAGGCGTGACCGTAACACCAAAACAAGGCGAAACTCGCGCTGAGTATGCGCAGCGCCTTTATGAGGAGGTTGTTAGAGTCTGGAGGCTATAGCGATCTGTGGATTACTCTATCAAGGGGGGAGATTGGGAAACAGACAGGCTCAGAAGTCTTGATGGGAGGGTCATACGCAGAATATTTTGGGTAGATAATGGAGGTATAAATGATGAGAAAAATGCTGTTAATAAGTTTGGTCGTTGTCTTGATGCTGTCACTTAGCGGTTGTTTTTCATTCCTGTCCCGTGAATACGATATTTCCGGTGTTGTTACCGATTTTGAAGGAAATCCAATTGAAGGTGTAGAGGTTGTTGCTGAAACTGACGAAGCCGTTCTTGCCACAACCGATGCGGAAGGGAAATTTGCATTGTCTGGCCTTAAAGGTTCGGTTCAGATCAGTGCCAGTAAGGACGGTTATCTGTTTACAGGCCCAATCACCGTCACAGAAAAAGCAGAGGTAGAGTTCAAAGGTGTGGAAGGCACTGTCACTCAAACCGGTGAAGGCACTGTCAAAGTTACATTCAGCGAAGAAGGGACTGCCACATTGAGGGCTACTCCAGCGGCAGGATGGCTCTTTGCCCGGTGGACAGGAGATGTGGAGAGCACAGAGGATACTGTTGAGGTTGAAGTTGATGGGCCTTTGGCTGTAACTGCAGTTTTCATCAGTCCTGTTACAGAAGAAGGCTATATCAAGTGGACAGAGGATCTGTTCTTGTTCCCGGAGTTCTGGGAGCAGCTTTACGGCAGGAGCGGATTTGAATACAAAGTTGAGGATGGCCTACTGTGGGTCAAGATGGCTAGTGCATACTGTTACGCAGGAATCCAGGATGTGCTCATCCCTGCGAATGCGGTTAAAGCCAGGGTTTCGATTCTTGCCTGCGACAGCGACATTACCAAGACTCCGTGGCGGCTGCGTATAGTCGATAAATCACAAGGAGATCAAGGGATTAAGAATGTAGCTGGTGGTGTAAAACCTGCAGTAGGAACCTACGAGGCAGAATTTCCAAGCGACGTTCTTGAGTGGGTTCAACAAGGACTTCCGCTTCAGGTTGAGCTAGGCGGCGCCTGGGATGAAGGTAAATGGGTTGCCTTCTATCTGGAATTCCTCGACGCTGAAGGAAATCCTGTCAGATACTAATCTAAGTTAGTTCCAAATCATAGGCTGGACAAATATCTGGATAAGCAAGCAAACCAGGGAGCTCTCGAAAGGGCTCCCTTTTTATTTATCTTAAGGATGAGTAATTGAAGCCCTCAGGTTTTCCTGAGGGCTTATGGTTATGTGGAGTATCGAGGATCTACGCACTAATAAACGCAGCCATTGATAATAGTCTTTTCCAGTTCAAACTCTGGCGAAAGAATGATCGCATCCCCATCGTAACCGGCCTGAATCCAGCCTTTGCTGTAAATGCCGATGGATTCGGCGGGGTTTTTGCTGGCCATGCGGAAGGC
>DUVS01000025.1 GCA_012840925.1 Bacillota bacterium
CCGAATAAGCTGGAGCGTCTTCCCTCCGATCAGCCATACGCAAACCAGTAGTTTGATCTCCTTGAGAAGCTGGAATGGGATAAGCTTCATCAAGATACTGGAACAATCCCGCTGATCCACACAACAAGGTTTTACAGGGCAATAGCCTGGCAGCAGTGGCAATGTTATGCAGATCTTGCTCCGATTCCGCATCCGCTACAACAATCTTGACTTCGGAAGCAAGATATTCAGCCGCCTTCTGAGCGAGGGCCTTGCCCCCTTCTCTCACGGCAGCCAATTCCAAATGCCCGATCTGTGCTGCAAATTGGCTGTTGATAATCTCCGCGATTGCCGAATGGTAAATAGGTGCAAAAGGGTCTTTGGCCAGCTCAATTTCGGCTAGTTTCACCCCATCGACGAAGTGAATACCGCCAACTGTGGTTCGTTTATTAAAGGGTAGAGCTGGCGCAACGATGACCAGATCGAAAATCTGGCTGTCCAAAACAGCCTTGATTTCTGCACCAACATTGCCTCTTAACGTCGAGTCAATTTTCTTGTACCAAGCCTGACATCCACTGGTGACTAACTGTCTGACTACTGCTTTAACATTCCCGTAGGCCTGCTGGGGATCGATGTTCCGGCTCTGAGTATTGACTACAACCACATCTGCCCCGTCAATCACCGATTCCAGGTCTTCGGCTGTCAAAGCGGTGCAAATCCGCAAGTTCTTGCCAATAAGCTGCATCCCCGCATCCATGGCACCTGTCAGATCATCGGCAATCACACCAACCAAGCCCATACCATCACCTCAATTCGCCATCTACTTGACCCAGTCCCGTTCAGCTTTCACCATCAAGGTTTCTGCCTCTTTTTCCGACATCACCGGGAAGAGGAAGTATAGTTTCTCCGGGCCGTAGCGTTTAACGATCTGGTCGGCTGCATCCACCCAATCCTCAAATCTGCCATTCTTTGCAGAAAATATGATCCACAAAGATTTGTTGGCAGCGATCACCTGATCATAGATGGAGAACCACTGAGGACTGCCGCCGTCAGGCTGCCCCGCCCCAGGTGTCCACTGCAGGGCATTCAACTCCTCGATTTCCATCAGCGCTTCTACATGCTTGATAGCGTCGGGTCCGTCCAAATGATAGAGGGAAAAATCAAGGTTCTGGCATTGTTTTCTGAGAGATGGAATTACAAATTCGCGAAAATGGGCTGGAGAAATCATCGCCGAAAAGTCGCACTGGATTTTGGCTGTTCTACCCGGGCCCCAGATACTGAAGGTTGTGTAGCTGCTGCCCCCATCTTCAGTCTTTACCAAATCATAGAATCGATCATAGTACTCAAAATAGAGTGAATCCAGCTGTTCGAGGCGGTCTTTGACCACTTCCGGCTGGTCGATCAGATCAAAGCAAAGATTTTGGGCCCCCCGCATAGCAGCAAGAATATCCAGGTTCTCAATGATATCCGGGATGTTAACCAGAAAGTCACCATCAGCCAGCTTGACTGCTTGTTGGATGGCCTGGTAATGCCGCTGCCACCAGTGATTGTCCGGATCAAAACGGAATTCTCCCCAAACTTCCCAATCATCGATGCATTCAGGAAACCAGACTGTATTTTGATCGAACTTGGGCTCCGATCCCAGATAAACTGCGAACGAGCCGGCTCCAATGTTGATATCCAAGGAAGGGAATGCCTCGGCAAAAAACCTGTAGGTGCGGCAGTAGTTGCGCATATTCACTACTTTACGCTCAACTTCCAAATGCTTGTCCACAAAGGTCTTCGCCTTCCAGGAAGGCGTTAACGGTTCAGTCGGCTGCTCCCTCCTGGCGACTACTTTCATCAAAGGCCGGTCAATGTTTTTCCCTTGCCACCAGGCGGTAAAGCGAGCTTTGGTTTCCTCCCAGCTATCAACATATTTCATGTAGTACTGCATGCGATGCCCTCCCTTAACCTGTCAGCTGCTGCCAATCTGGCAAACGCCGAAGAACCTGTAACCGAAATGCAGTGGGCCAGGCCACCAGCCAATAACTGACATTACCCATAGGATTGCCTGTATTGCGGTTCGGCGCTCCCCAATACGTATGGAAAAAACCTTCGTCTTGACTGCCAATTGGCCTCTGCATCCCATTGATCACCAACTGGCCGTCAGATACCCCCATGGAAGCATTGGCCCATACTGCCTTGGCCCGCTGCCGCCAAATATCGCGTCCAGTAAACTCAGCAAGCCTAAACCAGTCCTCAACGAAAACCAAAGCGTAAGGATCGATGTGGTGATGCTGAGTGGATACGGAAGTCCCGCCAAAAATGTCGTAATTCATTTCAGCCAAGGGAGTCCCTGCCGGGAACGGCGTGGTATAATGCCACTGCCAGGTGGCGAGGTAGTATGAAGCCGATTCCGCCAGCTGCAAATAACGCTGATCCTCGGTCAATTCGTATAACTGCAAACTGCTTTTTAAAAGCGGAATCGCTGATTCTTTATCAATACAATATGTATCAAGAGCTGCTGCAGATGTATATCCATCTGCCAGGAAGTTGCCGACATAATAATCATAACCCCGCTTGGCACTGGTAAGGTATTTCTGATCCCCGGTAATCCGATACGCCTGCAAAAGGGGCAGCACCAAATAGCAGCCGATAGTGCCGTTGGGATCGATACATTCTCCGGCATTACTCCAGGATTTGCCGAAATTACCGTCCGGGAACTGATGAGCCACGGCAAAATCACAAATCCCTAAAGCCACTTCCTTGTAAAGCTCCCTGTCATGGTCAACCTTAATTTGACCCAGTAGCTGCCAAGCCTCAAAGAAGTTTACCGCCGCGTCAGACAAGTTGCAGGCATCCTGAAGACCCCTTTGCACATCTCCGCTCAAAATATGGTCGAAAAGACATTGAATCAAGCCGTTATCCAACCGGGCATGAACCGCCCATGTTGTCAAGGTGTTGAGTCCGATCTGCAGATCGTCTTCATTGCCGCTTCTGATATAACTGTAGAGCATAGAGTTTGCCAATGAGATGTTCTGCCCGGTCCAGCCAACCAGGTACCTGGCCGTGGGGCGCAGTTTCCACTCTTCACCGTTCCAGCGCAGCCCCTTGGAAAACCCGCGGTAAATACTTTCCTCCACATACAGGCTGTGCTTGGCATAATGGACACCCAGGCGCCACAACTCTTCCGGGGGATACCACGGTTCTTGCCGGTGGTAGTTTATGTTCCAGGCAAAATCCAACATGTGGTCATAGGACAGTTTCTCCGTATGGACAGCTACCACCACCAGATAAACACAAATCCTGAATTCAGAACCTGCTTCCAGGCTGATCATCCGTTGAAATGCTTCCTGATACTTGTTCTTTTGAAAATACGTGCAAGGCCCCTCCTCTTCGGGCCAGATCAAGCGATGGACTGTATGTGTATCGCCTGGAATCAAGGAACAGGAAAAGGGAGCATCAGTGCTGTTTATGTCACCAAACAAGCCGACAGACCAATTGGCCCCTTCAGAGTATGTGGCTCCGGCAACAGATACTCTGCTGTAGGAAAAGGACCAGGGAGTCCCGTCTTTGATAAACCCCTTCGGTTCTCCTCCTTTGCCCCAGTGATTGCCATTGTAACTGACAGCGGGAATCATGGCCCAACTTGTACGATAGTGAGCCTTGAAATCCACTACCAGCCGGAAAGACTCGATTTGCTCATTACTAGAAAATGTCTTGCTGATCTTGAACACACCAGGTTGAACTTGTTCGACAGCACTGTCCTGCAGGGTTACGCCTGCTGGCATGTCCAAGCATAATTCACCGATCAGTTGATCTCCCGCATATAGTTGCTGCGACTCATGACACCACTCAAAAACCATCGTCTCTTCTCCTCTCGCCTTTATTTCCAAGACACTGCAGCCGCAACAAAGAGTCAATCCAGCATGGCCAGCGCTGCTGCAGCAATGTCTTCTGCTGTCAACTGATAATACTTGAAAACCTGGGCAGGATCGCCTGTGATAGCAGGCTCATCCGGTATACCCAAAATCCGCATCCGCACCGGATAGTTTTGTGTTACCACCTCAGCCACCGCTGAACCCAACCCGCCGTAAATACTGTGTTCTTCAACAGTGATTAGATTTCCGGTATCACAGGCAGCTTGCAGTACTGCTTCTTGATCCAGCGGTTTGATGGTATGCATATCGATTATCCGGGCCTTGATGCCTTGTTTTTTCAAAATCAAACCTGCATCTAAAGCTGGCCGCACCATCTCACCTGTGGCAATAATGGCTATGTCTTTACCGTCAAGCAAGATATTTGCCCGGCCAACAGTCAGGGGGACATCATTTTCTGGATAAACATCAGCGACAGCCCCCCGTCCCATCCGTACATAGACTGGCCCTGGAAACTGAGTCAATGTTTCCGTCAACTTCCGGGTCTGATGCACATCGCAGGGAAACACAATGGTCAGATTTGGAATGGCCCGCATCACAGCCAGATCATGGAGGGCATGATGGGTTGAACCAAGCGGCCCGTAGCTAACCCCTCCACTGACAGCAATGATTTTCACATTTGTATTGCTGTAGGCCACATCAACCTTGACTTGCTCCAGGCTGCGGGCGCTGAGAAAACAGGCGGGGCCGCAGACGAAAGGTTTTTTACCGCAAACAGCCAAACCAGCGCCGATACCCACCAGGTTTTGCTCAGCAATACCCACTTCCACAAATTGATCCGGCAGTTCTTTGGCAAACTGCTCCAGCGTCACAGAACCCCTGGCATCACTGGTCAAGGCAATTATATCCCGATCCTTCTGGGCCAATTCCAGTAATGTATCGGTAAAAGCTTTTCTGCATGGTATTTGATAGTTTTTCACCATATCTTAAACCGCTCCCATCCTAAGCTCCAGTTCGTGCAGTGCTTCGGCATACTCCCGATCATTGGGGACCCGATGATGCCATCCTGATTGATTTTCCATAAACGATATGCCTTTACCCTTAATGGTATTGGCAATAATCACATGGGGTTTTCCAGAAACAACCGGAATCCTGGCCAGCATACCCACCAAAGTTTGGAAATCGTGGCCGTCTCCATCCAGGACTTCCCATCCGAAGGCTTGCCATTTCGCCTTAAGGTCTTCCAGAGCCATTACATCCTCAGTATTGCCGCCAATCTGAAGTCGGTTGCGATCAACAATCCCGATTAAATTATCAAGTTTGTAGTGACTGCCCGCCATGGCCGCTTCCCAAACCGAGCCTTCAGCCAGCTCGCCATCTCCCATCAAGGCATAGACTTTATAGTCTTTTCGATCCATCTTACCGGCCAGTGCCATGCCGACACCAACTGATAAACCATGCCCTAGAGCACCGGTGTTCACTTCAATTCCCGGGACATTGTTGGTGGGATGGCCAATCAGGCGCGAGTGGAATCCACGGTAAGAGCCTAACTCTGTTTCGGAGATAAACCCCAGGTCTGCCAGAATAGCGTACAAACCTTCCACGCTGTGGCCTTTGCTCAATACAAACCGATCCCGGCTTTCCCAGTTAGGATGCTTGGGATCGATACGCATAACGGCATAATAAAGCGCTACTAGAATATCCGTGCAGGAAAGGGCTCCTCCAATATGGCCGCCTTTTCCTTGATATATCATGTTAAGAATAGCTATTCGAGTTTGAGTTGCTTTTTGGGCTAACAGTTTCAGATCAGCCAAGCATATCACTTCCTCCGTTTCGGATCACAGTTTGTTACACAATCGGTCGGGATGTGGCAAAGGTAATGGTTCGAAACTCATCCCAAAGGCTTTTTACAGGGTCGCCCTCTCTGTATTTGCGGCAGGCACAGTAAAAATGGTACAAGACCCCGTTATGAACCAGGATCGAAGGTTTATGGGCAAAGGAATGGTCAACCTCACCCTCCCGGCCATTGGTTAAAATCGGATCTGGATATTTAATCCAATCATAGAGATTGGCGGAGAAAGCAAGACCCTCCTGGGCATGCCGCCTGTTAAACCCATAGTAAAACATCAACCAGCGGTCACCGTCCTTAACCACATAAGGATCGGCACAGAACTGGCTGTCCCATCGGCTTTCCGAGACTTTGACAATAGGGTTGCCCTCATAACGCTGCCAGTGCTGTAAGTCGGTAGACGTTGCCACGCCAATCTGTTCGATCCAGCCTCTTGGTTTGGCATTCTTGGCATTGTAAAACAAATAATAGCGATCATTTTCTTGAATCAGGCAGGCCTTGTACAACCCGCCGTTCTCCCAATCTGCTCCGTCTTTCCACGAGAAGATGGGCTCGGGCAGACGGTGCCACTGCATCAGTTCCGGATCCTCACTCCATGCCAAACCAATCTGGGCCGGGCCGGCTTCATACCCTTCTTCGGGATACGAATGATACACCATCCAATATTTGCCGCCTACTTTTTGCAGAGCCGGCGGTTCCCAAACGGAATTGGTGTTCTTCAGAATCCAGGTTCCTGCAGCTCCAACCCGATCCCAGCCGACATGGTCTTCCCGTCTTAGGATCGGTCCTTTGCGCTGCCAGTTGATGAGATCATCACTGACAGCCAAGCCTGTCTGATAGCCAATTCCGTCAAAACCTACATAGAGCATATAAAACTGGCCGTTATGATAAAAAACAAAGGGACAGTCAACAGCCAGAGCATCGAAAGCACCTGCTGTTCCGGACCCTGTTAAAACAGGACGGCCAAATTTATACGGCGTAAGATACTTCTGCACAGCATCACCGAAGTTGTTCTCCATCAATCTGCACCTCAAACAACATATTCCGGCCGCATGGGAGTAAAGCTCTCAATCAATTCTGTATCTTCAAGGACCTCTGAGCCGTGCTCTTCATAAGAATCAAAAACATAGCTGGATCCGGGTTCAACTATAATATCTCTCCCGTCTTTGGTAAAAAAGCGCACTTTACCTTTGATCACATAGCCGTTTTGAACCGCTTCATGACTGTGAAGGGGGATCTTCGCCCCTTTCTTCATTTGGAAATGACACAACATCAGCTGATCATTATAAGCCAGGGTGGTTCGAAAGATGCCTGGCATCATCTCCACCGGTTTCTGCTCCTGTAGACGCTTGTGATACTCCTTCTTTGCCATTGGTGCAAGTCCACTCCTTTCCGTCGGCTCTACTCGCTAATGCTTTGTTTATACGTTTCCGCTGCTATCTTTCTCCAACCTTACGCCTTTCGCGAAGCGTTCCAAGCAAAAAGCTCCATCCTGCTTCAAAACTATCGCGGAAAAAGCGTACGGGGCCAAAATCAGCAAATTCTTCCACGACAAGCCCGTCTTCTTCAAAGGCCATCCTGAATTCGGGGATCTTCAGCAATGCCTCAACCGCGTACTCAGGAATGGGCGTATCCATCCTGTATACGACCGGTGGATCTTGAGTCAGGAGTTCTTCTGCTGCTCCCCGCCAATTGATCGTGACATGGACATCTCCGCCGACCATTTCTGTAAAATGATGCAGGCCCCTGGCACCACCACCAAGCATGGTAACCTGATAGCCTCGCTCTTTCAAAATCCTGTACTGTTTGCGGGCAACAATTGTTCCAGCCTGCCAGAGAATGTCTGGGGCAATATCAAATTGACCGAGCTGGGCCAGATTATGCAAGTATTCGTCGAAAATTCCTGTGATATGGGTAACGTAAAATGGTGGCCGCTTATTTACCTTTTGACAAGTCCGCTCATATAATTCGCAAACAGCAACGGCTTGGGCTATGGCCATCACTTCTGTGGCAATAATCGGTACGTTCTCACCAATCAGGTACTCAATTGCCTTCAGCCCTGCTGCAGTAACGGGGATTTTGGCAATCACATTACCACCTAAAGCTCTGTCTGCCAAAGTTGCATCAATGATATTTAGATACTCGTCCTCCGCAAAGGGATCACCTTGAATGGAAACAAAACCTTGCTGCTGATCCATGATAAAAAGTGGTTTAAACATCTCCACCAACGGTTTAATAACCTGCCGCTGGATCTCAGCAGCTGCCCGGGAATCATCGTCGATATTCGCCAGAACCTGGTCGATTATGGCAAATACTTCACTTCTTTCAGATTCCTGCTGCAGCATTTTGGCAGTATAGGTTGGATTAGTAGTGCAGCTGATGGCACCTGCAGCCAGCGCTTTTTTTGCTTCCTCCCTGGTGGGATTATTAATCCAGAGCCTGGTGGGGCTTTGCTGTGTCACTCGCTGAAAATAGCCGTAATTCATGCAGACCGCCCTTCCTTTCTGGCCAATACTTGCCTGCAGGCATTGCAAATGTCGTCAACACTCAGCCCATAAGCATCCATGAGCTTTTCTGCTTCACCTGATTCAGGGAACAGATCTCGAAGGCCAACCCTGGCCAAAGGCACTGGCACTTTCTCGGCGATCACCTCGGCAATAGCGCTTCCTAAACCGCCGATAATATTGTGATCTTCTACTGTCACTGCTGCCCCGGTCTTTTCAAGGATCGCCACAATCCCCTCTGTATCCAATGGTCTTAGTGTGTGCACCTCAACCACTGCAGCTTTGATTCCTGAGTTATATAAGCGTTTTGCTGCCGCTAAAGCTCTAGGAATGGTATGCCCATTTGCCAATATGGCAACGTCATCTCCAAACACTTGGAGATGGCGGATCTTACCTAATTCAAACGGGAGATCGGAATCCAATACAACCGGATCACGGCCGCTGCCAATCCGCAAATACACCGGCCCAGGTACATTGACAACAGCCTCCACAGCTTTACTCACTTGGGAAGCATCGGCTGGTACAACAATGGTAATGCCGGGAATAGTCCGCAAAATCCCCAGGTCTTCAAAAAACTGGTGAGTGACCCCTTCCCGTTCACCGGCCCCAATCCCGCCGTTTGCTCCCACCATCTTGACATTAAGAAATGGATAAGCTACAAAAGTCCGCACTTGTTCACAAGCACGCATGGTAATAAACCCGGCATAAGTGGCAACAACCGGAATCAGGCCACAGGATGCCAATCCAGCAGCACAAGCCACAGCGTTCTGCTCCGCAATGCCGACATCGATGAATCGATCGGGGAAAGCAGCTTTGAATCCATCGGCTCGGATCACTTTGGACGAATCGGAGCAGACAAGGACAATCTTCGGATTCTTATCAGCCAGCTCTGCCAAGCTGTCAATAAAAGCCACTCTTGTATTGGCATACTTGATCATTTTTCAGCCCCCCAGCTCCTGCAATGCCTGCTCCCACTCTGCTTTGGTCGGTACCCGTTTGTGCCAGGCATTATTGTTTTCAATAAAAGAGATACCTTTGCCTTTGATGGTGTTGGCAATAATCACCGAGGGAATGGCGGGTGTGGCTTTGGCATTGGCTACAGCGGTTAGAATCTCGGTAAAATTATGGCCATCGATCACCTGACAATGCCACCCGAATGCTTCAAACTTGGGGACAATCGGTTCCAAACCACTGATCTCCTCAGTCCTGCCTCCACTTTGAATGCCATTGTAATCCACAAAAACAATCAAATTGCCCACCTGATAGTGCTTGGCAGCCATGGCTGCTTCCCAGATGATTCCTTCTTGGAGCTCGCCATCGCCGGTAATGACGTATGTATGATAATGCAGCCCATTGATTCTGGCAGCCAGGGCTATTCCAAGCCCAACGCTTATTCCATTGCCTAGAGAACCGGAGGTAAAGTCGATACCGGGAGTCTTGAGCATGTCGGGATGGCCTTGGAGTATACTGCCTAGAGTACGCAGCTGTGGCAGCTCCGAAAGATCAAAGTATCCTTTTCTGGCTAATGCGGCGTAAACAGCGGGACAAGCATGGCCTTTGGATAGTATCAAACGATCACGCCGGGACCATTGGGGGTTGGCTGGATCTACTTCCATAATGGCGAAGTATAAAGCAGTGACAAGATCAGCACATGACAAGCTCGGCCCCGGATGGCCATCTCCCGCCTGGTAAATCATGGTGATAATATCACGGCGAATCTGCCGCGCCATTGTTTCTAAGTGGCTGACCGTATCGCTGATCATCATGCTCCACGCTCCAGCATGGATTTGAGATGGGCTGCGCATAAGGGAGGGCTGGACAGGACAGTTATCTTCGTCTCTTCTGCAAGTCTTTGCTGCATCCGCATCATCGAGGCCTGGGCAAGGACAATACAGTCTACTTGCTGAGCCAACCGGCGGCCAACATCCATAATCAGTTGATCGTGTTCCTCTGCCCGTCCGTTGATCAGGGCATGATAAGCACCTTCAGCCAAACCGTCAACGATTGTGATCTCCCTTCCAAAAGCTTGCGCTTGAGCTTGAACAAGCCTGGCAGTAGGCCTTAGAGTGGTCGGCAAAGTAGCAACCACCCCGATGCTTTCATAGTTGGCCGCTGCATGCCTGGCCATGGGTTCATCAATTTTCACAATCGGAACATCAATCATCTCTATACCCAGATCAACCACCTCACCTACAGAGGAGCAGGTGTTGAGAATCAAATCAGCACCGACCTCAACCGCTGTCTGATAATACCTGATCAGCCGTCTTGTGATTGCTTTGGTCACACCACCGGCTTTAATCACATCATGTATGATCCCGTCGTCGATAATATTGACCAGCTGCAGATCAGGCAGTTCCGCTCGAATCAGCTTCTGCAGCGGTTCGGCCAATCCCTGTCCGGTATAGATCGCTACCAGTTTTTTCAAGCAAATCCCTCCCGTACAATCTCTCCAAGCCCCATGGGGACTTACTTCCCATGGGGCTCTGCATTCAGTCTCTTACCGGTGATGATACACATCCCATCCCAGATACTTGCCTAGGGCCTCAACTAAAGCACCGGCAACGTTGGCAAGGGTGATGGCAACATGGTGCTCAAATCCATTTTCACAGATAAAATGCATTAATTTCTGCAGCTCCGGCACATTTGCCACACCCCAGGAACCAAAAGTGGCGAGCTGATCATCGGTAACGCTGCCTGCCGCGCAATAGGCCCGGATGGTTCCGGTCAAATCATCTGTGGTAATCCGGGCAAAGGTGACTTCGCTGGATTTTACCTTGCCATCAATGGCACCATAAGTATTTTCCTGACCCAGAGTTGAAGCCAGGATTGGCGGGTAATTGACTGCGGGACAACTACCTTCAGACTGGTAGATCGCTTTGGCAAAGTTGCCGCAGTGGAAGAGAACAAAGCGATCTGGATCATCTGCATAGTTATTGTTCCAGTCCACAAGTGCACTGGGCATGTTGCTGGCGGCCTGCAGTGCCAGCATACTGACGGCACCGGCGACGTCGCTTTCACAGGCAGCAGGAATACCGGCATCGGCAAGCACACTCATGACTGCGCATGGATTAATCCCCAAATACCGTTGGAGGGAATCCCAACATTGAATGGCCACGGCATGCAGATCATTTTGGCTAATCCAATTCCGCAGCACTATCAATAACTTGGCCATTTTCACCAAGGCTTCATTCGGTACCCCTGAGGTGGACATATAGTCCTTAATCTCTGCAACAGCTGATTCAGTTTCAGTTTCTCCAAGCTCGTTAATCTTGCCAATAATATCAATCAAGCCTATAGGTTCAACAGAGATACTGTTGTGTTCCAATAACTTCTCACTGTAGCGGACTGTGTTGAAATCAGCCGGCCGCACACCTACAATACCAATCCTTGCGCCCCGAAGTGCGTTCACCACTCGGCAAACGGCCAGGAACCGCTGCAAATCTGCTTGAAATGTCGGATTTTCTGGATCTACTGTATGGAGAGTGGTTAAACTGAACTTGAAACCATATTGGCGCAGGTTGTTGCAGACAGAAATCTTGCCGCAAAAGCTGTCACGGCGGTTTTCGTAATTGAGCTGATCCAGGTGATCGTTGAAGGCGTGCACCAGAATCGGAACATCGATCTTAGCTTCCCGCAGAACAGTGACTATGGATTTTTCATCACCAAAGTTTGGTAATGAAATAATCACTCCCTGCAGGTCATCATGCTCTTTGAACAAGGCAGCGCACTTAAGTGCCTGTTCTCTGTTTTGAACGCTGCCATAGGCCCCAACATCCTCCGGAAGGATTACCGGTGTTACACCGGCTGCCTCCAATACCCGCAGCAGCCGCTGCCTGCCGTCAAGACACAATTCATCCGCAAAAAAACTCCTGTTACCGAAAATTACTCCTATTTTCATGTTACTCCCCCAAACTAACTTATATCTTGAACAAGAAATAGAAACTTCTTATATCTTTAGTTTACTGTTTAGCTAAAATTTCGTCAACCTGTTAACTAAATTTTACGCATGCTCCAGTAAGCTATTCTGTTTTGGTGATAACCCCGTTTTCAAACAGAGCTTTAGCCACCAGCTTTCCATCGGGCGAATACCGCTCTGCCCATCCTTGGGCGATCCGGTTCTGGTACCGGCCGACAGTTCTCAGCTGATTGTTGTCATAATAAGTTTTGTAAACAGCCACATTGCCATCGAGGTATTCCCATTCCCAGATTTTGTAGCCCTCTAGGCTGTAGTGGGAATAGGTACCTACTCGTTTACCATACCGATAGCTGCCTTCGGTCATCAATTCACCTGACGGATAGTACCATTTTTCCTCTCCATGGAGCAAGAAACGCCCGTCAGCAGCAATACCGCCCGAATAAACACATTTGACCCGGCCATCAGCATAAGTCTCTGTGTAGGTGGTAACATCTGCTATTTCTGCAGCGGTTTCATGCATCAGTTCCTGATCATCGGGATAAATGCCGTCGGTGTCAGCCAGCAACCAGGCTTCGTTAAAGCAGAGATGCAGGCAAGGACGGTTATTTGACGTAATAATATGGATCAACCCGTCCGGAGACTGCCGGCAGACACTGTAACCTAGGGTATGGGATCCTCCCAGCAAAGTAGGATCCTGTTTTTTGTGCTGGGTGCCCCACAACTTCTTGATGTTCCAGGTCTCACCCTCATCTTCAGAATAAGCTACAAACGATCCCCATTGATCATCAGTGGCACCAGGCGGCCTTTTACCCAATTTGGTTTGAAAATCGCCGCAGTAAAACAAGCGGCCGCTCTGAAGCCGAATCACGCATGGCCTTTGGCCTGAGGTCATTGTTGGAAACGGCGTCTTGCTTACCTCCCAGCTATCGCCTCTATCAGTAGAAATGGCTTGCGGCATGTACCCATCGATACTGCTGTTTTTACCTCCAATAGCCAACAGCCGGCCGTCGTGCAGTTCAACTATGGTGCTGTGCCTGCCTGCTGTTTTACCCTTTGGAACTTCCCAATTGACCAGATCTTTCGATCGCCATAGGACTGAAGCAGACTCACCCCTCACATCGCAGGGCACATAATAATAGCCGTCCTGAGCATGAACTACCGTATTGATGGGCTGGCTGACAACCTTCTCCGCTTTTTCTGCAAACCGGGGGAATTGAACCTCACTCCAAGTCGCTCCACTATCTTTCGAATAGACAAACTGAAATGGAAAAGCATTGTCAAGCTGCGGCCATCCCCAAAAATGATAAATAGTTCCGTCATGATCCGTGAAAATCAGAGGCGCATGGTCATTGACACCAACAGCATTGCACCAGATGTCCGGCATTTCCCACTCGTCTGCTCCGTATCTTAACCTGGCACCCATCAGTCCCACTTCAGGATCATATTCATGATAAGACGAATAAATTGATACAATCAAATCACCGTTCGGAGCTACGTCAAATCCAGGTGAATGATTGTGGTGCCTTAATACAGGATTAAGTCCAAAAGCACTAATCGCTTCTGAAGAAGCAGTATCGGGAGGAATCGGGAACAGATAACGCTTTCTAAAGTAAGGTTTATCACCAGTCACCTGAGCTGGCGGCCGGTTTTGCCTTACGTGGAGGGAAAGGGGTATGGCCACAGTTTTCCCGCTGGTTTTTACCGGTTCTCCTTGCACCACCCTGAATCCCACATTGTGCCTGCCAAAATCATTGGGATCTCCCGGGAAATGCCTGTAACTTGGCGGCAAAGAAGCCCGAGCCCAGACTTCCAGATGATAGTTGTTATACCGGGTTGGATTGTCCAGAAAACCTCCCCTGACAACTTTGAACATACCCGAATCAGGGCCGGCGGGATCGATCTGTTCTTGTGGCGAATACTGATCATACCAATCAAAACACCATTCCCGCATATTCAGGTCGCACATCCGATCGACTCCGAACTTTTTACTGTTTCTAGCACAGTACTCCCATTCCGCCTCTGTTGGCAGGCGATATGTCCGCCCTGTCTTTGCACTCAGCCATGCACAGAACCGGTCAGCGTCATACCAGCTGACACCGATCACAAAACCAAGATAGTTCTCGGCATCCACGTCCGCCCCATACTCTTCACGGTAAAACTCGGCGAACAAATCATACTTGACCGGTTCTTTGGCAATCAAGAAGTCTTTGGAAATAGTTACGTTATGGGTCGGCAGAGCATCAGGCCTGTTTATAATGTCACCGCCACCCATTTTAAAAGATCCAGCGGGTACTGAAATCATTTCTACAGACATGAACCACACCTGCTTTCAATTGTATTCTTTACTATTACTTCGTTATTGAGAAAAGCTCTCCTTGTAGATTACTGATTGTTCTAACCGTAACAAGGAGAGCTTATCGCTAAATATGGATCCGGTTGTACTACTTGCATACTAACCGAAACTTACCCGGGAGCTGCATCTCCATGAACGAAGACTAATCTTTACAGTGATTCGAGAATAAGCACCCAGTCATTGCCATCCTGATGTTCACCAGGAGGATCGAAAGCCATTACTCCGGTATTGTCCAGCTGGCCAATAATCGTCCGCTTTCCGGTGCGTGGGTCATACCAAAACGCTCGTACCTTACTGCCTTCTAACACTCCCATTCTGATACTGAACTCTCTACCGGTGTAAACATAGGCAAGTAAGTAATCCTTCCCTCGGGTAACTGCTACACGCTCATATTTCTCCCCTGGATCACCCACTATCACTGACTGATCGGGGATCCGATCAACAAACGGATACGTGAGGATCAAGTTTTTCAGGTGCTGCATCTGTGTACCGCCTTCATCGAAAATTGCCTCTTGCCAAGGCTTCGACAAGCTCGGTTTTGGAGGATCTTTCGGCTGCAGCTTCATTACCGAACAGTGCCCGTAAGTATGGCCAAAGGCACCGGCAAACACCGACCAATATGCGTAACGCCGTACGTCAGCTGCCTGCCACAGCGGTTCGCGGTAATCGTGCAGCCCTTGTGGAATCAACTCATATGATGGTTCTCCGTCGATTGTAGGCTTAATTGGCGTCAGGTTGTAGTCTATTTCTACATAACGCCAGTTATCCGGTCCGAAATGATCAGTTCGGCCGTCCATACCCGCCTGACCGTAACGGCAGTGTCCCGACTGGAACATATTAAAATCCAACCAGCTGCGATCGTGGAACCACATCGACGATCTTGTCCGCCCAAAAGGATGAAAGGTCATCAAATGCTTAGAGTCTATTGCTTTAATTGATTCTCCCAAAGCATCCCATATGTCCTGGCCAATATCGCCTTTACAATCTCCACCATTGAGCCAGATAATGTTAGGTCTGTTGTGATAGCGTTGAGCAAGCCAAGCCCCATAGGCTTTAGCCTGCTCAACATTGACTTTCTTTTGTCTTGCAACTGAACCCCACATTGGGATTAGAGCCATGTACAGACCTTTTTGTTCCGCTATTGTAAGTATGCTGTCGATATGTTCCCAGTATCCTTCCGGATTCGATTCACCCAGCAAAATCGGTTTTGCTGGATCGTTATCCACAAAAGGTTGGTGACCAAACAGATTTTGCGTTGGCAGGCCATGAACAAGCGACACCTGGATCACATTGAAACCCTGTTGTTGCCTTACACTCAAATAGTGTTCCGCTTCCTCAAGGGTCAACCGGCTAAACAACAGCCAGCATGTGTCACCCAGCCAGAAGAACGGTTCACCGTGATCCTGAACCAGAAACCTGCCGTTTTCACTGATCAATAATCGATTTACAGTCATAACATGTCTCCAATCTCAATTGAATTCAAAATCCTACTGTCCCAGCATCTCGTCGAGAATACCCTGGAGGACTGGTTCCCAGGCAGCCAGAGTACTTGTTGGGCTCGCACCTTCTTTAACAATTTGGCCAAAGACTTGGTTCCAGTTGGGACTGGCTTTTCCAAGTGCAATCAAGAACTCGATTTGTGATGGTACAAGCACAGGCTCCAAGCCGGGGTCTTTGAGGAAGTTATAGGATTCTTCATCGTGAACTGCCCACAAGAACCGGCTCCAGTACTGTTCTTCCCATGTCTCGAAATCACCAATGTAAGGCTGCTTTGTCTGCCACAAAGCACTCACAACTTCGATGACCTCTCTTGGATTCTCTACATATACCGGAATGTAACCAACCCAGCGGCTAAACCCATTGATTTCGCCTTTGCTGTGAGGCCCTTGCGGCGGAGGAATGATACCCCATTCGTCTGGGCCTTCTTGGTACACTGGGTCAATGATACTTGTTCCGATGACAAAGATCATACCAGCCTGGGTTTTTTCAATGCCATCAGTCCAAACACCGTCTGCCCACAGTTTCTGCATGAAATCCATCGTTTCAATCACTTCCGGAGCTAACAAATCCCAGACAACTTTGCCATTCTCATCCACTTTTGTCAGCCTTGCCCCGTTGGATACCAGCATGTCTATGATTTCATCTCTGAAGCTGTTGGCGCAAACACCAAATTGATCGTAGACCCCATCTCCATCAGTGTCTTTCGTCAAGGCATAGGCCATCTCGGCAAATTTATCCCATGTCCACTCTCCCCGTGCATAGATGTCATAAAGGCTCTCCAGCCCTTCCCTTTCAAACAGGCTCTTGTTCCAGAACAGATATCTTGATTCTGCAGAATAGTTGAGAGCTTCAAAGCCATAAGTCTTACCGGCTACGGTTGCTCCGTTTTCTGTTCCATAGCGCCTGAACATCGGTGGGAAGTCATCATAGAAATCGGGTCCAAGTACATCATCAAGGGGTTGGATCAATCCATCGATCGCCAGCTCTGGCAGTGATTCTGTAATGTGTGAGAAATCAAATGGTTGATCACCGGCCAAAACAGCTCTTCTTAGCTCTTCAGCCGCTGCCAAATGGCTGCCAGGCATTACAAATTCGATTTTGCAGTTAAACATCTCTTCTACAGCTTTAACGTGTGCCTGCAGCCGAGCATCCGGCTCAAACCAATTGTAGTCTCCCCTTGCACCCAACGGTGTTACATCGCGCCAACGGGTTTGAATGCGGATGACGCGGCCACCTAGGTCCCATTTTTGCTCTTCAGCAACAGCACTGGCAGTCAGGGCAAACAGCATAATAACTACAAACAACAAGATTGAATGTCTTTTCATTTAAAAGCCTCCTTTAAGGATTTGAATGGTTCTCTGCATTCCCTAACAAATGATTCTTGCCACTACTACAACAACAGAGTCTAGTCACTTACTTTGTTCCTACCCTATTCTCGCCTCCTTCATATTGCAGATTAGCCAACGATGCCAGTTCTCTCGATACTTTCAACAAAAAATCTTTGCAGAAATGCATACATAACCAGCAGAGGAGCAATAAACATCAGCATGGCAGTATTGTTCACAATAGTCACATACTCCCGAGAATATTTATAAACATCGAAGATCTGCGTCAACCCCTGCAATCTAAAAGGCAGCAGAGGCGCTGTATTTCTTAAGTACAGCGACGTCAGGTGATAGTCATTGTACTGCCAGACAAAAGAAAATAGAAAAACAATCAACAAGGCCGATTTTGCCCCTGGCAGCATTATGGTAAAGAACGTCCTGATCTGGCCTGCACCGTCAACTAACGCTGCCTCCTCCAAACTCTTTGGCTGTCCCTTGAACACCTGCCGCATTACATAGATAAACAAGCCGTTTTTCGATCCCATTCCGGTGATGGACGTCAATACAAAAGGCCAGTAAGTACCCAGGAGATTGATCGGTGTCTTAATCAGGCCGAACAGATCAAAGAAGCGGAAGTTCAAAAACAAAGGCACCATGATCATCTGTGGCGGTACCAACAGGGTAAAGATTACCAACGCAAATACAATGTTGCTGCCAAAATACTTGAACCGGGCAAAGCCATACCCAATCACACTGCAGGAAATCAACTGCAAACAAGACACCAGAAGCGCTAAGACAATCGAATTGAACAAAGATACACCATATTTCATTTCACGGTAAAGGATCAGATAGTTGTCAGCAACACGCTGGTAACTAAGCTTCCGGGGAATCCACTTCACCGTCACATCATAGAGATCAGTCTCTGTCATTAGCGAGGATGAAATTTTGATCAATAAAGGATGTATAATAAGAAAACAAATACCGGATACCAGGATTGCCCTAGCAACACTCCAGCCTATCGAGGCCCAATAACTGGTAGTTTGATATCTAGCGGTTCTGAGTCGGCCCATTTGTGATCACTCCTCCATATAAACAACGCGCCTTGATAAGACCGCAAAAACTAATAGCAGGATCACTGCGATGACACCAAAATACATCCACGTCATGGCAACGCTAACCCCGTAAATATTGCGGCCCCAGGCAGTGCTTTCTATTAGCTCCACCAGTCTATTGCCCGGCGCTGTAAATGAATCTACAATAATGTAGACAATATTTGTCAAGAACAAAGGTGAAATCAACGGAAAAGTTATTTTCCAGAAACTCTCCCAACCTGTCGCTCCTTCAATCTTGGCACACTCATATAAAGAGAATGGGATCCCCTGTAGACCAGCTAAGAATATCAAAATAGGAATTGCTGATGCATTTATAATAGCTGGTATTCTATTGACTGCCATGATAACGTATTGAGTAAAACCTTCTGGCATCTGCATCCTTAAGAACAAACTCGTTACCACTCGCGAGGAATAAAGTACTTCCTCTTCAGTTGCAATCACATGCAGTTCATGGAGAATATCTCCAGACTCAAACTGATAGATGACGCCTGCAGTCAATATGACTGGTAAGAAGAATATCACCCGGGCCAGAGTGCGGCCGCGAAATTTCTGGTTTAGGACCGTTGCGGCAAAAAAACTAAATATGATTACAGCTGGAATATCAGTCAGAATCCGTAAAGTAGTCTCCACAAAAACCTGATTGAAATTCGGGTCAACCCGTAAGGCATACCTGAAGTTCTCCCAGCCAACATAGGTGAGGGTAAAGCCCGATGGATTGATTTTCAATTCGTTAAAGGCAAACTTTATTGACTGAATCATTGGGCCCAGGAAGAAAGCTATAAACCCAATAATAAACCCACCTGTAAAAACCAATCCCCACAGCGCCCGCTGGCGGGAGAGCGTCAACCGCAGCCTACGATATCTCATCCGCTTCAGCCTCCAATACGATAAAATCCTCCCCGTCTATTACCCGGCCGTATACTTCGACAGCATGTTTGTTGTAGTTAACAATGATTCGTTTCCCATTCTCATAAGTAGTTTGATAAACATTGTCAATCAGTCTGCAATGGTCAACAATCAACTGATCTTGAACATCATCTAAAACATCATTGACAGTCCGGTATATACTTGCTGCCAAGTTCAGCCAATCCCCATAATGCAGCGCAAACAGGTGGTCAAATTTTGTGTCTTTGACTTCAAATGAATCCTCGTAACATCCAACAAAGTACGGGTAACTGCCTGACTCCAGCATTCGCAAAAGGTCTGCTCTGGAGTTTGATGAGAGATTGAGGGCAGATGTGGTATAGTCAATCAAACCATGGATAACCATCTGGTAAAACGGAATTTCTTCATCGACAATGTGATATGAGCTTCCTTTACTTGGCAAGTCAACGATAGCATCAGCATAGGCTAACGTATAGCTGTTGCCATGATCAACCATAATTCTCATATTCTGTTTGCGCAGCTTTTCAAACTGAGCCAAGATGATTGCCAAAGCTTGTTCACGATCAATCACGTCGCGAGGGTTATCCTTAAAGTCGGAGTTGATTTCAGCACCCAGATCAAGCAGGCTGATACCAGCCAAGCTATAACGCTGGTAATCCTTTAGAAAACTGTCCACCAGTGAATCGATTCTTCGCGGCGAGAGGACATAGTAGTATGCATTGGGATTTCGATCATGAGTGTTCAGACGATATTGGTAGACCTTTGCGCGTAGTTGGTTAAGCTGTGTTGCAGCATCATTGCGAACACTAAACCCGTCAAATAGTCCGGTGCGATAAACGCTTAACAGTCCTACGCTGGGATAAAGCCAATAGCCTTGACTGTTTACATAATCAACAAATTCCGCAAACTCCACTGCTCCCCCCAGGCTTTTTTCCAAAGCTGCTTTGACGGGATAATGGTGGTCAAGGCCTCCATTAAGCCAGCCGTTATATTTCAGCTGGATCTCGCCGATTCCACGTTCTTGCAGTGATTCCAGAATCAAACGGGCTTGCTTGAATGTAGTCAACGGATGAACCACATTGCGGGCAATTCCTAGAATCGGCTCCCGCTTATCAATTGCACCAATCAACTCTAAATAAAACGGAATCTGCTCCCTAGGGGCGACCCGCTCTAACTGATATTTGTCGATTAAATAATCTCGATAATACCTTGCCATCCCGGCGTAAGTTGCATCATCACCACTTAAAAAAGCATAACGTATCTCATAGACGCCTTCATACTTGCGCGCCTGATAGGTAGGCAGTTCTCCCGAGAAACGGACATTGTCGGTCTGCAGATTGAGCGACACCTTGCTGTAAGGAATCAATGTAAATTCCGCATAAACCCTGTTATAGTTGTCAGTGCGCCCTGAAATATCTGCCTTGATACGGGCCAGTGACGCCCCTTCTTCAATGATCCCAAAAATGGCTTGATCGTCCTGTTTCAAGCCAAACACCGGCAGCCGGATTACTTCCGGATAGCGGTTCAATTCATTTGAACTGTCCAGTGCGTTATCTCTGCCATAGACTGGTTCATTGTATCCTGATGTAGATAAACGTTTATTGTTTAGATAAATCAAAGCCCCTGATCCGTCGGGAACAAACATATAACCTTCTTTAGTGGTATCTGCCGCACTGAAATTCTCCAGCACCCGAATCGTATGCAGTGGATAAGTAAACTTCTCACCAACTCGGTTTTGGACATCGACTGGATACTCGACCTCCTGCGCCGGGATCCGGACTACAAGATTTGCGCCATCCAGTATATACTCCATCGGTACTTTAAAAATCTCCAAATTTGGTAAGAGCGGATCAAGGTTATTGTCAAGATGATCTTCAGCACATTCTATCGGGGTATAACCTGTTTCAATGATGATTTTTTGCACGCTGGTCAGTGAGAAACGCGGTACTAATTCCATTACATATGTGGGGTTGTCAATCAGGTGAGCAAGATCAGCAAAAGTAACATAATCTGATTTCTCTATGTCTAAGCGGCACTCAACGTACGTGTTAATCAAGCGCCAAACAATGTCTTCCCGCTCTTTATTCAACTGCCCCTCCAGGCGTTTGATCTCTTTCTCCAGCTCAGCCGGATCCCCTGAGAGATCAGCTAATGCTTGCTTAAGAGTGTTTAGCTGCGCTTCCCGTTCCAAATAATCGGGATTTAAGACGACTAAATCATAGTCACCAAAAACTTGATCATGATCGACACCCGGAATCGGTATTGGCTGACCTTGACGAGGAACGAGCATAACCAGATTGTAATACTCCAAAATCCGGTTCCGGTCTTCCTCTTTTTCGATCTTAGCCAGAATCTCTGTTTCCATCTCTGTTTTGCGGATCATTTTGGGCACATAGTGTTCTGGTTTCCATTCCTCAACGATTGTGTAGTCAATCCTCACCCCGTGGTCAATTGGAGTAATGTCGAATTGATTATAGGCGATACTGTAGCGGTGGTTGTCTTTTTGCACCCCGTTGGGATCATGAACAATCGTGAGCTGGCTGCTGAGGCGGTTCAGAACGAAACCGCTGGTCTTAAAACGTTCTTGAGGGTTAGAAAACCAAAGATTCTCAGTTTGAATATCTTGGATAGCGATTTCTGTTGTTTCCGGGTTAAGATACAAACGCAAATACTCATTACCTGAGATAAGCTCAAAATTAGCAAGCCTCGGATCGGCAACACCACTGTCAACTTGCTGGGCATGAGCCAGGAAACTGCCGGCTAAACAGAGCAGAATTGAACACAGACATATTAACAACCTGCTACCTTTTAACAGGTTACAGCTTGGTTGTAGTTTTTGATCAGATCTCAGCTGGCTGCTCACTTTTTTCGCTCCCTTACAATCTAAACTGTTATTGTTACCGGAAAGTCAATTCAAGGTATATCTCTCTGAAAAACTGGACCATCGTATCAATAACATGGAAAAACAGTAAGCCGACAAAACAAACTACACCAATGCCAACTATAGTTGTGAGGGTTGTGAAAATGGTCTTGCCAAAACTGTAATCATGAATCACACCGGTACCAAGAAACAGTAAAGCAAGAGACCAGATAACCCCAATCGCCAACAACAGATAATAAAACGTCCCTTCTTCAATTGTGATATATTTGCTGATGATTGTGACCGGGAAATTGATTAGAATCATAGGTGTAAATGCATAGGCTCCGGCAATATAGATATCTTTAATCCTGCCTTTGCCATCCATTAACGTAGTTAGTGCCCAGTTCACCAAGCACCACAACAAGAAGGGCAGCAGAATACTGGATGCTTCCATCAGCACATTGAGATCAGAAATCCGATTATAGTTAAGCACAAAACCTGTATACTGCCGCACGAAAACGTATGAAGCAACAACTATGAGTAGAAGTACTGTAGCTGATGTAAATGTACCGCGGTTTTCATACTTCAAATCCCAGAAGCCATCAAAAGGATGAAAGATCACATGTCCTGCATAGCGAACCGCTTGTATCGTTCGATGACAGTAGCTGTAGAAGCGGTTGTTCTTGACTCTTTCTCTGCTCAGAGCAGCTGCAAGTTGGCTGTTGTGGTATTTGTGGACCAATCTCGCACGCCATTGCCGTTTTGATGATATATAGCGTAGCCCGGCTGCAATCAGAATCCAGGTCATGATTGTTCCAAAGTGTTCTCCCAACAGTTCGCGGCGATAGCGGTAAAAGGCCTTTGAGTATCCGGCCCGATCGTTGCCTACCCTGTAAAAAAGCATTGCCTGAGCGTAATTACCTTTACTGAACTCTGCATCACCGACACCGGAATAAGCCAATTCATAGTTAGCATTCAGTCCAGTTACTTGGTGCCATAAGTTCGCCGCTTCATCATATTGGCCGCGATGGTACTCATTGATCGCATTGTGAATCAGAGTAGCATAGTTAGTTGGTTCAAAGACAGTGATACTGTTAGTTCGATTGTCAAGTACCAACAGCTGGCCGTTAAGCTCGTCTATAGCCACTGGTTTGACAAACAAACCAACACCCTGCCCCAGTCCACCAAATACATACAGCAATCTACCTGTACCATCATAGGTAAAGACACGGCCTCTTTGCTGATCGAGAACACTGAAAAGCTCATTCTCACGGCCCACAATGTCTACAAAGCGGGAATTGCCTTCAAGGCTTGTTCCAATCCCAAGATCGAGATCCCCGATCAAAGGATGAACACCAGTGCGCTTCATGATGTCTGCACCACTCGGATTTAGCTTACGCACAAAGTGATCTAACTGAATCTCTCCTCCTGATATGGTAGTTAGAATAAACCCCTGCTCATCCATGTGCATGCTGCTGTATTCAGTCGGCAAAACCAAGGCCATCCGCGCCCTCTGCTCTTCAGATGCGATCCTGTTCCACAAATACTGCCACAGGGTTAGCGCAACTCTCGGGGCTCCTACAAAAGTAAGAAAATTGCCCTCCAAATCCATCTTCATCAAGCCTTCATACAAGCCGTCAACAATTACATACAACCGATCGAAAGGATCGACTGCGATCTTTTTTGGCCGAAAGCGAAAATGGTTTGGAAAGGCATCCGTCATATCCGTTTGAACTTTATCGATCATGGCAGCAAAATTGCCATCTGCATCAAATTGTACTATCCGTTCCTTGCCCGTATCTGCCACAAACAACCGCCCATCGTGAGTCACATATACACTTTGTGGATTGTTAAAAGAATCAACAACACCATCACGTTCAAATTCTTTATAGATCTTGATTACCTCAAAAAAACTGGTGGTCCTGATAATGCGATTATTGCCGGAATCGACTATGTATAAGGTCTTGTCTGGTGCAACATAGATATCCTGTGGATTCTTGAGATCGCCCGCACCGATATCCTCGCCGTATATCACTCGAGCCGGCAAGTAAGGATCGGGTGTCGGTACAGCCATTCCCCATGAGTCATATATATAGCTTCTGTACAAAGCGGCTTCAGTGTGACATGTTAAAAATATAAGGACAAATGCAGCGAATAATCCAATCCGTAAACGTCGATTCCCCACAGTAATCACCTTTCTTAATGACTATCCAGTACATTAAGCCTGCCTAAATTTACTGCCAGCACCATATTCCACTACAGTTCACGGTAAATATAAATATTATTTTCTAAATTGAGCTAATGTTTGTCCTAAATTTTATGTAAATATATTTCAATCAAATTTGTCGCTGCAACTTTGTAGGCGAACATATGCTAACTACGGTCGCCAAGCGTTAGCCCAGCTATTCGAGCCTCTTGTAAAATCGAAGTTTATTGTTCAACAAAATTATAACACGGTTCACATAATAGATCAAGCATTTTTTTGTTATTTGTTTAGAAAAACACTTAACGCTTTAGTCCGAAGTTAACAATATGTAGATCGTTTTATTTCAATTATGTATTAAATGCCACGATTAAGTAATTCGGCATACTTTAGCTGCATAAGCTGTTTTTTATATAAATTTATTCGAAATTATACTTCAGATCCTTCCTGGAGGTAATTTATTAACCACGCCGAATGATTATTCAGTAATCTTTTCTCGAACTGATCAAATTCGTTTATCGAAAAATAACCATGAAAGGAAGGTTGCCATGAACCCCGTCGAAAGATTTTATGCCACTATTGAAAGAAGGCCGGTGGATAAGCCCGCATCATGGCTGGGCCTGCCTGTACCGGAAGCATGTGAGCGGCTCTTCACCTATTTTCACGTCAGTGATATCAATCAATTAAAACAAAAGCTCGCAGATGATATCTACCCGGTAGAGATTCCGTATGAGGCTCCCCACAGCAATGCGATTTACACAGCGCTTAATTTTGCCAAACGTACTAGCGATCCAGATCAAAGGACACTGACCGCTCCCGGTTTTTTTGAAGACTATTCTGATCCAAACAAGGTTGCTGATTTTGATTGGCCTGATCCCGCGAAACACATTGACCCAGAGCAATGCAGACAAGCAGTTGATGCAGTACCGTCAGGCTATCCCATCATGGGAGTTTTATGGTCTGCCCATTTTCAGGACGCCTGTTCGGCCTTCGGCATGGAAACTGCTCTGGTAAAAATGCTTACTGAACCTGAGATGTTTAGAGCCGTTATTGATCGGATTACTAAGTTTTACTTGGACGCCAACGAGATATTCTACAGCGCTACCAAGGGCAAACTGGATGCCATTTTAATCGGGAACGATTTTGGCAGTCAAAGAGGATTAATGGTATCACCGGACGCTATCAGGGAATTCGTGCTTCCGGGCACCAGAAGATTTATTGAGCAGGCCAAAAGTTATGGATTAAAGGTGATTTATCATTCTTGTGGTTCGATTTATGATGTTATTCCAGACCTGATTTCTGTAGGCGTTGACGTGATTCACCCCATCCAAGCGCTGGCCAAAGATATGGAGCCCGCTAGGCTAAAACGGGTATTCGGCGCCAGAGTATCTTTCTGCGGTGGGGTTGATGCACAGCAGCTGTTGATCAACGGCACACCACAGCAGGTCAAGGAGAAGGTTATGGAACTAAAACGGATCTTCCCCACTGGGTTGATTATCTCGCCAAGCCATGAAGCAATCCTTCCAGATGTTGACCCGGCTAATATTGAGGCATTGTTTGAGGCTGTTCAAGAACCAGTATAGGTACAGTACAATTAGGCACAAAGTAAGAAAAGACCAACTTACAGGCATGTCAGTCTGCAAGTTGGTCTTTGTCTTATGGCTCTAGTGTTTATCTTGCTTATTGCTCACTAATTGTTAACCCCGACATTGACTGTATGAGTCAGGGCAGTGCCCAGTTTGGTCAATGTTTCAACGGTGATCATGTACTGTCCGTTGCGGAGCCCTGTGGTATCAAAAGGTACTTTGATCTGCAGATCATTGCCGCGATACACTTCCTCCTGGTCAATTTTGATTACTACTTCTTCCAGATTCTCCGGATTGCGCATGGAAATCTCGATGTCAATCTCGAGAACTCCCTTGACTGTCGGAGGTGGCTGAATCTTGGGGCTGTTGAATTTTGGTATGGCCGGATCGGTAAACACATCTATGGTAATTGACTTGTGATCCGGCAGGCTCTCCCGCAGCTGATCCATGTATCCGCCACGTCTGCCTTTATCCAGTACGGTGCCGGGATTTCCACTGAACCAGCTGTAACCTTTCTGCCGTTCCATCTCGATATCAGTTACCTCATATCGGATGATGCTATCACGGCCGGAAAAGATGGGAACATTTGACTGGATATCATAAAAGCGAGCCCATTGACCATTCGGCAGTCTGGATATTTCAAACCATTCCAGAGCACTCAAGATCGCCCGGCGTACCTCGTCAGACGGATCAGGCAAAGACATCAGAAACTCTACAATCGGAACCGATTCTGCCGAAACAATGGAAGGATGCTCGTAACTCCTGCCCATCTTTGGTTCATAAGTAACCGGATCATGCTGTTGGCACCATGCAGTGAGGTGCCCATTAACTTCAATTTGAGCTTTCAGAATGAATTCCAGTCCCTTGTCCAATGCAGCTTCCAGGCGGGCAAAGCGCTCTTCGCCGAGATACTCATATAAACCACGGTATTTCAAAATCTCTTGAATGTACTTAAGCACATTGGTCATGGCACCGTCATTGAATGTAACATTGTCCGAGTATCCACCTCGCAGTGGATAGTACTGCGGCCAGCCGCCGCTGGGATACTGAGCGTCCAGCATCCAGTCGACACCTTTGATGACAGCGTCTTTATAGCGCTCAGTTCCATGGGTGGCGTACATCATAGCCAGGAACTTCATTTCATTAATGCTGGCGCTATTGTCAAAGGTACCCGCCTCTACTCCGGAACTAGTCCTCTCGCCCCTTGACATACCCGGTTGATACATTACTGAAGAAAAATCAATATTCTTGTTCCATCCACCAGACTCAGTCTGCCAGGCAATGATATTATCGGCTACGGTGATAGCCCGCTCTGATTTGAGAGGAATTGAATATTGCGCACCAGCCAACTGCGAACATGCCACTATCAATATGATTGCCAGTAATCCAACTCTAACTTTGGAACTCATAGCCTCTCCCCTCTTCTATCGAGATATTCTTTTTTTATTCTGTTCCATGAACCTTATTCTACTTGGGCTACATTTTCCCCTGCCCTAGTTTATTTGATCCGATTTCACCGTAAAAGGCTTGATCCATTGATCCCGGTTCTAGAATCGTTTAGAATAGTAACCGAAAGGTGAGGCTATGGACACGAAGAGGTTTGCCCAAGAATGCTTTGAACTCGATCAGATCTGTCAGTGGATCGACTATTACAGCAAGGCAACGGGAATTGCCAGTTTCATCATCGACGACGCGGGGAGCATCGTTTACCATGCCCTCAAAGGAAGCTGCAGCCAGTTCTGTGAGGCTGTCCAGGCTGGTTTTACCCCTTTGTGTGACTGTGAGAATGTCCATTTGTACGGAAGTTATCAAGCTGAGCGGTTCGGAGGTAAATACATCTATTTTTGCCCCATGGGGCTTACCCATTGGGTGGCACCCATTGAATGCCAGGATCAGTTCAAAGGCGCTTTTGTCGGCGGCCCGGTATTGATGATCGAACCAGAGGCCTTTCTGATTGACGAAATTATTGAGCAGCGAATCCAGGATCACCAAGCCAGACGTCAGTTCAAAGCCTACATGGATTTGATTCCTGTGGTTAAACCAGACGTGGTCACCAGTCTCTCTGAGCTGTTATATCTCCTTGCCAGCCACGCCGCGTCCAGAAGCTATGATCATTACCTAAGCCATGGCAACCAAGAGTTAGATGCAGATCCGGCAGCTTATCTCTCCAGGATGCGTCCGGAGTTGGATCAAGGCTTACTGCAGAACTATCCAATCGACAAGGAAAACGAATTGATCTCTTTTGTGTCAATTGGCGATAAAGCCGGTGCCCAAAGGGTACTTAACGAAATTCTTGGTTATATCTTTTTTACCAACCAAAACGACTTTGCGGGCATCAAATACAGATCCATGGAGTTGGTGGTTCTCCTTTCCCGAGCTGCGATGGAGGGAGGGGCGGAACAGGAAGAAATCTTTGGCCTAAACAATCATTATCTCAACCAAGTGTCCCGCCTTCATAATCTGGATGAACTGAGTGTGTGGCTGTCCAAAATCCTGGTCCGGTTTACAGATTGCGTTTTTAACTTTAAGAATGTCAAAAATAAAGATATAATATATAAGGCGATAGAGTTCACCAATAGCAATTACATGGAGAAACTCACACTTGAAGATGTGGCCAAGTATGTCCATTTAAGCCCGTCTTATTTCAGCAGGCTATTTAAGGAAGAAACTGGTTACAACTTCAGTGCCTATCTAAACACTGTTCGCATTGAGAAAAGCAAAAAACTGCTGGTTAATGAAGATATCCCGCTGGCAGATATCTCGAATCTGGTGGGATTTGAGGAGCAAAGCTATTTTACCAGAGTGTTTAAAAAAATGACCGGAACCACGCCAGGCAAGTTCAGAGAAACACGCGGTCAAATCAAATAAAATACTGATATTGGAGGGTACACCATGAACATCCTGAATGAGATTTCCCTAAAACTGCAGCAGGGAAACGCAAAAGCTGTCAAAGAGCTTGTACAGCAGGCAATTGACGAAGGATTTGCAGCAGAAGAAATTTTGGAGAAAGGCTTGATGGCAGGCATTGATGTAATCGGCGAGAAGTTTAAGAACAATGAAATCTATGTTCCGGAAGTACTTATCGCCGCTAGAGCCATGAATGCTGGAACAGCGCTTTTGAAACCTTTATTGGTGTCCGGTAATGTCAAGGCAAAGGGGAAAGTAGTTTTGGGCACAGTCAAAGGTGATCTCCATGATATCGGCAAGAATCTGGTACGGATGATGATGGAAGGCAAGGGCCTTGAAGTCATTGACCTTGGCATTGATGTGCCCTGCGAGAAATTTATCGAAACTGCCATCCAGGAAAAGGCACAGATCATCGCTTGTTCAGCACTTTTGACAACCACGATGAACGAAATGAAGTTGATCGTGGAAGCCGCTAAAGAAGCAGGTATTCGCGATCAAGTCAAGATTATGATCGGCGGGGCACCGGTCACCGATCAGTTCCGGAAGAATATCGGTGCTGATCTGTACGCCCCTGATGCAGCATCAGCAGCCGAGGTGGCTGTTCAAGCCTGCGCAAACTAGTCTGAATCAAAATTAAACCGCTCCAAGGTTGAGTCCGGCCTTGGAGCGGTTTTCTTTTAAAGCAGGCTTTGCGCCTATTTAGATATGATTAGTTCAGCGCCGCCAAGCAACCCATAATCTTCAAATTGATAATTTCCAACCCAGCTTAATTCATCCTCAAATTGCTTTGGCCCGCACCAAGCTGGAGACCTCAAGCGGTGATGCAGCGGCCCAAATGTATTCCTCAGTGAACCAACCACCTCTATTCGAACTTGGTTCCTACCACCCAGGCAATCTTCGCTGATGTCCACTACCCACGGTTGAGCGATCAAATATTTCCACTCACCGTTGTTTACCGACACCCTGAACAGTGTTCCCTTTGGCTGGTTAAGCCTAATCCAACAGCGGCTGCCTCCATCGGCGGTTGGCAAATCGAATTCCGAAGTGTAAATCATGTTGCCGGCATAGAAGGGATAACCCTGGTAAACCCAGCTCCCATCAGCCATAACCGATGGCTCTTTCACCAGCCGATATGCCTGATAGCCGCTCTGTCTCAGCGCAAAATTTCCCACTAAATAGATCTCTTCGATATCGACACCGTACTGAAAGTCGCCTGCAAGTTCAATCAGGTTCTTTCCATGCTTTACAGCTTTGCCAATATCAATCTGGCCAAACTGTTTGTCCCAATAGTACCGATCAGTATTGGTGCTGATTTCCACACCATTAACCTTAAGTTTCCAGTGCTGGCTGTTTTCAATCACTACCCCCAATCCCTCAGGTAGATCCTCTGCGTAAAACTCGAACTGAAGCTTTATTGGTAGTGTTTGAAGGTTGTCTTTATGGGGCAGAACAACCCAGGGCTGCACACCCTGGTATTCACCAAAACCGGCTTGCTGCCAAAGCTGACGGCGCACCTGCCAGACGGGCATCCGCTTGCTCCAATTGATCGCACTGTCGTTCTCATTGCTGCCATTGCCCTGATCCGCCGGCTGCACATCGCCACAATAGTGGCCGATCGTATAACGGCAGTAATCCAACGTCAGGGAGTTTAGATAGGTTCTGGTGAAACGCCATTCGTTGTTCAAAGGTACAACTTCCACAATTTTAGCAGGATCCAACTCACTGATTGTGTCATCATCCAAATCCCACGCTGTTGGAGAGAAGATATATCCGCGGCTATCGGCGGGCGCCAGAGTAAAGTCAAGCTCTAACCGATCCTCTCTTGTCCTGAAGCAAACCTCGGTGATGGCGCCAGTTTCGAAATCGCAGCGAAAAACATGGCCCACACTGGGAGCTGTTACAGTCACCGGATGAGAAATTTCCCGATTGGTATTAGTGATGAAAAGATACCAGCATTCTTTCTCTTTGCGAACCTGAAACATGATGTCACAGCCACCGGTTCCTTTGATTTCAAAAGGCCGTTGGCATAGCTCCGCCAATGATGCAATCAATTGGGGCTGTTCATCAGTGAGCAGGGTTACAGTTTCTGCTTGGAAAAGCTGCTGCCAGCGGGCGGTGTCAGCTTCTCCAGAAACAAGACTAGGCAGTTCGCCGACGAAGATTAACTTACCTCCCCTTTTCACAAAAGCCTTGAGCAGCTCAAATGTAGTGCTGCTCCAGCTCAATGACGGCGGCACAATCACCACACTGTACCGGCCGCTGCCAATTTGCAGATAAGTTTTGGAGTCGTCTTCAACTACTTTGGCATGCTCTTCCATAATCAGTTCATCGCCATAATCAAAGGGAACCTGAGCCTTGAACAGGCATTCCTGAAGCTCGCGCAAAGCAGCATCATACCTGCTTGATAACGGCCTTCCCTTTTGCCTTACGAAAGTTGCCCACACGGAACCGATGGGATGCAAAACCAAAGTGTCACAGACATACTCGCCTTGGGAGCAAAAATAACCAGCTCGGGCCAGATAATCATTGATCCTGTGGTAATAAGGCCAATACGGTTGATGATAGCTAAATGTGGGGGGGTAATCCCGTTTCCGATCACCGGTCATGGAATAGAGCACCAGGTGCTGCGACAAAAAAGCGATTCCCAGGGCAAAATGGAAATTGGCAATCCACTTCTGATCTTCGAACGTCATGGCATGCCCGCTCACACCGAAGATCTCACAGAGCAGCCGCTTGCGGCCGAACTGATTGCCAACTGAAGCACACTGCTTTAAGGTTAAGTGGTTGCCGATGTTGTTCCCTAAATGATCAATGCCCGGGACATGCATGTATTGATAATGCGGCATGGCAGCTCCGATGGCATTGGTTTGTTTCACCAGAGTATCTTCACTCAAGTAGTGGCCCGTGAACTTTAAGTCATGCTGGTCACACCAATCGTAAATTTGTCTGGTAAAACAGGTGACAAATGCTCTGGTCAGAGTATAGTAAAAGTCATAGCGGATCTTGGCACTGTTATCGCAGTCGAAAAACAAGGCCGGCAGGTGTTCAATCACATCATAGTCGTGGTCTTCGCTGAAGTAACCCGGCAGCAGCGGTGACCAGGGAATTGAATTCTCTGCTTTGCTGCGGTAAGTAGGCTCATCGGCAAAAATGCCGGGAATCACTGAACCAAAATACTGGCCAACGTGATTTTTATATTGTTCATGAGTTACTCGAAGAAATTCCGCCACCGCATCAGGATTCAAAACATCAATATACCCATGGCTGTTGGAGTTGGTGGTTGGATTCTGGATTTGGATTCGAAACTGCCAGTAAGATGCATCCTGATCGCCAACTGCGCTATCCAGTCGACGAGTCTCGGCCAGCTGCCCAGTAGTCCTTATCCGTACAGCATTTGTCAAGTTGGCTTCCGAATCAAAGGTAAGACGAAAGAGCGCGGCCACATTAGTGTCATGCAGCAGCGATTCAATTTCAGGCTCAGAAATTTGGCTCATCACCAGCCACCTAGCTTTGTACTCGTCGTTTTCAGCGGTTACAATACCTCCGGCACAACCACTGGGCCATCGATCTTCATCATAAAGCCAGGCTTCCATACCCAGCTTCTCAGCCTCTTGAGCCGCCTGAGATACACATTCAAACCACTCTTGAGACAGATAGCCGGTTTTGAGCCCTTCCCGGGCATGCATGAAAAAGCCTCCAAAGCCTTGTTCTTTCATCTCACGTACCTGCCAGCACAGCTCACTGCCTGCCAGCTGATCGTTCCATGCCCAAAAAGGTGAAGTCCGATATTCTTTGGGTGGATATTGAAACTCTCTTACGTTCATTGCTCTCACTCCCGGGATCCCAACTGAACTCGTTTTCCTGTTTTTCCTGATTCATAGATCGCACAAACCAGTGCCTGAGTCTTGACTGCGTCTTTGCCGGTAATATCAGGTTCAACACCTCCGGCTAAAGCTTGATAAAAGTTCGTAATCTGTTTGATATGGCTGACACCCCAATATTGTTTGGCGTTCCCATATTCGATGTACTCATTGGGGTCCGGTGCCGCCTTGAATTCGCGGCCATCGTTGAGGATGACAATACCTGTATCGGCGGAGATTCTGGCCAAGCCATGTTCACAGTACAGCTCGATTTCAACAGGAGCGTCATATCCGTAGTAGTTTATGGCATAAAAGCTGGTCAGGACCGCGTTTTTATATTTGATTACTCCTTCAGCCGCATCCTCGACATCAATCTGCATGTGAGTGCGGTTGCTAATGCTGGCATCCACAGATTCAACCTCGCTGTTAATCAACCAGCGGGCCAGATCCAAGGTATGTATGGCCTGGTCGATAATGACGCCGCCCCCCTCTTTATCCCAGCTCCCTTTCCAGTCGCTTTTAGAATAATACTCATCTGAACGGTTCCAGGTCACAGATAATTTGCTGGAGATAATCCTGCCCAATTGACCCGATTCCAACATCTCTTTCACCAGCTTGGAACCGGGGTTGTACCGGTTTTGAAAAATTACACCCAAGACTATCCCGTTTTTCTCGGCGGCATCGATCATGGCATAGGCGTCGGCCAAACCAATGGACATTGGTTTTTCAGTCAAGACATGCACGCCTTGGTTGGCTGCATAGATCGCCATAGGAGCATGTAGATGATGGGGCGTACAAATATGGACTACATCCAAATCGGCTTGATCGATCATTTTCTGATAATCCAAGTAATAGGGGCAGTTGTATTCTTTAGCTTTGGCTTTAGCCCTTTCTTCTTTAATGTCACAGACAGCCATCAGCTTGGCGCTTTCTTGTCTGGAAATTGAAATGCTGTGCATAGGGAAAATATTGCCACACCCGATAATGCCTACTCGATACTGTGTCATGCATCAAACCTCCGACCATTGTTACTTTTTAATTACGCCCACCACATAGTCATAACCTACCATTCGCAAGTTACTGACAATGTCCTTCCAATACTGCGCGTCATTTGCATAATCGGAATACTGCTTAGTCTGCTCATCGCACAACCTCTCTGTATTTAATAATCTGGGACAGCCAACCTGCGCTGTCCCAGACCACATCTCCTAGTAAGATTCGTTTGGCAAAATACCCTGGTACCCTGCTTATAGATAGCCTAATTTCTGCTGTGCAACTGCCGCATTGCCTTTTCCACGTGCAGATAATGGTCGACATACTGAAGTTTCGATGCTGCTGCCTTATCCAATAATACAGTCATATTGCCTCTGAAAAGATGCATGGCCGTTGCAGTAACTTGGGCTGTAATGGGCCCTTCAATTGCTTTGGCGACAATATCCGCTTTATGGGCACCGTTGGCAAGCATGATTGCATTGCGGGCTTCAAGAATCGTACCAATACCCATAGTAATGGCAAATCTGGGCATCTCATCCCGGGTAGCCCCTGTTTTCTTATAAAAAGACTCATAGTTATCGTCAAGTGTCTTTTGAGTTAAAGCAATCACCCTGGTCCTGCTGGCCAAAGAAGAACCTGGTTCGTTAAACCCCCAGTGCCCATCTCCACCGATTCCCAGCACTTGGATATCTATCCCACCGGCGGCAGCAATTTGATCCTCATACCACTGACAATAGGCTTCAGGATCCTTGGTCAACCCGTCAGGCACTAATGCGTTTTCTTTAGGGATATTGATATGTTTGAACAGTTCCTCATACATGAAACGTGCGTAACTCTGATCCAGGTGGTAAGGTTTGTTCATATCCATCCCCAGGCCTAGGTATTCATCCAAGTTAAAAGTTCTCACCTGGGAAAAGTCCAATCCTTCTTCCTTATGCATCCGGATCAACTCTTTGTAAGTACCGATAGGAGTACTCCCTGTTGCCAGGCCAATGACACAACTTGGCTTCGCCCTGACAAACCCTGCAATAATTTCCGCAGCGATTTTGCTCATTTCTTCATACGTGTCTCTGATAATAACATTCATTGATTGGCCTCCCTTTCCAAAACACGCTTAGGATATCTAATCCTATATTATATTTCCTGTTCTTGAGCTCGATTCCTTGCGATGTGAAAATTTTTACACGCAAGTCCCAAAGCATTCACCGATGCTTCGTCAGGTCAAAAGTCATGGATTGTTAGTGGTTCTTTCTCGGCTGCAGCCTGGTCAAAACCACTTTTGTCAAGGAAGAAGTGGCGATGATACCGATGGCAATAGCACCAGCCTCGAGCAAAGCTGTGACTCCATCGGCACCAGCCAGTTGATAATCGCCCTCCAACAAATTCATGACAACATTAAACAAGCGCCCTCCCGGGACGATGGGAATCAAAGCTGCCGCAAGGAAAATGCTAGCTGGAGCTTTGCGGTAGCGGGCCAAAATCTCAGCGATAGCAGTCATCAGTAAACTCGCATAAAACATCCCAATATAAGTCTCAAAACCACTGGCAACGCTGACCGTAAAGACCAGATAGCCGATCCCGCCGTTGACTCCTGCCAGAATAAGGTTCGCCCCCCGAATATTGAAAAGAATACCGAATGAAGCCGTGGCTATAGCGGCAAATATTGTTTTGACAAGCATCTGATCACCCCTCCAATCTAGCCAGCAACATGAGAGCCACACCAGCCCCGCAGGCTAAAGCAGCGACAATGCTCAAGGCTTCAACCCCGCGGCTGCTTCCGGATACGAGATCACCTGCAGCAGAATCCCTGAGCGCATTTGTGAATATCAAACCAGGTACCATCTGCATGATTGCAGATAGCGTAACTATCCACCAATCAGGTAGGATGCCTGAAAAACCCATTACCCAACCCCCAGCAGCCGCGGTCGCTCCGCCAAGCAAGTTCGTAGTGAAATACTCAAGTCGGATTTTACTAAGATAAGAGAGCAGTGAACGCAAGATAGCACCAAGCAGCATACCGGATATGAAATGCATAATACCCCCGCCAAAAATAACAGTAAAAGAGGCTGTCCCCAATGCAGCCGCCGCAACACTTATAATCAGGTTATAGGCCGGGGTTGCATCGATTTCAGCCAGAACTGCTTTTGCCTCGACACTTGTCATGGGTTGATTGACGATTGTTCTGGAAAATTCGTTCACTAGCTTAACCTTGTATAAATCTACACCTCGTGTATTAATCCGCATCATCCGGGAGAACACTTCGCCATTGTGTTTTGCTGATATGATAATTGTCGTCGGTGTGGCATAGCAATCACATTCGTTTATGCCAAAAGCCTTACACACGTATCGCATGGTGTCCTCGACCCGATACGTCTCGCCACCATTTTCCAGAATGATTTTGCCTGCCCGGCATGCAACATCGATAATATCTCCCATTTCGTATCTGTCCACTGGTGATCCCTCCTTTCGGTGGTAGGCCCACAATCAATTATACTCTGATTGCCGTCCCATTCATAGGGTTCCTTGCCAAGGAATTTGCCAGGTCTTGTCAAATACTGTAATAAAAGGGGTGTGCGATGAGTCAACTACCGATACCTGCTATCACTGCCACTGAGCTCAAAATCAACTTAGCAAAATACCTTGATTATGTAATCGACAACAACGAAGTAGTAGTTTCGAAAAATGGGAAAAAGGCAATCAGGTTGATCCCTTACAGCACAGATTACCACCCACCCTTTATCATTGGAGAAAAAACAGCTGATTATTTAGAAACCAAAAAACAAGTTCGATAAGGGGAATTTCTACAGATATTTGATAAAAGTCCGTTCCGTATGGAATACATCAACCAGGAAATTGTCATCCCAGACGCGCCAAGTGTAAGGCACCAAGAGATCTGTGGCAACCTCTACTTCATGCTGCGGAAGTATTTTGAAGATGATCTTGAAGAAAACAAAGAAGAAAGTGAACCATTTGAGTAACCAACTATAAGGAGGGCAATATGAAACCAAAAACAAGAATTGTAATCACCTGCTGTATAGTCTCTTTGCTCGTGGTAAGTGGCTGTAAGTTTGGCAAAGCCGACCAGGTGTTAATTCCCATGGAAGAAGCCAGCTTACAGACACTTCAGCATGAATTTCTCGGTGAACATCTCCACAGCAATATGCGGGCTTTCGAAATCATTGATGGCAGGCTGCACATGCTGCTGACTACCAATGTCACTCCTGCTACCGGGACAGGACAGGGGCTGCAGTATTGGACCAAACACCTGGACAGTGATAACTGGGAAAAATATGAGTTTCTACCTGACCGGATCATCGGCATGGCTAATATTGTCAGTGATCCAACCTACACTGATGATCTGTTTTTTATCTTTAATGACCGCACAAATGAAAGCTTTCGATATGCGATAATGGAACGTTTTGACGGTGCAAGTATGCGAAGGGTGTTTGAACTTGATCAAAGCGAAGGGCAGGTACTTAATCCTCAAGCCATCAGTAGTCAAGACGGATATATCCATATCTTCGTTCCTGATCGCACCTCATCAGGCAGAGATGGTATCAAATGGTGGCGGATGAATATCACAACAGAGGAGTTGGAGCGCCTGCAGGATATTAGTTTGCCTACCAGTGGAGCCCGGCTGTATGATTTGATTTACGATGAAGGCCGCATTATCGTGCCGATCGCCATCGCTCAGCAGCTCCATCTAGGCATTATCGACACAGAAAAGTTGACGATTACTACTCAACTGTTGGACAAGTTCACGTCGCCGGATCGAATGCCGCCCCGCTCCATCAACATTTTCAAATACGAACACCTAGGCATGTATTTACTTGTGTATCTCAGGCCGACAGCTTTTTCGAACCGGCCTCGCACTGGCCTGGTTGGGGAAGTGGTTGTAAAGGTATTGGATGCAGATTTCAAAGACTTAAGTACAACTGTCATTGGCGGATTTAACACGCACGAAGCAGTTACCCATTACATGAAAAGCGAAAAACTCAATGATCGGATGTTTGCCGTAGCTTTCACCAATGTGGATGAGATCCATCACTTTCACCTTACAGGGGTTCACGATCGGTATGTAACAAGCCATTTAACTGTATGGGAGATTAACGAATCTGGTAAGATTCGGTTGGTAGCCAAAGATACTACGGATCAAACACGCTGGGATCAAGTAATCGCCCGGGTTGATGATCAAAGCTTCTTATTTACCTACAACAGTACAAATGCCGCAAATGACAAGTGGCTAGACGTTATGAAATTAGAGATAAGCAGATAGTAGTAACCCAACGATGATTCCATAATGAATGATCAAGGGAGCACCAGCAGCTGAAACAGTCGCGGGAGCTCCCTTTATTATATTCTATTTTGAATTTACATAGTGTTTGCTGCCATAAATGCATGAACGTCCTCGCGCTTAAATCGCCATGCATTGCCAATTTTTACTGCTGGCAGCTTCTCTACATAAATCAAACTGTAAACATTTTGAGGTGCTATCTGCAGTAATTCTGCCACCTCTTTTACTCCTAGAAGATCAGACTTATCCTTGGGCTTGTTTGTAGACCGATCAACGGCCAGGTTTTTGGACTTGGCCTTTAGTTGCTGGCTCGATCCATTGTCCAGTTGATTGGTTGATCTTACCATTGAATTGTCAGTATCATTATCCACGACATTGACAACAACTTGGTTAACGTGATCGCTGTCTGCTTGAGGCGCTGCCCGATCTGGGAGTCGACGAGCTGGTTTCCAATCAGCTTTCGGAAATTCAGAAAACCGCTGTTCCAATTCATGCAACACTAAAATCTCCTCAGCATCGACCACTGTTTCACTGCAGTTGCGACATTCATGGGCTGTCATCCCAGTGACCATAACTGTATATTTTCCCCAATTGGTATCAACAGCTATGTCTTTATGAGTCATTTCACGCCCACAGGCAGAGCAGAACCGCTTTGCCAATTTCACAATACTCCTTTCTATGTGTTATTTGTAAGTTAAACCATCCCCTTTGGGCCCAAAAAGGTAAGCTGCTACTGTTTATGGCAAGCGTTGCACAAACAGTACACGATTTGTATTCGTCAAATCTTTCGAAAATCCTTCCATTTGTAAGTATTTTTTAACTTATGCTTTAATTATTTTGAATTGCGTAGGACTGATAGACATCAAGAACAAAACCAGTCAGAACGATTGACTTTTGACTAAGTGGCTATTAGAATTGGAAAAGCAGTGCGAATTTGGCTATTGGGAAGGGTGAGACGGTGGAACTCATCACCTTAAGCAATATCTGCAAAACCTTCAAGGTATCGCAGCGTCCACAAGGCAGATTTGCAGCACTACGAGGGGCTTTTTTACGCCAAACAAAGACTATTCAAGCATTGGACAACGTTTCGTTTAGTATCAACCAAGGAGAACTGGTAGGATACATTGGCCCTAACGGAGCAGGCAAATCCACGACGGTGAAAATTATGAGTGGAATACTGACACCGGACTCTGGAATCTGCAGAATTCTCAATCGCGTGCCTTGGCAGGAGCGAGTAAAGCATGTAGCCAACATCGGCGTGGTCTTCGGCCAAAGAAGTCAACTATGGTGGGATGTCCCGGTCAAAGACTCTTTTGACTTGCTAAAGGACATATATAACATCCCCTTACCCGAGTACAGCAAGCGTTTGCAGGAACTAACCGAGACAATGCAAATAGGCAGCCTGCTTTCGACACCAGTCCGCCAGCTTTCACTTGGTCAAAGAATGCGGTGCGAAATAGCTGCCTCACTGCTGCATAATCCTCAAATTCTCTTCTTGGACGAGCCTACAATTGGACTAGATGCTGTTTCCAAACTAGCGTTGCGGGAATTTCTCAAAACTGAGAATAAGAAAAAAGGTATCACTATGATCCTAACCACTCACGATATGGCTGATATTGAAGCCCTTTGTTCGAAGGTACTGGTCATTGGCCATGGCAAGATTCTATTTGACGGAGAATTGAGCGAACTAAAACAGCTCTATGCCCCATTCCGCTGTTTGAAAGCAAGAGTCTCTCAACACATCGAACCATTCCCCGTTCCCGAGGCAGAACAAGTAAGTTTCCATGGTGATACTCTATCGGTTGTGTTTGACCCGGGCAAGGTACCGGCCCATGCCCTGATCGAATACTTATCCCATCATATTGAACTTAATGACCTGGTTATTGAAGAACAGAACATTGAAGCAATGGTTGCCCACATGTACAAGGAGTTGAGCCTATGAAAATCAGAGCTTATCTATCCTTGTTCCGGATCCAGACCATAGCGGACCTTCAGTACCGCCTCGCAGCCCTGGCAGGAGCGACAACGAGCATTTTTTGGGCACTGATTGAAATCACAATTTTCACTGTGTTTTACACCTATTCTGACCGTACTGATGCCGGGCTTCAAGCCGGCTTGTCTTTAAGGCAAGTGGTCTCTTACGTTTGGCTGGGCCAGCTTTTATACCTGATGCTGCCAATCGCTGTTGACAGCGAAATCCAAGCCAAGATCGAAAGCGGCGATGTCAGCTTGGAATTGGTCCGCCCCATAAACCTCTATACCCATTGGTTCACAAAAATAGCTGCAAGACGGATAACACCTTTATGTTGGCGCGGCTTGACCGTGATTATCGCGGGTTTATGCATGCCACAAGCCTATCGTTTTGGGCCACCAGCTTCGCTTGAAGGTTTCCTATGGACATTAATGGCCATTTTCAGTGCCCTGTTCTTAGCTACTGCTTTTGGATGCCTTTTGTGTGCAATCCGGCTGAGCATAGACTGGGGCAACGGGCCAATATACATGCTCGTTCTTATTGGCCAGGTATTCTCCGGTTCTTATCTACCACTGCAGCTGTGGCCGCAAACATGGCAGCGTTGGCTGTTTTTGCAGCCCTTTGCCGGATACCTCGACATTCCCTGCCGGCTGTACGTAGGTTCCATGCCTGAACAGGCTGCAGCTGTAATTTTACTCCAGTGGTTTTGGATTGCTGTCTTCGTCATATTGGGAAAACTGCTGATGGCAAAGCAGTTGGCACGGATTATTGTGCAGGGGGGATAAAATGCAATCATTTAGGCTTTATGGCAAGTATCTCAAGATTCATTTCTTAAGCGGGCTTCAGTATAAAGGCTGGTTTTTGATGACGATCCAAGTTCTTTTTGTAGTCATCACCGATCCCATTGGTATTCTCTTTCTCTTCTCCCGATTTGGCCAGATTGGAGTTTGGTCCGTGGAAAAAGTAATCCTCATCTATGCCTTGGCAGTTACCAGTTTTGGTTTAGCTGAGAGCTTTGTCAGGGGATTGGACATCTTCCCCTGGCAGATGATCCGTACAGGAAACTTCGACAGATTGCTGTTAAGGCCATGCCCTCTTTTGCTTCAAGCAGCCGGTTCATCCTTCCATATTCATCGCTTAAGCCGATCATTTGGGGGCCTGGTTGCTGCGATCTGGTGCCTTCGGCTTCAAGAAGTTGAACCAACGCTGTTAAATGCATTGGTTATCACACTGGCTTTATGCGGCGGTTTTCTAACCTATACAGGAGTTTTTATCCTAACATCAGGGCTGGCTTTCTTTACGATCCGCAGTCTTGACTGGATTTATATCTTTACTAATGCCAGTTACCAGGTTGCTAAATGTCCCTTTGACTACGTACCGAGATTACTGCGGAATGTATTCACGTTTTTCATGCCTATGCTTGTGGTCAGCTACTATCCGGCCGCAGCGGTCTGCGGGTGGGGCCAACCCTATTGGAAAGGCTTACTGGCCTTACCTGCCGGACTCACCTTTGCTCTGTTTGCAGTGTCAATCTGGCGTATCGGTGTTAGGCATTACCAGAGTACCGGCAGCTAAAACCTTGCTTAGGCTTGTTCTTTCAGGGTTATGAAGATATCGAATTCTCCGATTCGAGTCCTCAAAGGTACGATGAGGGCTTTTCGGGTAACCATCTCAAGGGCTGTTTCCTGACCGAGTACGATTTGGGGCGGGTTAATATTGCACATGTAATTGGCTGAGTTCAGGTAAGCCATGGCGTTGCCGCTGATGATGTTGGCGACCTCACCCAGAGCGGAGATAACAAAACTGTCAAGTTCATCCACTGGCATTCCCGCCATGATCTCAACCATCTCCAACGTCATTTGCCTGGGGAAGCTGTATAGAATGGAGCCCAACAAATCACCGGTAACCCCGATGGCCACACTGGCATCTTTGCTTGGGACCAATTGTTCACTGGCTCGCAAGTCACCGCGCTGCGCGTCCAAATCCATCATTAATTGAAATACATCTCTGGCTGCTTTTACAAATGGTTCAACGAATGCAACTTTCATCAACCTTTGCCCCCTTGTTCGCGGACATAGGCACCAATTCTTTGGTCCATGTCTGCTACATGCATAATCAGCCAAGTCATCAATTTACCACCGAACTCCTGCACGAGTTCCTGGGTAAACCCCTCTTTTTCAAAGCGTACCGCATATTGATTGATCATGTCTCTAAATCTGGCATGGACGTCCTTATGCTCTTCGTATTCCGGGAAGTTGATCTGCAGCTGGTAATTCTCTTCATCCCGAAAATGCACTATTACATATTCCTGCATAAAGGCCAATGTCTCTTTTACTTTTGCGATTTTCTGACCCCAATCACCTTTCCGCTGCACAGATATGAGAAAGTCTGAAACCCTGTGGAATAATTCTTGATGCTGGTTGTCAACTACATCTACGCCAATCCTGTATTTTTCCTTCCACATCATCTTAATGCATCCCACCTTTCGACCTCAAATTCACAGCTAATACTCAATCATCTGCCAACAATCTGCACCCATACCTTTCTGGTGCGGGGGCCGTCAAATTCAGCCAAAAACACTCCCTGCCATGTACCAAGTTTCAAATCGCCGTTTTCAATAATCAAATGAGCACTGGATCCCAACAGTGAGGCCAAAATATGCGCTGCTGAATTGCCTTCCAAATGCTTATACCCGGGGTCATCAGCCGGTACCAATTTTTGCAGCTGATAAACCATATCCCTGACCACATCCGGATCCGCATTTTCGTTTATGGTCAAACCGGCGGTAGTATGCGGGCAATATACCACACACACTCCGCTTTCCACCCCAGCATTGCGAACGACAGCCCGAATCTGAGCTGTGATCTGAACTAATTCACACCGGCTTGTAGTTCCAACTGTAAATTGTTCCACCCTCATCCCCCTTACAGCTGAAGTTGCCTGATACAGGAAAAGCGCTTCTTGGAGCAGAATTTTTCTTCTCCCAAAAAAGCACTTCTTTACCATTTTACTAATAAATTCGACACAGACCTGTTGAAATTCCTTCACCAAACAGGCAGCCACCCAAGAAATGCAATGTATATACGGATTGATGTTATACACCCAATCAAACTCGTTAGCCGGGCTGGAAAAAATATTTTCTTAAGCAGGAGTATGAATGTAAATCTAGTATTAAAGACATTAGATAAACCTTACATTTTACAGAGGAGGATTTGGATATGAGAAGAAAAGCTGTAGTGTTCGTAGGCCTGTTATGTTTCTTGCTTCTGTTCGGAGCCAGTGCATTAGCCTATGACGCACCGAAAGTTGCCAAGCCATTGGTGCTGGGCGAAGAGTGGCCTGTTGTGGAAGACAATGCCTACAGCGCATTTGCGGGAGATGCAGGCTGGAAGTTGTGGGTCTTCTGGGATGACGACAATGTCTATATTCAATATGATGTTCATACCGATTTCCCATTAGGAAATAAACTTACAGAAAGGTACATTTTCAATGCCGACTCTTTAGAGTGGGAAATCAAAACAGGCACCGGCCTCAGGCAAAAATGGATGATCGCACTTACCGAGGCTAAAGGCTATGAGGTTGTTATTCGCTATCCCGACAGATTATATTTCGTGGCACCAAATGAGTACCATGATGTACTTATCACAGAAACAGACTTCGGCTATCGCGGCCAGGTAATCTTAAGCCAGAAGCAAGCCCAGTTGGCCGAATTCAACATTGGTGCAGGCGTCGAACTGCAAATGGCTGTACAGGTGAATGATTCTGAGGATGGTGAGAATCGGACCCGCATCCTTGGCGGTTTTGTTGATTCCGGACTATACAGCCCGCTCAAGTTCGTAGAGTAAAAGCTCTTCTATAATCAAAAACACCGCTTCTTACGAGGCGGTGTTTTTCTTTGGCACGTATAGGTTATATGAGACAGAACCAAAGTGTAACAGAAAGGACCGAAAAAATGGCTGCATCTGTAAAACTGCATTGGCTGACTCGGCCAAGAGCGCTGCGAACCCCTGTCAGTTTTGGCACTCCCTGGGCTAAAGGCAGCTTACACCCACAAGACCAGGTAATCCTAACTGACGACAGGGGGCAAGAACTGCCCGTCCAAACCAAGATCAATGCCTACTGGCCCGATGGTTCAGTGAAATGGCTGCTGCACAGCGCAGTATTGGATACAGGCCGTCAATACTCGATCAGCAAGGGGACCCCGGTTACAACCTCGAACGAGATTTCGGCGGTCCAGGCTGATGATGGTTCAGTAACAATCGACAGTGACCTGATTCGATGCAAGATATCTCAAGGCAACCAAATCATCTCGTCATTGAGCCGGAAACACTCTGGGCAAAGGCCGATCTCAGCCAGGCTGTTGGCGTACATTGAAAACCGAGACGAGCAGGGTGACGTGGAAACTGTCACGATGTACAAATTTACCGGCAAGACAGAGCGGATCACTCTGGAAGAAAGCGGGCCGCTTCGAGTCGTTGTCAAATTGGAAGGTTATCACCACAGCCAGCAACTGGATAAGCAGCTTTTCCCCTTTGTGATTCGACTTTACTTCTATGCCCAAAGTGATCAGATCAAAATCGTCCATAGTTTCATTTACGACGGAGACCACAACAAGGACTTACTCAAAGGTATTGCCGTCCAGTTTCAAATGCAGGCAACAGGCGACTTGTGGAACCGGCATGTTGGCTTTGCCGGCGATACCGGCATGTTCTACGAAGCTGTCCAACCGATGTACGGCCGTCGGGGCGATGCTACGCTCTACAAAAAGCAGCAGCTGGATGGGGAATTTGTCGAACTCGATCCAGAGCATGATCCAGATCTCTTTGAAATCGTCACGGATAATGCATCCTGGGACAATTTTCGTTTGCTGCAAAATTCCTGCGATCACTACAGTATCGTCAAACGGACCAAACCACAATGCGCCTTGATTCCCGCTGCTTTTGGCAATCGGTCGCAAGGTGCGGTATTTTTTGGTGATCCCAGCGCAATTGTGGCTGTCGGGGTTCGGGATTTCTGGCAAAAATACCCGATGGCTCTGGAGGTAGATAAGGCTACCCGGCAGGAACCGGAAATAACCGTTTGGCTGTGGAGCAAATACGGTGAGGCCTTTGACTTCCGGGCTTATGACACCGTTTCCCATAAACACTCCTATGGAGGCATCAACAATCATCCGCAGGGCATTGCCAATACTAATGAAATCCTGGTGAAACTTTTTGGCCAAATGCCTGGCAAACAGCAAATTTTCGACTTCGCTCTCGATGTGCAGACAGATTGCCTGTTAGTGGCGGAACCAAAAATCTATCAGGATACAAAGGTGTTTGGCACCTACTGGTGCCCGCCCGATCCCAAGTACCAAATCCAAGCTTATGAACAGGCACTCCTAGGTTTCATCGATTTTTACATCAACGAAGTGGAGCAGCGCCGCTGGTATGGCTTTTGGGATTATGGCGACGTAATGCACACCTATGATCCGGTCCGCCACTGCTGGAGATACGATGTAGGCGGATATGCCTGGCAGAACACTGAGCTTTGCCCGACTTACGTCAATTGGCTGGTCTTTTTGCGGACCGGGGATTACCGGATCTACCGCTTTGCCCGGGCAATGACCCGCCACACAAGCGAAGTAGATGTTTACCATTCAGGAAAATACGCCATGCTCGGTACCAGGCACAATGTCCGCCATTGGGGCTGCGGGGCGAAAGAACCCCGGATTTCCATGGCCGGCCATCATCGCTTCTTCTACTATTTGACCGGTGATGAACGAGTCGGAGATATAATGGACTTTGTTAAAGATGCCGATTTCGCCACATTGGTTCGGGATCCGATGGGCAGTTACTTCGAAAAGCAAGAAGGTTTTGCCCATATCCGCACCGGCCCCGACTGGTCTTCCTTTGTTTCCAACTGGATGACCCGGTGGGAGCGGTTCAATGATCGGGTCTACCGTGATAAAATCCTGACCGGCCTTGACAGTATCAAACAGGCACCCAACCGGCTCGCTTCTGGGTCAACGTTTTTGTATAGCCCCCATGACAATATCATGCGGTACATGGGAGAAGGCAATTACCAATACCATATGGTGATCTGCTTTGGCGGTCCCGAAATTTGGTTCGAGCTCGCAGATCTGTTGGAAGATGATCAATTAAGGGATATGCTGGCTCAATTCGGCGATTACTACGCCATGACTCCGGAAGAAAGGGAGCTAAAATCAAACGGACTCTTTAACGAAAACAACGAACAGGCCTGGCGAGGGCTTCACTTTGCCATCAGAATGGTAGCCTACGCCGGATACTGGTACCAAAATCCCGCCCGGATGGGTCAAGCTCTGGAGCTGCTAAACTTAAAACCGGATCAAATAGCCAATCCTCCAGCCTTATTCGATCCAGACGGTAAACTGATCTTCACGGATGTGGAAACAATCCATTACGTTCGCAAAGTCAGTGAAGTGAAGTTTGCCAACACCAATGGCATCTCCCAGTGGAGTTTGAACTACATGGAGACGGTAAAATTGCGGGAAATGATGGAGCAAAAGCAGCGGTAACCAGCATTACAGCAGGAACACCCAAAGCAACCGATGAATCCTTCTGCATAGCGTGAAAATGGGGTCTGGTGTCAGACCCCATCTACTAGTACTCCAATTCCACCGGATTTCCGGTTACCGTCAGCACTTGATTCAGCACCTGCTGCCCAGTCAACTCAGCACTGCGGGCATCGGGCTGCTGACCGCCAACGTAGATGGTAAACTTACCCGGTTCCAGAATACACCTGCCGTCGTCATCAATCAGAGCCAGCTTCCTTCTGGTCAAGGCAAATTCAACACGGCGGGACTCACCGGGCTCAAACATGATCTTTTGAAAGCCCTGCAGCTCCCAGTTCGGCACTCTAACGCTGGCTTCCTGATCTTGCACATAAAGCTGGACAACTGCTGCTCCTGCCCGATCACCGCTGTTTTGCACCGATACCGACACCCTGATGGTAAAGTCAGAACCGGCATCCACTTCATACTGATCCAGCTCCAAGTCAGCATAGGCAAATTTGGTGTAGCTTAAGCCATAACCAAAAGGATACAATGGTGTGTCTTTGAAAAAACGGTAAGTTCTATTCTCCATGCTGTAATCTTCAAAATCCGGCAGTTGGTCGATGGACTTGACAAAAGTCACCGGCAGCCGCCCGCTTGGGTTGTAATCGCCAAAGATCACATCGGCAATTGCATTGCCCCCCTCCTGGCCGGGATACCAGGCTTCAATAATTGCTGGAATGTTATCGTGGGCCCAGTTGATCGTCAGCGGGCTGCCGTTAAACAGCACCAGCACAATTGGCTTGCCCATGGCATGAATTGCTTTGAGCAGCTCTTCCTGCATACCGGGAAGGTCCAGGCCTAACCGGTCACCACCGCCGTCAGAGTCTGCCGATGCTCCTTGTTCACCCTCCATTTTGGGTGAAATACCCATACCCATAATCACCACATCGGCGAGCTCGGCGATGGTCAAAGCTTCAGCAAATCCGCTGGTTGGCCGCCTGCCCCAGTGGGACATTTCGGTTGTCCTCAAATCACACCCCTGGGCGTAATACACCCGTGTACCTTCATTGACAGCCTGTTGAATGCCCTCCAGCAGCGGCACATATTTTGAAGCCGTGCCAAAGTAATTGCCGACCAAAACATCCCTGCTGTCGGCATTAGGGCCAATGACAGCAACGCTTTTGATCTTATTCTTGTCCAGCGGGAGCAATGAATTTTCATTCTTCAACAGAACAATGCTTTCCCGAGCCATTTGCCGGGCCAACTGCCGATGTTCGGCACAATCATTGACCTCATATGGTATTTGATTGTAGGGTACCATCTCCTCTGGATCAAACATGCCCAGTTTGAATCTGGCCTTAAACAACCGCTTTACGGCACGATCAATGGTCTCCTCAGATAGCAGACCCTGCTTTACTGCTTCCACTAAATGTTCAAAGACCCAGCCACAGTTGAGGTCGCAACCATTGTTGACTGCCAGGGCTGCCGCCTCTACTGGGGTTTCAACAACTTTGTGATCGGCATAGATGTCCTTGATCGCTCCGCAATCGGAAACAACATGCCCTGCAAAACCCCATTCTTCTCGTAAAATCTTGACTAAAAGCTCAGTACTGGCACAAGCCGGTTCGCCGTTGACCCGGTTGTAAGCCCCCATCACTGCTTCCACTTTGGCCTCTTTAACCGCATCCCGAAAGGCCGGCAAATAGGTTTCCCGCAGATCCTTTTGGTTTACCTGGGCATTGAACTGATGGCGTTTCAATTCCGGGCCGCTGTGGACAGCATAGTGCTTGGCACAAGCAGCTGCCTTCAAGTATTTGGGATCATCACCCTGTAAACCGGTAATGAATGCCACACCCAGTCTTCCGGTCAAATAAGGATCTTCCCCATATGTTTCCTGGCCTCTGCCCCAACGGGGGTCTCTGAAGATATTGATGTTAGGAGACCAGAAGGTGAGGCCCTTATAGATGCCCCGGTCCTCATACCTGCAGGCCGCATTGTATTTCGCCCTGCCCTCAGTGGCGATTACCGAAGCCACCTCATGCAAAAGCTGCCAGTTAAAAGCAGCAGCCATGCCAATAGCCTGGGGAAAGACGGTTGCCACACCGGCACGGGCTACGCCATGCAGCGCCTCATTCCACCAGTTGTATTCAAAAATCCCAAGCCGCCCGATGGCGGAGGAAGCATACAGCATTTGACTGACCTTTTCCTCGAGGGTCAGCCGGCCGACCAAATCATCAATTCTCGCTTCCAATGGTTGATCAGGCTGTTGAAACAAGTATTTTTCTCTGTTCGCCATGGCCCTTCCCCTTCCTTCCTCAAAACTAAGAGATGATTTTGCCGCTTGCGATCCCGGCAAATTCCCTAAGGCCGGTTTCCATCACTTTTCTCATTCCCACTGTAACTGCGTCGTCTTTGAACGCAAGCCGGATCATCACCTTGCCCAGTTCATAATCGATTATGTGGCTTTTAATCACAAATGTATTCGATGCTGCCCAAGCACCTGATGTTGCACAGCGGTATCCATAGTGAGGGAACTGGCTGACTATCAGTTTGCCCATACCAAATCTCAAAGTATGACTGCCTGTTTGATTGGTGAGATGCAAAATCCCCTCCGACTTTCCACTAAAGCCTACAGCTAAACTGCTCAGTCCCATAGGGTTGTCATCAAAAACATATTCGCCCGTCTTACCACCTTTCAGGAACGGTGCTTCCGAACCCTGGTGATCAATACCGCTTAACGGCTTGATTGCACAGCGAGCCAACCGCTGATTCAGCTCCTCTTGTATACCAGGATCTTCCGGCAGAGGGCCATTGTTTAAATGATTAAAAATGGTTTTGAAAAACAATTCCGAAATAATCCCGTCACCTCGGCGGTCACCCTGTGTATCGGCTGTAGTCACCAGCAGCAAATCCTTTTCCGGGAAACAGATAGCAAGCTGCCCACCCATGCCAAACATGCCAAAGCCATTGTTTTTCACGCGCCAGAACTGATAACCATAACCGGAGTCTTCTACAAGGTCGTTTGCCATAGACACGGTGGCAATTTGCTTGTTCACGGCCGCTTCAAGGTAATCCTGGGGAAGATACTGCTTACCCCGCCAGCTTCCCCCATTCATCACTATCCATGCCACTTTGGCCAAATCCATAGGTGCTGCCACAAGGCCCGAACCTCCCATGGCAATGCCCATAGGATCGGTGAGGATGTGAGCGTTCTTGGAAAAATCTATTTCATCCAAAAATTTGCTGCGCAAATAGTCAAGCATTGGCATGCCGGTTAGCTTCTCAACCAGGCCAGCTAAAGTATGGCTGGAAGATGTGTCGTAGTTGAATAATGTTCCAGGAAGATGGGTCGGTTCCACCGTAAAGAAACTCTTGACCCAATCCGGATCCGAAGTACGTTTATAGGTGGTGGCGGCATGGGCCGTGGCCATCCTCAGCATATCTCTGATCGTAATCTGAGCAGTATAAGGATGTACTCCTGCTTGGGGCAGTTTTTCCGGAAAGTGATCCACAATCCGATCATCCAAAGAAAGCTTGCCTTCCTCTGCCAGCAGCCCAATAGCCAAAGACGTAAAGCTCTTGGTAACTGAAAACATGCGGTGCAAGGTCTCAGCAGTGTAGGGGGCATAGTACGCTTCCACAGCCAATCTGCCGTGGCGGATCAAAAGTACACTGTGCATGCAGACATCGGCTTTTTCCAGTTCGTTAAGAAAATCGATGACATGTTGAGAACGAATCCCAACCTGTTCTGGAGTTGCTTGCTGAAAAAATGCGTCCATAGAGTTCGCTCCTTTGTATATAATGATTTTGAACACGGTACTGTCGCCTATTTATATTCCCTGCACATCAATTATTTCCTTTCCACAAATTACCGGCAAATATAACAAAAAAAGCGGAAGATCACGAATCCCACTCGTCATCTTCCGCCCTGTTCCCAGCAAACAGCTACTTCAGCTTTGCCAATAGTGCTTCTGCATCCTTCCGCAAGATCTCATCAATTTCCATCTCCGGTGATTCAAACGCCTCCATTAAAACCTCTAGTGCTTCATCCCGCCGTTTATGACTCAGCAAGACTGTAGCATACTGCACTTTGTATTCAGGATTGTCAGGCTCGATTTCCAGAGCTATCTCAATATGCTCCAGCGCTTTATTCTTATTACCAACGCTCAACGGCCATCCTGGAGCCTGATCATAGAGACTGCTCAAGACATAATGGGCATCGGCATAGCGATCGTCCAGTTCAAGGACACGCTCCATTGCTTCCTGCAAGGGCCGCACCATAAACAGGCTGTTCAGAACTCCCCTTGTCTGGCCGATTCTACCCATGAGAGCGCCCTGCCAGTAATGCCCATGGGGATTGTTGGGTACAACTTCCACAGCTTGATCGGCATATGCTTTTCCCTTTTCATATACAGCTAGTTTCTGATCAGTCGTCCGATCCCCCAGATATAGATAAGCTTTAGCCAATGTCCATAACAGATCGCCATTTTGCGGTTCACCTGCCAACGCCTTTTCCAACAGCTCAATTGCCTGCTCGATGTTGGAAAACTGCTTGGTTGCCAATAGTTCGTTTGCCTGCTGCAGCACTGCCCCAACTTGGCCTTGAGCCGCGGCCAGACATGTAAAAGCTAGTGTCAGACTGAGGATCACCCCTATCACACCAATGCAACGAAAAATATAGCTCTTCACTTGGACAGACCCCCTTAGCATAGTTACTGATATTTTCTATCGTCTGGAAGTGATTTCCTTCGAACCTGGACAACACTTCAAGTGCTAATTCGAGGCTGCCATAGTACTGGCACGTATTAACCGTCATTGATGCTATTTCAGCCGCCATCATTGAATAGATGAGGGTAAACCAGTTCAAAACTGACCGACTCAGTCTGGGGTACCAGTGATCAGAAAATCCTGTCCTTACTCGATACACCGGCAAAAACCGGTGTTTTTGCTGCCAATATTATACAATAATGGCAGAGCAAATATGGTATAATTTACCTATCAGCACTTAGCTAGGAGGAACATCAAGATGAATCGGTTGTTCGAGCGCCACAAGAAACGAAAAGTCACCAGGCTGGACGGCTTTTGGCAGTTCAAGATTGATCCCAATCAAGTTGGTGAGCGTGAAAAATGGTATCAAAATTTCCCCGAGGACAGCCAACCAATTCTTGTTCCCGGTTGCTGGAATAACGAACTTGGCTTATATCATTATGAAGGTGCTGCCTGGTACCAACGGGAATTTCAGACGACAAAAAGCCAGGTGAACCTGGTTTTCTACGGTTTTTACGGCCTGATCAAAGTGTATGTCGATGGAAAAGAGGCAGGCAGCCAATATGGAGGCTTTTCTGGATATGAATGCCTGATTACAGGCCTTACTCCTGGGAAACATAATTTAGTGGTGCTTACAGATAATACGCACAACAACTCCAACACCATTCCCCTTGCCAGAGTTGACTGGTTCCACTACGGAGGGCTGTTCCGCAGTGTAGAGCTTATGGAGTTCGATGATGCCTGGATTAAGGATTACAGGATCGATTACCAGCTGGAGCAGATCGATGAGTCTACCGCAAACACTGTATATTTGGATATCAGCGTAACAATCCAAAACTTTACTACTTCCGGGACTAATGAGCTAAAGCTTTATCTTGACGATCAACTGCTTGCTGTAAAGCCAGTCAACTTCCCTGATAGTGCAGCTGAAATCTCAATCGAGATCACAGACACAGCGGTGTCCGGTATTAAACTTTGGTCTCCCGACCAACCCAATCTCTATTTAGTCCGGCTGGAGCTCGACAATGACGATATCACCGAACGCATTGGCTTTCGCACCATAACTGTGCGCGATGGTAAACTGCTCTTAAACAACAAGGAAATTACACTGAAAGGCATCAACCGGCATGAAGATCATCCCGATTGGGGCTTTGCCATGCCTTTGAATCTAATGAAAAAAGACCTGGATATCATCAAAAACCTGGGCTGTAATGCCATTCGCGGTTCCCACTATCCTAATGCGCCCATCTTTTTGGATCTTCTGGACCAGGAAGGGATCCTGTTCTGGGAAGAAATCCCCATGTGGGGCTTCCCCGAACATGCTTTACAAGACCCATTGACTCTGGAGCGGGGATTATCCATGCATGAACTGATGATCAAACGGGATTATCACCACCCGTCGATTATAATCTGGGGGCTGCACAATGAAGTTGATACCCGCACCCAGGCAGCTTATAAGGTCACCAAAGCATTTGCTGAGAAAATCCGCAGCCTTGATACGACCCGTCCAATTACATATGCCACAATGCATCCCCTGGAAGACATTTGCCTCTCTTTGGTAGATTTGATCAGTATCAATAAATACTTTGGCTGGTATCATGACCGGATTGAACAATGGCAGAATTTCTTGCATCAATTTAAAGTGAAAATGAAAACCGAAGGGCTGACGGGGAAACCCATCATCATCTCTGAGTTTGGCGCCGGAGCCCTCTACGGTGAAAACACGTTTGAACAGCAAAAGTGGAGTGAAAACTTCCAGGACGCATACCTTGACTACACTCTGAACCTCTTTCTCAATGATCCCGATATCATTGGAACGTATATCTGGCAGTACTGTGATATCCGCAGCGCCAAAGAACTGGAAATGAACCGTCCCCGCAGTTTCAACAATAAAGGCATCGTTAATGAATACCGGAAACCAAAACAGGCATACTGGACTGTGCAGAAATTATATACCGGGGCCTAGCCCCGGTATTGTCATACTGACTTCACGCTGGACTTCTTAACCCCATAACCTAGTGCGGTGATAGCCTTCTCGATGTCTCCGATTTCAATCTGTTCATCGTTGAAGTTTACCTTTACCTTGCTGGAGTTGAACATTACTTGAACCGAGTCTTTTTCGACCCCGTTCAAACCCTTCACCGCGTTTTCAATTTTCTGCAGGCATGATGGACAAGTTAGAGTTTCTAATTGAATTGTAGCTGCCTTCATCTTCAAATCCCCTTTCATTTCTGTACTATATCTTTCATTTTAAATTTTAATGGTTCAATCAGGTTTGATCAGCCGCATGCCTAAGCTTATGTGCGGCTTAAAAATTGCTAACGAAGCTTGTAGCGCAGCAATCTCATACCATTCAAGATTACAACCAGAATGCTGCCTTCATGGACCAACATCCCAATCGACATGTTCATCCAATCGCTGAACAGGACACCTGCCAGCAAGAACAATACGACTCCGACAGCAATGGCGATATTCTGCTTCATGTTCCGCACGATCGCTTTGGCCAGCCCCAGTGCATGGGGGAGGCGGCGAAAGTCGGAGTTGATCAGCACCACATCAGAGGTCTCAATTGCCACATCGGTTCCCCCTCCCATGGCAATCCCAATCTGAGCCAAGGCCAGTGACGGGCTGTCATTGACCCCATCACCGACAAACGCTACAATCTCACCCCTTTCCATCAAATCTTTAATATACTGGGATTTGTCTTCTGGAAGCATATTGCCATGCGCTGCCGTCAATCCCAATTGGCTGCTGACAACATCAACAGTACCCTGGTTATCTCCGGATAACATAACCAGGTTTTTCACACCTAATCTGCTCAGCTTCTGCAGGTCTTCCTTAACCCCAGGCCGGATCTGGTCGCGAACCCCCATCAAGATTTTCAGTTCACCATCGACAGCTGTGAGTACCTGGGAGCTGCCATTCTTTTCCAGACGCTTGAGATCCGCCAAGGCTTTTTCATTAATTCTCACATTTTCCCTTTCCATTAGAGCCTGGTTGCCAACCGCCACGCAATGCCCGTCCACTGAAGCGATGATCCCTTCACCTTTGATCACTTCCGTATCGGAAACATCGTACAGCTCAACTTCACCTATTGCCTCTAAGACAGCTTTGGCCAACGGATGGTCCGATTCCCTTTCAACACTGCCCAGAAAAGCTAATGCTTGTTCGCTTTGTCCTCCGTAATACTCTGTTTCAGCAACCGATGGACTGCCCAGAGTCAAAGTCCCTGTTTTGTCGAAAACCATGGTGTCCAGGCGGCTGAAATCACTGATTACCTCACTGCCTTTTAGCAGGATGCCAAAGCGGGCTCCATTGCCAATCCCAGCAACATGCGATACCGGTACACCAATCACTAACGCTCCCGGGCAGCCTAAGACCAGAATGGTTATTGCCAACTCCAGATTTCTGGATATCAACCACACCACAAAACCCATCAGCAGCACTACCGGCGTGTAGTACTTGGCAAAACGGTCAATGAAACGTTCAGCTGCGGATTTTGAGTCCTGGGCTTCTTCCACCAATTCAATGATCCTGCCAAACGTGGTATCTTCACCAACACGGTCGGCCTTTATATAAATGGTTCCGTTGTCCAGAATCGTTCCTGCATAAACATAAGAATCTACTTCTTTGGCAACGGGCAAGGATTCGCCAGTAATACTGGCCTCGTTGACGCTTCCTTCTCCAGAAATAACCCGTCCATCCACAGGCACTTTGGCACCTGTCTTTACCAGCAGCACATCGCCGACATCAACCTCGTCCACACTCACTTCTTTGAACTCACCATCGCCCATTTGCTTAAGTGCTGTTTCCGGAGCCATTTCAACCAACTCCTTAATGGCCGAGCGAGTTTTGATCAAAGTCCGCTGTTCCAAAAAAGCTCCAAAGAGAAACAGGAAGGTGACTATCGCTGCTTCCTCAAAATTTTGAATTAGAAAAGCACCGGTTACGGCAATTGTAACCAGGACATCAATGCTGACAACCTTTACTCTCAATGCCTGGTACGCTTGAATTGCAATGGGAAGAACACCTAAGATCGCCGCAATCGCTAATCCCCAGTGGAACAAAGTTAAATTCTCCAGCATCCATTTGCTTGCAAAAGCAAAAGCAATTAAGGAACCGTTAATCAATACAATCTTGTTTTTGTTACCTAAAATCCACCGCTGCATGCTATCACCTTCTTTCGTAACCTCATCATCTGTAGTCTAACACGCAGAAGGCAAAAAAAAATTGACCTAGATCAAATTTGCATAAATAGGACAGGGGACGGTTCTCTGTCCCATCTGGGGACAGAGAACCGTCCCCTGTCGCACCCTGTCACCCTTCATCCCGCAGCGATTCGATTTGCGCCCGTGTTTCGGAATCAACCGAATCACCGAGAAAACTGCGTTTTGGTGCTTCGTTGTTTGCTTCTGCCGCCTGCTGCTTTACATGTTCTAATTCTTTAAAGAGGTCTTCTGCCGATAATAACACGGACCCGGCGCCTAAGGTAATGAGCTGTTCCAAACTATCGGAAGTGGCCACAGTGATTCGGTATTTTTCCTGATGTTCGTTAGCAAAACGTTCGATAAACTGATCCGCTGTTTGTGCCTCTTTTGTAAATACAACCTTGATATTATGATAGTCGCTGACACTCTCCTGATGCCCTGGTACCTGGTAAGCATCGAAGACCACCATCACCAGGCACTTTTTCATCGCCTGATAACTGCACAGTCGATCAAGGAGCTTGGTTCGAGCCGTATCCAAGTTACCTTCCGCAAGCTTTTGCAGCTCCGGCCAGGCATGGATGATATTGTACCCATCTACCAGCAAATACATCTCTTTCGGCTCACCCTGTCTGCTGTTCTTGAGTTCGGCGGGCCGGCGCTTCGCGGCAATCTCGTTCTGGGTATCAAGCTTACGCCGGTTCCACGAGTTCCTTTTACCTTTATTGGCAAAGACTGCCTGTTCGAAATAATCATGTTCAAAGTCAGCGTCCCATGCATCGAAATCAGCAGTGCTTCTGCCGGGCGTTCGTTCAGGCGAGCGAGCCTGATCCGGTTCATCTTGGCCTGGAGCTGATCTTGCCTGCAAGTAACTCTCGAGATGCATGTACTCCTTTACCTTGTCCCAGCTTACAGAAAACCCTGCACCCTGAGAACAGAAAATGGATCCGGTGGGATTATCAACGTCACGTTCTGAGTTATATCCGATGCTGGCAATTACTGCCTCAGCATTGTGGCACGGCCGGTAACCTGCCACAAAGCAGAACAGTGATCCCTGGCCTCTGGTATAAGCCGCCACTTCCCGGTGATAATTCCGCATCGTCACAACCGGGGCACTACCAACCAGCGTTGTCATTCCACCGTGCGACTCGGCAATGGTGCAGCTTCCGTGCATATTGCTGATATCAGTCATGGCTCTTCCAACCATCTGCTCCGGCACTTCCAGCTGAAACGAGTAATACGGCTCCAATAACACAGACTCCGCTTCTTTCAAACCTTGCCGTACCGCACGATAAGTTGCTTCGCGGAAATCGCCACCCTGAGTGTGGTTGAGGTGAGCCCGTCCTGACACTAGGGTGATTTTCAGATCCGTAATTGGGGATCCAGTAAGCACACCGATATGCGTTTTTTCCGCCAGATGGGTCAATACCAGACGCTGCCAGTTTTTGGCAAGCAATTCCTCAGGACAAATCACTGCAAATTCCAACCCGCTACCCCGCTCCCCCGGTTCCAACAGCAGATGGACCTCGGCGTAATGCCCCAACGGTTCAAAGTGGCCAACACCTTCCACCGCATTAGCAATGGTTTCTTTATACAAAATCTTACCAGTGTCAAACTGAACGTCAACGCCAAAGCTTTTTTGAATCAGGCTTTGGATAATCTCCACCTGGACATCGCCCATGATCCGGGCTTGGATTTCTTGCAGCTGTTCATCCCAGACAATGTTCAGCTCAGGGACCTCATCCTCCAAAAGCCTAAGTTTGGGCAAAAACTGCCTTACATCGTATCCTTCCGGTAGACGAATCTGATATGACAAAACCGGTTCCAGAATCGGTTTACGCACGCCTTTCTCCATGCCCAAACCCTCTCCTGGCCTGGTCTGAGTGAGTCCAGTAACGGCACAGACAGACCCCGCTTCAGCTTCACCTACCAGTTCGTACTTCTCACCTGAATAGATCCTGATCTGATTAACTTTCTCTTCCCACTCCCCGTTGGTCAGCAGATCCTTTACCTTCAAACTGCCACCTGTGAGCTTCAAATGAGTCAAACGGTTGCCCTGGTCATCTCGGGAGATCTTAAACACCCTAGCCCCAAACTCGATGGGATACCCAGGCTGAACTGTGTATATGGCAAGCCCTTCTAAGAATTCCTCGACTCCCTGTAACTTCAAAGCCGAACCAAAATAGCATGGAAACACTTTCCGCGCTTTGATTGCCTGCCGGATATGATCTAGACCGATCTGTCCTGTGTCGAGATAGATCTCCAGTAAAGATTCATCGCCCATAGCCAGCTGCTCATCAAAATGCTGAGATAAACCTTCATCAAAAGCTACGCATCCCTCGTCAAACTCCTTTTTCAACTGTGCCAGGAGTTTTTGGCGATCAGTCCCATCCTGGTCCATTTTATTGATGAAAATATAAGTCGGAATACAATAACGTTCAAGCAACCTCCAAAGTGTCTTGGAATGCCCCTGAACACCATCGGCGCCGCTGATTACTAAAATCGCGTAATCCAAGACATTAAGGGTCCGTTCCATTTCCGCCGCAAAATCCACATGCCCCGGAGTGTCCAACAAAGTGATTTGTGCATCAGCAAACTCGAATATGGCTTGCTTGGAAAAGATCGTGATTTTTCTCAGCTTTTCCAGCTCATGGGTATCCAAAAAAGCATTTCTGTTATCCACTCTGCCCAGGCTGCGAATCTTGCCGCTTAAGTAGAGCATGCTTTCAGACAATGTAGTCTTGCCTGCATCCACATGAGCCAGGATGCCGATAACCAGTTTCTTCATTCTATTCATGAACAACGTCAGTCCTTTTCATTGGTTACCTCATTATTAATGATACCAAGAAGCTGTTGAGCATGCAATCAAATCACCTCTTGTTCTGACTATCCGGTGAGACAGGGGACGGTTCCCTGTCTCACCTTGTCACATCATTATCAGTGCCGTAACCGGACCACAAAAAAACAGCTCTCGTTAGGGGTTCCAATCAAGAGCTGTTATTGGTTCCTTGCTGCAACAATGAACCGCCATACCCGATAAACGATGGGCTCCTATGCCCTGGTTTCTACCAGTACCTTTGAATACCTTCCACTGCTACCTGCCAAGAACCGTCTTGTGGGAATCCAGGCGCATGCTGAGGCGGGCATCCATCCCACCCGGCGGCCATCATCCCGATTGCCAATAAAAGGCCACCGTTGCCAGGTAAGTACAGCGGCAGGTTAGGCCGCTGGTAATTATGGCCGTTGGGCAGCCATGTGTTTTTGACTGTATCAACGAAGAAGGCATTAATTGCCAGTTCAGGCTCGCCAACCCTTGCAGCACTCATGGCAACAACTGGAAAATCCCAACCCCAGGCCCGGTCCCAAGCCCACGTCTTAAAAACTGTTTTGATCGTGTTCCGAACCAATTCATGATCTGCCCGTTCGCCGGGTAACACCCCGCAAGCACAAAGCATTGAAGGATGGTCATAACTATACTTGGTGAATGTATCAGGACATTTCTCGTGGGCAAGGTAGACGCCGTTCTGGCTTGGCAGCGGCGCAAGTTTCTTGATGACCTCTTCCCAGTGCTCATTTGGCTCCATCCCTAACCGCTTCCGCCATTTTTGAGCGATTTTCAATCCAAAAAGCCAGTATTCCAGTTCATAGGTGGGATTCACGGTCTCGGTTGCTCGATGGCATTCCTGGGCTGGTATTACAGGCGGTCCCAGTACGTACCGATCGCCGCCGGCATCGTAATGGGCAAAGCTCGCCATAAACTCAGCACTCTCCATGACAATATCCTGGTAACGTACCAAGACCTCAGCGCTTGGTTCCAAGCGGTATAACAATTCAGCATAGGCAATGGGATGAGGCTGCTGCCAGATCAACAACGGCGCAACCTTTGATGGTGAATCGATACCCTTGGGCCCGACCATCTTTGGCCAGCGCGCTCCCAGGTATCCTTGAAAGACTGCATGCTTCTTAGCCCCGGCCATGATATACTCATACCACCACAAACTGTTGGCCAACATCTCTGGCCTGCCCCACAGCGGGAAGTGTGCAGCATGCCACCAGTGCATCTCCAGATGGGCCTTGCCATACCAGCTGTTGCAAGTCAAACCGGTTTCCTGGGGCGGCAGCACGCCTGAGCACTGGATGGCAGTTACATATTGGGATAAGACTACTCTCCGCTCCAGTTCCTTAGCTCTTGAGTCCCGGCTGTGGGCAAGCTCAACGGCCCCACCGCTTTGCCAAAACCTATTCCAGTGCCTTCTCACGGCCTCCACTGCCTCATGATACTCCGGCAGCGGTTGCCGTTGTTGATTGGGTGAAAACAGGCAAACAAACTCCATCGAGGTTCCCGCTTCCCGGGTTGTGAAAGTATAGGTATGCTCATCAAGCTTTGCAACCAGCAAATTATGTGTAGATTTGATCGTGCAGTGGTAAACCATGTCATCAAGCATTCGTACCCATTTGATTGATCGGCCATCAATTTTGGTTATCATGGTCTTGTGCTTGTCCGGTTGTTTCCAGTCAGCAGCTGACATCTGATGGGAACCATACGGAAAAACGACTTTTATCTGGAGCCTGCCTGCCTCAACCAAAGATGATTCAACTGAAACCACAACCAGATCCTGGTCAGGATGACAGGCGGTGGTAACTCTCACCGGTGTATTTTCTACATCAAACTGGCTGATAATTGTGCCATTCCACAAATCCAAGCTTTGCTGAATATTACTTAAATCGCTCGGCTGAACCCGGTTGCCATCCGCCAAACTCATTTCCAACCCAATTTGGCCCAGATGAAACCGATGGGGATTGATTCTCAGCCAGTCGTACAGCTCCTCCTGCCCGGTTGGGCTGGTATAGTAGCCTACTTGACGGCCATAAGTATCATATAGGGTAGGCTTAATCTGCTTGCCTGCGAGGTGATCAGGAGTGGTATAACTGTGCCAGCCCCAATTTGACATCGTACATAACGGCATTCCCGAGTCATAGATTTCCGGAAACGTCTGCAACCCGGTGGCATCCACCGAAAAAGCAAACTCACCGTTTCCTACAGTTAATGGCGATAGGGGATCGAACTCATGGATTTGTGGATTGTGCCTCGTCACTAGTTTTTTACGATCAATCATGTAGCTGCCTCCCATTGGAAATGTCTGTTTGTTCTTTATTATTCACCGCAAACAGCCAAAAGCCTGCAGCCGTGGTGTTGTAGAAGGGTTGGGACAGGGGACGGTTCTCTGTCCCATTCCTCTTTATCGCCGGCCTAACAATCAGCGTATATAGCATATTCTTTACAGCTGTACAAAGACAGTGGGGCAGGGAGTGGGACAGAGAACCGTCCCCCGTCTCACTTTACAGCAGGATTCTGGCTAAGACAGAGTGAATAATTGGAAAACTACCGATGACTGGATGGAGGGATCATCGTGCGCTTTGTTTGGCACAGCCATATCCAAAGTTTTTTGGATAAGACACTTGTGCACCTGGAAAAAGAGGAAGCACTCAACAACCTAATGCTGGGAATAGCCTTAAGACTGAAACAAGATCCAGGCCGTTACCCTGATGTGGTCATGATTACAGTTCAAGATGGAAACGAGTTAGCCTTAGCTGCCCTCATGACTCCCCCTGAAAAACTGATGGTTTACAGCCCGCGAGGGATTCAAGTCGAAGCCTTGGAGTACATGATCCAAGGTCTTCTGGCACGGAGCATCAGCATTCCAGGTGTGATAGGCCCGGCTCAGCTGGCTAAACAGTTTGCAGACTTATGGATCAAACAGACTGGCAGTAACGCCAAACCGGATATGCATCTGCGTGTTTACGAGTTGAGAAAAGTAAACCTGGAAGTTATTGGTGAAGGCCGACTGCGGGTAGCTCAAGAAACAGATCTTGAATTTATTGTTGAGTCGATTGTGCAGTTTCAAAGCGACATTGGCGTTAAGGAGCCTGATCTTGAGAGCTGCACGAAAATAGCCAAGCGGTATATCGCCAATCGATCATTGTTCTTGTGGGAGCATCAACAAAAAGTTGTCTCCATGGCTGGAGCAGTCAGGCCAACGCTCAGCGGTGTAGCCGTCAACCTGGTTTACACACCTAAGGAATTGAGGCGCCGCGGCTATGCCACCAGCTGCGTGGCAGCATTAAGCCAGCGGTTGTTGGAATCGGGCCACCAGTTCTGTACCCTTTTCGCCGATTTAGCCAATCCAATCTCCAACAGCATCTATCAGAAAATAGGCTACAAGCCCATCGGTGATTATGACAGTTATCTATTTGCCTAAGGTGGACAGGGTGGACAGGGGACGGTTCCCTGTCTCACTCTCTGTCTCACTCTGTCTCATCACCCTGTCCCCTGCCAAACGATCACTGAGCACAAAGTTCCTCGACAAAAAAAAGTGGGACAGGGAACCGTCCCCTGTCCCACCCGTCGCTGCTTACCGCAGCTTGAACTCTGAGTAAATGTGTTCATATTCCTCAAGCACTATTTCCACACCAATGTAAAAATTGGTGTTCTTCGCAATTTCATCCGGCATATTCAGCATCGGATTATTCCTGAACTCGTCAGACAAATGCTGCTCCGCAGCTTTGTTGGGGCTTGTAAACTTAGTCATTTCAGCAATACGGGCTGCGATTTCAGGCTGCATGATAAAATTCAGGAACTTATAGGTGGCATCCTTATGAGGTGCCTGTTTGGACATCACCCAACAGTCAATGTAAATCGGGAAGCCTTCTTCAGGAAATACAGGCTGCAATTTTGGGTTGGCCGCCTGCCCCTTCACCGCTTGGTTCGAATACATGAAGCCAACTACAGCCTCACCATTAACCAGCGAATCCTCAGGAGTATTTGTTTCAAACCTGACGATGTTATCCTTCAAAGCAAACAGTTTCTCCTTTGCTTGAGCAACTTTCGCCGGATCAGTCTCGTTATACTGATAGCCTAAGGATTTCAACACCAGCCCAATAATCTCCACCGACCAGTCGATAAGCACAATCTTGTTTTTCAGCTCCGGCTGCCACAGATCTTTATAGCTGGTAATCGGTTGTGCTCCCAACTGAGCCACTGCCTCTGGATTTACAAGCAAGAACGATGTAGAAACAGCATAAGGAATGGCATACTCGTCATTTGGGTCATAATAATTTCCTTGATACACCGGATTGATATTCTTTATATTCGGCATCTTAGACTTGTCCAGTTTCTCCAGCATCCCGTTTTGCCGTAAAATATCCACCATATAATCGGTGACTACCGCCAGATCATATTGGTCGGGATTGGCCTCCAAAAGGGACTGCATGTCCTCATTAGATGTAACTTCTTTATAGTTGACCTTAATACCCGTCTCCTCTGTAAACTCATCGATAATCACCCTGGGGATAAAATCACCGCCCCAGGTCATCAGGTTTATCTCCACTCCCTTGTCTTTATTGCTGGTCATCCAAACAAGAGCTAGCACAGCAATCAACAAAACTCCCATCGTTATGTAATTGGACCTCTTCAACTAGACAACCCCCTCCGTTTGCTGTTTTTATTTACAAACTGGTTTACTCCTATTATGAGAAATGTTCCAAACAAAATCAAGGTGCAAAGGGCATTTACTTTGGGAGTAACGCCCACCCGCATCATTGAGAAAATGTGCACCGGCAGTGTGGTAGTCCGGGGCCCGGACATATAAGTTGAAATCACAACATCGTCCAGGGACATGGCAACTGCCAGCAGCCCAGCCGTGATAATCGACGGCATCACCAACGGCAAAATGATCGTCTTAACTGTCTGCCATTTAGTTGCTCCCAAGTCCCTCGCTGATTCAATGATCGCCCGATCAATCTCGGCAAGCCTCAACCTAACCATGACATACACATAGGGTACGCAGAACAGCGAATGGGACAAGACCAGAGTCAAATGCCCAAAGGGAAGCCCCAAAGCATTGAAAAACATCAACAGCGATACACCGAGGGCAACTTCAGGAACCAACAGTGGTAAAAGCATGACCCACTGAACAGCCTTTTTCATCCTTTCCGTAAGGGATAGCGAAACAACAGCAGCAGCGGTCCCAAGGATAGCAGAGAGAATGGCAGTGAGAATCGCTACCTCTATGCTGATGACAAAAGCCTGACCGATCACCCGATCCCTAAACAACTGGCGGTACCATTCCAAAGTCAAACCAGTCCACTTTGCCGTGGAAGCATTGGCATTAAAGGAGTATAGAATCACACTCAACACCGGCAGGTACAGTATGACAAAGAAAATTGACAGATAGATGATTTGCCACCGATTGGTCCTGGTCATAACAAAAACCCTTCCCTTTTGTTCTTTGTCACCCGGCTGTACACGGTCACCACCAAAATCACCATCACGATCATGCCCAGGGAAAATGCTGCCGCAAGAGGCCTGTTGCGGCCTCTATTAACCAGAGTATTGATCAAATTGCCTAAGAAGATGGTCTGCCCGCCTCCTAACAGATCGGAGATAAAATACAAGCCCAGGGCTGGAATAAAGACCAAGGTAAATCCGCCGGCAATCCCCGGAACAGTTAAAGGCAGGACAATCCTGAAAAACGTCTGCCGTTTGCTAGCCCCTAAATCATAGGAAGCCTCCAGCAAAGACTTGTCCAGTTTATCCACGGAATTGTAGATGGCAATGATCATGAAGGGTATCAGCATATAAGCCGTGCCCACAAGGGTAGTGCTGAACTTATACATCATCTGCAGCGGCTGCTCAACCAATCCAAGAGCCATCAAAATATTGTTGACAATCCCGGAATTCCCCAGCAAAATCACCCAGCCATAGGTTCTCAGCAGACTGGAAATCCAAAACGGAAGGATGATCAAACCAATAGCTAAATTGCGCTGTTTCGGTTCCAGCCGGGAGGTAATGTAAGCTACCGGATAACCGACCAGCAGTGTAATCACACCGGTTAGAAAAGCCAATAGAAACGAATTGGCGAAAATCCGTAAATAAACTGGATCCAGAATCCTGCGGTAATTGTCCAGTGTAAACTGCCACACAATATTC
>DUVS01000026.1 GCA_012840925.1 Bacillota bacterium
AAAAAGCCTTTTTTTTATCATGCAGCAGTGATATAATATATAATCAAAATCCTGTGCAGATTGATACCGGAGGGAAAACGATGGAAAAGGTTAATGTAAGGAAACTATCACTGCTGTTGGTGTTGTCGTTAACGCTGGTTTTCGTACTGGCTGCTTCCAGCTTGGCTCAGGGCGAAAGCGATTTGGCTTATGTCAAGAAAAAAGGCGAGCTGATTATTGGTTATACAGTGTATGCACCTATGAACTACACAGATGAAAAAGGCGTTTTTACCGGTTTTGATACCGAACTGGCGATCGTTGTCACCAAGCAACTCGGCCTTAAGCCACAGTTCGTCGAGATCGACTGGAGCACAAAAGAAATAGAACTGAACGCCAAAGCGATTGACTGCATCTGGAACGGCCTGACAATCACCGAAGACCGCAAGGCAAACATGGAGATCACCAAACCTTATGTAAAAAACGCTCAGGTAGTCCTGATGAAAAAAGACGCTGCATATAACGGTACAGCGTCGTTGATCGGCAAAACAGTAGTAGCTGAGCAGGGTTCCGTAGGTGAAGAAGCCATTTTGGCCGATGCCAATCTTAACAAAGCCGACTATATTCCCAAAAGCGTTCAGACCGAATGCCTAATCGAAGTGAAAGCCGGGACTGCCGATGCAGCCGTACTAGACTTGACATTGGCAAAGACAATGACCGGCCCTGGTACCAGCTACAGCGATCTGGTGATCGTGGATTACCTCGCCGAAGAAGACTACGGGATTGCCTTCCGCAAAGGGTCCGACATCTGCGCCGAAGTAAACAGAATTCTCGACCAACTCCGCGCCGACGGAACTTTGGCTGTCCTGGCCGAAAAATACGGGCTTGAACTTGCCGACGTCGAATAAGCTGGTATACATAAGGGCGCCAATAGCTGCATGCACGGAGGTATGCATAAGGCACCTATCAATGACGGGACAGGGGCAACCCCCTGTCCCGCTAACTAATCATCGAGGTTGAACAGACATGAATGAAATCCCTGTGGTTATTCAACGGCTGACTGAGGCGTTTCTCCTCAACTGCCGCCTTTTTGCTTTAACCCTGCTGTTTTCCCTGCCTTTGGGTTTGATCATATCCTTCGGATCCATGAGCCGCTTCAGGCCGCTGCGGTGGCTTGTCCGGACATTCGTCTGGATTATCCGGGGCACCCCGCTGATGCTGCAAGTCATCGTCGTATACTACGGGCCCAGCCTGATGAGCCTGTGGTTTCGCTGGCCAAGTGGTTATTCCGGCCGTTTTGTCGCGGCAACGGTGACCTTTGTCATCAATTACGCCTGCTACTTCTCAGAGATTTTCCGCGGCGGCATTGAAAGCATACCGCAGGGTCAGTATGAAGCCGGCCAGGTTCTGTGCATGACCAAGAGACAGATCTTCTTCCACGTCATCCTGCTGCAGGTCGTGAAGCGGATCCTTCCTCCGGTTGGCAACGAAGTGATCACTTTGGTTAAAGATACAGCCCTTGCCCGCATTATTTCCAACAAAGAAATCATCATGATGGCCAATGAGTATTCCAACAAAGGGCTGATCTGGCCTTTGTTTGCTACTGGCATTTATTTCCTGGTCTTTGTGGGTGTATTGACCCTGCTTCTCGACCGGCTTGAAAAGAAACTAGGCTATTTCCGCACATAAAAGGTGGGATTAGGTTGCCGATTCTGGAAGTCATAAATATTGAAAAGTGGTTTGGAACACATGAGGTTCTGAAGAAGATCGACTTTTCCCTGGAAAAGGGCGAGACAATCGCCATCATTGGTTCATCCGGGAGCGGGAAGACTACGCTGCTGCGCTGCCTCAATTTCCTGGAAAAGCCCGATGGAGGAAAAATCGTTGTCAGCGGCAAGGTAATCTTTGACGCAGCGGATCCTGCTACCCAGCGGGAAAGCGAAGTGAGGAAAAAGCGCATGCACTTCGGCCTGGTTTTTCAGAACTTCAACCTGTTCCCCCAATACACGGTTTTTAAGAACGTTACCCTGGCCTTGGAACTGTTGGCCAAAGAACGGCCTGACTATAAACAGCACAAGAAAGCGATTCTGGAAGAGATTCAAGAGCAGGGGAAAGCGATCCTTGCGCAAGTGGGCTTGTCAGATAAACTGGACTATTACCCCCATATGATCTCTGGCGGGCAGCAGCAGCGTGTGGCCATTGCCCGCGCGTTGGCCTTGGAACCGGATATTCTATGTTTTGATGAGCCTACTTCTGCCTTGGACCCTGAGCTTACCGGGGAAGTGCTGAAGGTAATCAGGAATCTGGCAGAGCGCAATACTACCATGATTATTGTTACCCATGAAATGGACTTTGCCCGGGAAGTGGCAGATCGAGTTATATTCATGGACGACGGTGCGATTGTCGAACAGGGTGCTCCTCAGGAAGTGTTTGGCAATCCAAAGGAAGAGAGGACAAAGCAGTTTCTTGCCCGGTATAAGGGTGAGACAGGGGACGGTTCTGTGT